>NZ_JBNBZS010000324.1:0-511 GCF_049629625.1 Roseomonas chloroacetimidivorans | reverse complement strand
CCGGGGTGTCGAGCGAGGCCGGGATCAGGGCGTCATCGATCACGAGGTGGTCGATGCCGTCCTGGAAGTCGGTGATGGTGGCCGCGTAGAAGGCCTCCGGCGTCAGGACGAAGCTGTCCGCCCCGGCCCCGCCGGTGATGGTGGCGACATTGCCCCCGATCACCACCGTGTCCGCCCCGCCGCTGCCGGTGAAGCTGAAGCGGTAGCCGTCGATGCCGAGGCTGCCCGCATCCAGGCTGACGCTCGTGGCCCCGCTGGCGGCCACGCGGACATTGCCGTCGGTGAAGGCGGCCTTGGCCTCCTCGCCGAGGGTGAGGCTGTAGGTGCCGGCGCCGATCGAGATGCCCTCGATATTCGAGACCTGGGTGAAGGCCGCATCCGCCAGCGTGCCGCCGCCCAGCAGGCGGATCGCGTCATAGCCCGCGCCGCCATCCACCGTGTCGCCCGCGGTCAGGGCACCGTTGTTGAAGACGATGGTGTCGTTGCCCGCGCCGCCCTTGAGGATGTCGTC
>NZ_JBNBZS010000323.1:0-530 GCF_049629625.1 Roseomonas chloroacetimidivorans | reverse complement strand
GCCTCGCTGCTGCCCAGCCTCATCGGCTAGGGCTTCGGGATGGGAATAGGCCGCCCAGTCAGAAGGGCATCCAGGACCCCGAGTTCTCTGAAGCGTCGCGGCGAGAGCCTGACCTGCCGCATGCCGTCATGTGCTTCGAACTCGACTATGAAGGGAGGCTTATTGAGGATGCTTGCGTCGCTGGCGATCCGGACATCAGCAATCAACGCGAAACCAGGCGGAACCGAGAAAAACACCAAGTCTTTCCTCGGCTGTGGAAACCGGGAGGGCGTAACAGAATGAACCTATATTATCAACCAATGTCGTTTCTATACGCGAATTGTAAGCTTGCCGAGGGCGTCTCGGCATCGGAGACGGCAGTCACTCCGGCCGATCAGCCTTGGACTGGCCGGCGCGTCGCACCCAAAGAGCAAACGCGGACATGATCACGGCAAAGAAGAAGAACATTACCAGGATGAGCGGAATTGGGTGCTGGCCAAACCACACCACGATGCCCGTTCCGAACATGCTGCTTCCTCTCGGGCCTGCAC
>NZ_JBNBZS010000322.1:0-534 GCF_049629625.1 Roseomonas chloroacetimidivorans | reverse complement strand
TACACGCCATCCTCATCAGCAATGAGCGTCCGGAACACCGCACAGAGTTCGATCACTCTGTGCCAGTCGCTGTTCAGGCGCGACAGGCGCGATACCTCGGTCACCAGAATGATGCCGACTTCGCCCATACCGATGGATGCGACGAGGCGCTGAAAGCCCACGCGATGCTGGCTACTCGCGCCGGACATCCCGAGGTCGTCGTCGATGACGCGCACGGCCATCTCCGGCCAGCCCATCTGCCGGGCACGCCGGGCCAGCTCATACTGGCGGCGGGTGCTCTCCTGGTTGTTCTGCAGCTGCTGCGGCGTGGACTGGCGGATGTAGACGATGGCGAGCAGCCGTAGATGTCGCGCCTCCACCTTGGGATGACCGTCCGTCATGACGAAGCACTCCCTCGTGTTCCCGCTCGCGGGCCGCGTGCCGGAACATCAGCTCGGCCCAGAGTTGTGTCATCGCGGTCTGCGCCTCGATCGGCAGGCGCGCCCAGATCCTGGTCGTGGAGCATGGCATGGCTGCTCTCCGCTGACGGCGGTC
>NZ_JBNBZS010000321.1:0-546 GCF_049629625.1 Roseomonas chloroacetimidivorans | reverse complement strand
TGTCCCGGCTCGCATCCAGCGCAGCGAACCCGTTGACCAGGCGACCTTGCCGGCCATCCTCTTTCTTGACGTTCTCCCGTGACCCGTTGCGCTGTTCGCGCTTAAACTCCCTCCAGGCTCTCCAGCACTGGATGAGTACCCAGAACCCAAAGCCGATGGCGCCGCCATAGACCGGGTGGATCTGCTTGAGCAGATCGACCGGTATGGCATCCATCAATCGCGGGCTCGAAAGAGGACGTGCGCGACGATGTAGGCGTTCATCCCGACCAGCATGAGGTACAGCGCCTCCACGTGGTGCGGACCGAGCTTGGCCCACATCGACCAGTACAGAATGAAGAACCAGCAGCCGATCAGGCCGGCCAGGACGAAGCGGAACCACTTCTGAGGCTGGAGCAGCGGGTGTCGCGGGTCGTCAGGATCGTCCAGATGCAGCGCCAGGGGCTGGCAAATCGCGGCCAAGCCAACGACGGTAAACCAGACCCACCAGGGTGCCTTGTCCCCGATGAAGGACATGCTGGGCGCGACATCTGGGTCGCTGTGGTTCCA
>NZ_JBNBZS010000320.1:0-570 GCF_049629625.1 Roseomonas chloroacetimidivorans | reverse complement strand
CGCCCACAACCTCACCAAGCTCGCCAGGGCAGCAACAGGCTAACCCGCGCTGGAAGGGCGCGCCATGAGCGCCGCTCAACGCCCCCAAGCGTCAGCTCGAAATGGGGTTACCCGGACGGTCTCCTAGCCGCCGACTTCCGGAGTTCGGCCGTCGACCGGTCCTGTCGCGTGATCGCCAACGCCATTCCAACTTCCCAGGCGACTACCGGAAGGAGCGAGTTACGCCTGTGACGCTGGCGGAATCACACCCGATTCAGCGACCAAGGCGGTTGTTATTAGCACTGCTGGCCAAAGGCCATGATTCGGCGCTATCTTCCCAAGCCAGGGGGGCGCTTCTTCGGTGCGCGTGTAGGGGCTGACGCAGCCACCTCGGAATCCTGCCGTGGCGCCGCTGCGGAGCTATGCGGGAATTTGGGTGACGCGGTGATCAGGCGGCGTTCTGTGCTGGCGTGTTGGTGACCTCGACGCCGTTCTTGAATGTGACGCCCTGGATGAGCTTGGGCAACTGGTTCTCGCCCTTCAGCCTGCGCCAGGTCTTGGCCGCGGCCATGACGAGCTTGAACACCATGA
>NZ_JBNBZS010000319.1:0-582 GCF_049629625.1 Roseomonas chloroacetimidivorans | reverse complement strand
GAGGGGAAGTGATGGACGCTCAGGACGAGTACGATCCCGAGGCTGCGATCAAGGCACTAGAGGCCAAGGCATCCCGGACCCGGATGCACCTCTCGGTGTGCATGACCAACGCGCTCGAGGCTGCCAGCCAGGTGCACGTTGCGGCGTGTCGGATCAATGAGGAGAGCCCTGTCCAGTCGTACCTAAGCGACGCTCTGCACAGCCTCCTGATCGTGGCGGAGGAGTGCCGGCAGGCTCTGCGACCCCAGGACGCCCGCCCATGACCCCCAACACGGCCAGAGACGCGTCTGGGAGCGCCGTGGGCGGCGTTTCTGAGGGCCGGGTAGGGCAGGGTAGCGGGGAGGGCGGAAAAGCCGCTGGCGGACGTCCCTCACCGCCGCCTGCGCGGCTCATCGTCATGATCGGCTGCATCGGAGGAAGCGGGCTCGCGTGGTGCCTCGGGTTCGGTTCGACCAAGGCGGTGCTCGTGGGCTGGCAATACACCGCCATGGCCCTCGGCTTTCACTGGTGGGTCTGCCGCTACCTGAACCGCGCCCCCGCCCAGGGGGTGGTCGAGAGCGAGGGGAGGGAAGGGCGGTGAGC
>NZ_JBNBZS010000318.1:0-592 GCF_049629625.1 Roseomonas chloroacetimidivorans | reverse complement strand
GCGGAACTGGCGCTGGCGCAATCGGCCGCAGCCCTCGATACCGACCTGGTGGCCGCCTACAAGTCACTCGGCGGAGGTTGGGATGCGCATCTGTAGAGCTCCGGTTGGGCTGCCGTGTCTCTCTGCCGGTACAAGCCACCCGCCATCATCGACGCAATTGCCTGACGCCCCATTGCACGTCGCGGCAGAGGCGGAGTTGAAGCGCCGGATGGATGATTATTAATGGCCCGCAGGCGTTTTCCTCTGCGTCCGATGGCCTCATCTTTCTGGCTGCACATCTGGGTCGCCGTCGGCGCCGGGCGATTCAGCCAACCCATGCAGTTGACGGCATCGAGGTGCAAAAGCTTCCGCCGCTCATCGGCACGGCAAGCATCACGACTTACACATTGCCGACTGGTTTCGACTCAGCAGAGAGGCCTCGATGCCGGAACGGATTGAAGATTATGGCCTGATCGGAAATTGCGAGACCGCGGCTCTCGTCGGACGCAACGGGTCGATTGACTGGCTGGGAATGCCTCGATTTGACTCCGCTCCATTTTTCGCGGCCCTGCTGGGTGATCCCTCCCACGGCCGGTGGCTCATCGCTCCCGCG
>NZ_JBNBZS010000317.1:0-622 GCF_049629625.1 Roseomonas chloroacetimidivorans | reverse complement strand
CGCTCAATCTCCACCCCCTCGCGCGCCAGGATGCCCGAGAGCCGGAACAGCGGCAGGCCGTCGAGGTACTTGGAGACCAGCACATGCGCCACCAGGCCGGGCCCGGGCCGGCCCCGCTCGATGGGCAAGGCCAGGGCAGGCGCCTGCAGCATGGCCTCGCAAGCCCGGCAGGCATAGCGCGGCCGGACGTGCCGGATCACCTTCAGCCTGGCCGGGATCTTCTCCAGCACCTCTGTGATGCTCTCGCCGAGCCGCGTCAGGCGGGCGGGATCGGTGCAGCCGCAGCGGCAGGCGAGGACGGGCTCGTGCACCACGGTCTCGCGCGGCAGGTGTTCGGGCAGCGGGCGGCGCGTGGCGGGCTTGCGCTGGTTGCCGGATTTGTCCTTGGTCCGGTGCTCCTTCTCTGCCGCGGCCTCGCGCTCGGCCTGGTCCTCCTCAAGGTCGCCGATCAGCATCTCGAGCTGGTCGGCCTCGGCCGCCAGCTTCTCGGAGGACCGGCCGTAGCGGTCGCGCCGCAGCGTCGCCAGCTGGATCTTCAGCTTCTCGATCTCGTAGCCCGCGTTGCGCAACTCGGCATCGCGTTCGGCCAGCGCCGCGTCGCGCTCGGCAATCAGCGCATCGC
>NZ_JBNBZS010000316.1:0-644 GCF_049629625.1 Roseomonas chloroacetimidivorans | reverse complement strand
TCGCGCGACGCTCAAATTCACCGAGCACGGCATCGAAAGCCTCAAGGAACTCTGCCTCGACCAGAAGCGGTGAGCGCGGTCAGCACGTCTGCGCTCGATAGCCCGCGGCCCCGGCCGGATGGATACCCAAGATCTGCGTGATCGCCGACAGCGCAGGCCGCGCCGTCGCCTTCTCACTGGCGCCGGGGCAAGCGCACGAACTGCCCCACGCCGCGCCCCTCCTCGCCACGCTTCCCGGCGTGCCGCTCTGGGTGGTGGGCGACCGCGGCTACTCCAGCCATGCCTTTCGCGAGCACGTCTGGGACCTCGGCGCACGTCCCGCGATACCGCCCAAGAGGAACGAGGCCTCAGTCGCCTATCCAGACTGGATCTACAACAACCGCAACCGTGTCGAACGCCTCTGGGCCAGGCTCAAGGAGTGGCGCGCCGTGGCGACGCGCTACGAGAAAACTGCCTCGTCTTTCCTCGGCGTCCTCCACCTCGCCGCCACACTCGACTGGATCAGGCGCTAACAGGCCCTTCTGTAATCGGGTCGGTCAATGACCGGCGTGGTGGTCACGTCGCGGGTTCCTCGCTTCTGTTCGTGGTCGGCGTGGAGCCGCCACAGGCTACGGCCAGGCAGGCGGGGTGGACCAATCTAGCAA
>NZ_JBNBZS010000315.1:0-664 GCF_049629625.1 Roseomonas chloroacetimidivorans | reverse complement strand
CCAGGTCGGTGGCGAGCTTCCACTCAAGCCGGGCGCGACCCACCGGCTCGCTCGTCTCACGGGCATGGAGAATGGTGAGGTCGAGTGCGGGGTAGCGCTTCTGCTTGCCGATGGGCGGCAGCACGCGGACGCGCGCGAAGCGCAGCTCCAGCTCAGCCGTGCTGACGGTGCCATCCTCACCCGTTACCTCAATCCTGTGGACACCGGCTGGCGGCACTCCCGCCATCACTGCGGCGACCGTGCGCTTGCCGTCGAGCGCCAAGCGGTCCACGCAGGTGCGGACGAGGAAGTGGGTGCCGAGCGTGCGGGCGGCGCAGAAGAACTCGAAGATGTCGTTCTCTCGGTCACCGACATGCACCAGCCGGTCGGGCGAGCCGAGCAGCCCCGTGGCGGCCTCCAGACCGGCGAGCCAGCGCATGCTCTCTTTCTCCTCGATCGGCACGCGCGTTGGGTTGATGTGCCGCTTTAGCGCGTTGGCCCCCTTGAACTTGGACCGTGTCCAGAGCTTGGCTGCGGCCAGCCCGAGGGGTAGCCCCTCGGGCGTGACGACGAGGCTGGAGTGCATCAGCAGGCCGCACTGGGTATGCATCCGCAGCTTGCCGTTCCGGTCGCGGCCCGTGGGGGCGCGGCCGATCGCGCCGAACGTGTCCGGCTTGGCCCATTT
>NZ_JBNBZS010000314.1:0-667 GCF_049629625.1 Roseomonas chloroacetimidivorans | reverse complement strand
CGCAAGCCGCCGTCGCATGCTTCATTTCCGTCGTGCAGCAACCGTGCTTGCCCTCCTTGAGGCGGCATAGGCTGATAGCATCAGCCGGCGGGTGACGGCAGCTCTGGCGCGAGCGCTGACAGATCCCATTCACTGCCGATGGTGCGTTCGATCGGGACGATGTCTACGAGGCAGTCGCCACCCCACATCATGATGCGGCCGTCATCGTGCCACCGCGGTCCAGTGCAGTGCCGAGCGAAGCGGCCGAAACGGCACCGACACAGCGCGACCAGCACATCGAAGCCATTGCGCAGCGTGGCCGCATCAGCTGGCAGAGGACACCCGTTACAACGGGCGTGCTCTGGTCGAGGCCGATATCTCACGCTGGAAGCGGGTGATCGGGGACACGCTGCGCTCGCACACGGACGAACGTCAGGCGAGCGAGGTAGCGATCGCTGCCAACGTCCTGAACCGCATGCTCGACCTTGGTCGCCCCGAGTATGTCCGCATCACGTGATCCGAAACACCGGTAGGGATCAGCACGCCCACACCGGCGACCCGTGCAACATCTGTGGACGCCCCCTTCAGGGCAAGGGAAAACTTCAGAATTGCGGTGACGCGTAGTCGGATGCTGCCATCTGTCCGGCCTCTTACGCGGTCACGGACCGCCGGCCTGCATGGGAGTTCG
>NZ_JBNBZS010000313.1:0-699 GCF_049629625.1 Roseomonas chloroacetimidivorans | reverse complement strand
CCTGTGGCGCCCTTGCTCACCCGGAGCTTTCCACCGTTCCGGGACCGGTGATCCTCCATCCATTCCTTGAACACCGCGTCTTCGGCGGTGTGCCCTTCGAATTCGAGAACCCCGGCGATCTCTTCCTGTTTGCGTCGCTTGACCATGCTTCAGAACCTTACCGATGGAGAGGGGGAGCGCTGATGCCGCTTCGCTCAGCGGTCCCCGGTTTTGCGGTTGCTTTGTGTGGCGCTGCTCACGCCGCCCTGCTTGCCGCTGGTGCTGGCGCCAGCACGGGCGTCCTTGGGGTTGGCCTTGCCGGTGGCATTCTTGCCGCCCTGGGGGGCGCGACCTGCGGGCGGAAGGGGAGGGAGATTTGCCATGGGGAGCCTCGTGTCTGCGGGTGGAAGCGGGCAGTCGAAGCAACGTCGCCTCTCGCCACGCCTCCGGCTTCCGCCTGGAGCGGGTGGAGGCTTAGCGTGCAGATGTCCGAGGAGTTCAGCGGGAGGCAATCAGAACTGCCAACTCCGGGCGGGGCTTGGCAGAAAAGACAGCGTAATTACAAGGAACTAAACCTTGTAGACTAACTTGCCCAAGTCCCGAGCTTCGGAGACAAATGGCTCTCCGGAGTGAAAAAGCAGCGCTCGTTCCACCTTTGCAGTATCAAGGTGCACGCTGATAATGTCGCGGGAACACACGGAGAAGCGCGATCCCAACCTA
>NZ_JBNBZS010000312.1:0-710 GCF_049629625.1 Roseomonas chloroacetimidivorans | reverse complement strand
CGCCGACGCCGCTCGACCCCGCTGATGATCTCCATCCCACCCACCTGCCCTTACCGACACTCTTACGAACGTCAGTAAGATCAGCGGGCACCCAGGCCAGGGAAGGCGGCCGTCGGCGGATGGGTACGATCTTGGTGCCGAAGCCGCCACGAGAGCGACCAAGTGCCTCACGCTCGTCCCGCTCCGCCGCTGTCGCGCCTTTTTGGCCGCCCCGGCGGCCTTGGCGTGCGCCCGCACGGAGGTGCCGTCGAGGAAGGTCATGCCGAGCCCCATGCCTCGGTCCTGCGCCATGCTCAGCAGGCGCTTCCAGACGCCCAGGCGCGACCAGCGTATGAAGGTCTGTGCGGCCATCCACCAGGGCCCCTCCTCCACCGGCAGGGCCCGCCACTTCGCGCCGTTGTCGTGCCGCCAGAGAATGGCCCCGATGGTCCGGCGCAGGTGCTGAGGTGGTACCTTGGCCTGCGGGCGGCAGGCCTCGACAAGAGGCTCCAGCACCGCCCACTGCTCATCCGTCAGCGCCATCCCGTTCTCCAGAAAGCCAGAGAACGCACGCACCTTGCCAAGGATTCAGGCGCTAACAGGTCCTTCTGTAATCGGGTCGGTCAATGACCGGCGTGGTGGTCACGTCGCGGGTTCCTCGCTTCTGTTCGTGGTCGGCGTGGAGCCGCCACAGGCTACGGCCAGGCAGGCGGGGTGGACCAATCTAGCAA
>NZ_JBNBZS010000311.1:0-743 GCF_049629625.1 Roseomonas chloroacetimidivorans | reverse complement strand
CCGGCATGGGCCGGCACGCCCTTGCCGCGCAATCGCAGCTTTGCACCCGTGTCGGACCGCTTGGGGACGGTCACACTGACGTTCCCGGTCGGCGTCGGGACCGTGATCTTGCCGCCCAGGACGGCCTCCGCCACGGTCACCGGGACCTCGATATGCACGTCGTCACCGTCCCGTCGGAAGAACGGGTGCGGAGCGACCTGGATCTCGATCAAGGCGTCCCCGGCAGGCCCGCCATTCAGGCCAGGGCTTCCCTGCCCCTTGAGACGCATGACCTGCCCATCCTCGATGCCGACGGGGATACGGACCTCCAGGCTTCGGCCGTCCGGCAGGGTCAGCGTCCGGCTCGCTCCCCTGATCGCATCGAGGAAGTCAACCGTCATCCTGTACTGCTGGTCCTGGCCCCGCATCCGGACATTCGGCCGAGCCCTGCCCTGCGCAGTCTGGCCGAAAAGATCCGAGAAGATGTCGCCGAGATCCTCTTCGCTGAATCCCGATGCGAAGCCGGCCTGCGGTCCGGCACCCGGCCGGTAACGGGCTCCCTCGCGGCCCTCGGCGAAGCCACGATAGAAGTTCCGCTCGGGCCGCTCCTGGCCGGAGGCGTCGATTTCCCCACGGTCGTACCGGGCCCGCTTCTCCGGGTCGGAGAGCAACTCATTGGCCGCGGAAACCTCCTTGAAGCGGTCCTCGGCCTGCTTGTTTCCGGGATTGAGGTCGGGGTGGTGTTTCTTGGCGAGCTTGCGGTA
>NZ_JBNBZS010000310.1:0-745 GCF_049629625.1 Roseomonas chloroacetimidivorans | reverse complement strand
GAATGATTGGCACATGGGCTCAGCATGGTGCGTCTGGGCCCGCCGGCATTCGTAGCGTGGCTGCTGGCGGCCGTAGCTGACCCCCATCTGGCGTCCGCAACGGCCGCAATGCACGAGACCCTGTAGCAGCGCGGAGCCTCTCCGAGCCGCACCCCGACCCTTGGCCTCGAAGTTGTAGCGGTTAGCCTTGAGCTTCTGACGGTTGGCCAGGAATGTGTCGTAGCCGATAAAGGCGGGATAAACCCCCTGGACGACGATGCCCCACTCCTCGAGCGGCAAGCGCCGCTCCGTCGTGGTGGGTGGGTCGCCCGCCGTGATGTCCTGACGGACGCGCCCATACACGAAGGCGCCCGCATAGGCCGGATTGTTGAGCATGCGGTGGATCATGCCGTAGGCCGGGCGTGCCCACAGGACCTGACCCTTCTCGGGACCGGCCTGCAGAATGCGCGGCAGCCGGAGGCCGTTGCCGACGAAGTGCCGCAGGACGGCACGCGCGTTGCCCGAGGCCGCGAAGCGCTCGAACACCATCGCGACCGCGAGCCGCACGGCGTCATCGGGATCCTGCACGACCACGCCATCCGGCCTGCGGCGATAGCCTACCGGCAGTGCCACGGCCAGCTCGCCGCGCTGCGCCTTGTTCAGCAGCGCACCGTGCATCCGCGCCTGCAGGATGTGCAGCTCCGCGGCGAACAGGGTGCCCTTGACGCCCAGCAACAGCCGATCATTCGGGTTCTGCGGGTCGTAC
>NZ_JBNBZS010000309.1:0-766 GCF_049629625.1 Roseomonas chloroacetimidivorans | reverse complement strand
CGCCCACAACCTCACCAAGCTCGCCAGGGCAGCAACAGGCTAACCCGCGCTGGAAGGGCGCGCCATGAGCGCCGCTCAACGCCCCCAAGCGTCAGCTCGAAATGGGGTTACCCGGACGGTCTCCTAGTGGCCGACTTGGTGCCTCTCGTCCGGATCTGTCAGAGCTCGCGCCAGGGGTGGGCGGATTGGCGAGGTGGGGCAGGCGTGGATAGGCTGCTTACGGGTTGAAGGGCGGCTGGGAGCCTGGGATGGAGTGCGTGGACTGCGGTTCGGAGGAAGTAACTGAGCGGCGGGACCGTACGGCCCAGGGCTACCGGCGCTTCCGGTGCCGCGCCTGCGGCCGAGGCTTCAACGAGCGCAGCTCTGGGGTGCTGAACAGAGTACAGTACCCGAGCGACGTCATCGCGCTGGTGGTGCTGTGGCGCTTGCGTTACCCCTAGCCCTGCGGGACCTGACCGAGATGTTCCTCATCCGGGCATTGTGTTCAGCCATGAGGCGGTGCGGGAGTGGGAGGCCAAGCTTGCACCAATCTTAGCGGGCGAACTGCGGCAGCGCCGGCACGGGAAGGGCGGCGCCGGGCGGCGCTCCTGGCACATTGACGAAACCTAGATGCCGTAATGGGCCGGCCGCCTGGGCTTAGGCGGTAGGGCGGCTGTCCCTCAGAGTGATGGTGTGTGGAACGGGGTCCGAACGGGTCGGCCCCAGGCATCATCGAGGGACAGCCATGGAGTACTATGCCGGGATCGACGTATCGCTGAAAGACAGC
>NZ_JBNBZS010000308.1:0-780 GCF_049629625.1 Roseomonas chloroacetimidivorans | reverse complement strand
TGCTCGCGGTCGATCCCGACGATCTCGGAGCGTCGTAGGGCGCCGGCAAAGCCCAGCAGCAGCAGGGCGCGATCCCGATAGCCGGCCGTGTCGGTGCCGCAGGCCGCCAGCAGGCGCTTGACCTCGGCCGAGGTGAGCGCCGCGGCGGGGCGGGTGGGCTTGCCGTGAGTCGCGAGGATGCCGCGCATCGTCGCCGTGATCGCCGGGTGGCGGGTCTCCCACGGGTGGCCCGCTTGGCGGTGCTGGTGGGCGATGGCGGCGAGGCGCCGGCGCAACCCGCTGCGGCCCAGCGCCTTGGCGAGGCTTGCGAGATGGCCGGCGACCACGACCGGCGGCGCCGGGAGTGGCGCGATGCCGTCCGCCTCGCACCAGGCGCAGAAGGCGCGCCAGTCGCTCTCGTAGGCGCGGCGCGTGTTGTCGGACAGCGCCCGGCCGGCGTAGCCGGCCGCCTGCGCCACCGCCTCGCCCACCGGGCCGGAGAGCACGGCCAGCGCCTCGGGCGGCAGCGCCTCCTGCACCAGCCGCCGCACGGCCGGGGGCAGCGGCCTGCCGCCGGCGCCATCGGGCGGCGTCATCGGGTCGCCGTCCCCCGCGCGCATCCGAAAATTCCCGTCTTTGCTGGGTCCTTCCCCTCGGTCCCGCTCACTGCCCCCGCGCCCCCTGCCCTCTCCGGCCAGTGGAACAGGCGCCCCCGCGCCCGCCGCTCCGGCCGGGCTTAGTGTGCCAGGACAGGTCCTTCGATGGCAATTAGCCTCTCTGCCCACCACAGGCACGGTAATG
>NZ_JBNBZS010000307.1:0-787 GCF_049629625.1 Roseomonas chloroacetimidivorans | reverse complement strand
GGGTTGGGTCATACGAACCTCCCGCCGTAAGCGCGCCGGTAATGCAGCCGCAGCCCCAGCACGCGTACCAGCCAGCCATCGCGCTCGCGCCGCACCAGAGGCAGCAGGCGCCACGACAGCCCGAACGACAGTTTGGCGGAATAGCCGTTGCCGTCTCCAACCACGCCGCGCTCCCACATGAGGCGGCCGACGCGCAGAAGGCGGTTGCTGGCATCGTAGCGGCCAACGCGCTTCCATCGCAGATTGCTCATCGTTACCTCCATCACGCCGCAGCGCGGCTCGGCGGTTGTTGGGGGTTAGGCTGCGGGGTGGGGTCAGTCGACATACTGAATATCCAGCACAGCTTGCAGATCAGGTCGGGTCGCTGTCTCACGCAGGATCGTCGCCATAGCGCCGGGGCAGGCCGTGAAGCCCTGAGACGCGTACTTGATCATCCGGCGCATCGTGGAGACCGGGAAGGACACCCGGTGGATGGCGAGGCGCTTCCGTCCTAGATCCCAGAGCGCGAATTCACCCGCCGTCAGCGTCTCGCCGTCGTAGGCGAATTGGCAGATGGTGAAGTCGAAGCTGTCGAGGACAGCCTCCGCATCCAGGTAGAAGGCGAAGCGGATCAACTGCACGTCGATCTCCAGCTTCATCTCGCCCGGTGCGCCGCGAAGGTGAACGTGGTGCTCTGTCTCACGCACCTTGCGGAAGCCGCTGGCTTCCAGCTTGCTCAGGTACGCTGCGAGTTGGTCGGCATCGCGGAAGAACATATCGAAGTCAGACTTCGGTTCCTGACCCAGCA
>NZ_JBNBZS010000306.1:0-804 GCF_049629625.1 Roseomonas chloroacetimidivorans | reverse complement strand
AGCAGAACTCCACCCAGCGGGGGAAGACGCGGCCGAACCGCGGCGTCTTGATGGTATCCATTCGTGATTGTATGTAAAGGCTCAAAGTTAGGACTAAGTCGGAATGGTGCGACGTACCAGGGAAGGGGCTGAACGGACTCGCAAGGCGGTGCTCGACGCCGCGGTACGCGTCTTCCTCGAGCGCGGTGTGGCTCGCGCCAGCCTTGAGGAAATCGCGCGCGTCGCCAGCGTCACGCGCGGTGCCGTCTACTGGCACTTCCGAGACAAGCTTGACTTGTTCCTGGCAATCGACGCGTGCGCCTACCTGCCCGCGGAGGAGCTACTCGCGAAGCTAGCCGCCTATACAGGCCCCGACCCGCTGGGCGAGCTCGCCCGGGCGCTGGACGAGGCGCTCGCGGATCTGGAGGCCGACGCGGACCGCCGCCGCCTCCTGACCGTGGTTCTGGTGCGCTGCGAGTATACCGAGGAGATGGCGCCCGTGCTCGACCGGCAACGGCGCGCCGACGAGGCCCTGCGCACCGCGTTCCGACGGGTCTTTGAGCGCGCCTCCACCCTGCCGGCGCCCCACGGCCTCTCGCCCCCCTGGACGCCCGCGACAGCGGCACTGGCCCTTTACGCCCTGCTGATAGGCATGGTGCACAGCTGGCTCCGCAGCGACCTGGAGGGGGGATTTAGCCTTGCCGAGACGGGGGGAGAGGCGGTGCGTGCTTTCCTGGCCTCAGTGGGCGCCGCCTCCAGCGACGAGCGCCGCACCCGTTGACCGCGCAGCAGGCCTCTCCTGGTTGGCAGGTCCATCGGCAGGGA
>NZ_JBNBZS010000305.1:0-818 GCF_049629625.1 Roseomonas chloroacetimidivorans | reverse complement strand
CCTTGGGGTGGATCGGCGCCAGCTCGGCATTGGGCTCCGGTGTCAGAAAGGCGAAGAGGTCGGCCGCCACCTCGACCGCCTTTACCTTGCGGACAGAGGTCCGCTGCGGAGTCCAGATCTCTCCGAAGAACATGAGCGGCCGGCCCTCACCGAGGGCGAACCAGGCCGGGACCGACTTCCCGTCCGGCTGACGCTCGGGCTCGCTGAAGGCGGTCAGCGGCACGAGGCAGCGATGCGTCTCAGAAAGTCAGCGACGCCAGTGCGGGGAGGATGTGTTCCGGACATTGGTCACGCCAGGATCGGTCCTCTTGCCCTTCAGGGCGAAGGCGGGCAACGGCATGCCCAGCGCGCCGCCGCCAGCTCGCGCACGCCATCAGCGGCGCTGCGGACGATCGGTGCCGCGTAGTCGGGATAAACGCCCGGCAGGGGCTGCATGTTGCCCACACTGTCTCGCATGGCGCGCGCGATCTGGCGAATGGCGGCCGGGTTCGTGTGGCCTGCACATGGCGGGACCGTAGCCCTGGCCTTCAGGCGGAGCAGCGCGGCGCCGGGGCCCATGTTGCCCGGTTGGCGTCCTTTACAAAAGGGCGGCACCTGGCGGCCGAAACCGCACTGAGGGCTTGTCGTGGGCCGCGCTGTATTCAGCGGAGTATGCCGTGGGCGTGGAGAGAGCCTAGCAGGCGCCTATATGTGCAAAAAGACTGTCGTCCAGTAGGTTGTCTGGCTCATGTCAGCGCCCAGACGCAAACCGCCCCGCCGGTCAGGGGGGCGGCTAGGAGACTACTGTTAGTCGAACGGGCTCCATAACGGGCGATGGC
>NZ_JBNBZS010000304.1:0-822 GCF_049629625.1 Roseomonas chloroacetimidivorans | reverse complement strand
CTAGAGGGTGTTACGCACTGGCGGCGAGTTCTGCGGCGCGCCTGAGCAGTAGGATGGTGAAGGCGACGAGGTGCAGGCCCGCCAGCGTCTCGGGCAAGCGCTCATAGTCGCGGGCGAGCCGGCGGAAGCGGGTGAACCAGCCGAATGAGCGCTCCACTACCCATCGCCGGGGCAGGAGCACGAAGCCGCGCTTGGCTTCGGGCAGCCTGACGACCTCGAGCGCGATGCCATGAGCGGCCGCGGCCTGGGCAGGCCGCTCGCCGGTGTAGCCCTGATCGACGTAGGCGAGGTTCACGCTCTCGCCGGTCGCGTCCTGCACGGCCTCGGCCAGGGTGGAGACGGCGGCGCGATCATCGGTGTTGGCCGGTGTGACATGGAGCGCCAGCAGGTGGCCGAGCGTGTCGACGGCCAGGTGCAGCTTGGAGCCCCGGACGCGCTTGTGCCCGTCCCAGGCAGCCCGCCCGCCGCTCTCCGGCGTGGAACGAAGCGTCCTGCTGTCCAGCACGGCCGCGGACGGCTCTTCCGCACGACCTTGGGCCAGCCGCAGCACCGCCCTGAGGTCCTGGACCAACATCTCGAAGCAGCCCGCCCGAAGCCAACGCTGCGCCTGGTCGTAGACGGCGTGCCAGGGCGGAAGGTCGTTGGGCATGGCCCGCCAAGCCACACCGTAGCGCACCAGATAGCGCAGCCCGTTGAACACCTCGCGCAGCGGGTGCTCGCGTTGCCCGGCCTCCTCGGGCAGCAGTGTCAGATCAGGCGCAACCAGCGCCCACTCCTCGTCGGACACGTCGGACGGGTACGGCTTACGAGACGGCATTCACC
>NZ_JBNBZS010000303.1:0-832 GCF_049629625.1 Roseomonas chloroacetimidivorans | reverse complement strand
AGCCGGCGGGCGCCGCTCCTCAAAACCGCTGTCAGCGGATCCTCGACCGTCTCCGGCTGACGCAGGGGGACAACAGTGGTATCGCTCATCTCGGCGTATCGCTCCTTCGGGAGGTTCAGGCAGGCTTTCACCCACCTCGATACGCCGCCTCTCTCACATCGCCATCACCCACTTTCGGCGATAGCTCTGCCCGGGGGAAGCTCGCGTCTCACCGATGCATCGCGGCACGGTCCGCAAACTCAGGCGCAATCTCGTCCTGATGCTTTATCTTGCGCGGTTGGGCTCGGGTGAGCCAACCAGCCCCGGTCGGCGCTTGATAGGCGCCGAGAAAGGCCAGATCGGTCCTCTGCTCTTTGCACCGAGTGCACAGCATCAGGCGCATTTGCCGCCCTTCCCCGTAGGGTAGGCTCTTCCAGCCGTCGCTCTGCCAGTGGTGCCCGGCCAGCACGCAACGGCCGTGCCAGGCGAAGCGAGCGGCCACGCCAAGGTAAGTCAACGCGCGGGTCATTACGCCTGTGTCCCCAGGGCATGTGCCCACTCACGAACGCGTGATCTTAACAGACTCGATCAGTGGGCAGCAACTCTAAAATTCGAAGAACGACAGTGGGAACTCTAATAACCATCGGTGTATTGCCGTTGCCCAGCCCCATTTGATCGGCCCCGGCTGGGTAATCCGGGTATCCATCCGGGCGGGACCGCGGGCTGTCGAGCGCAGACGTGCTGACCGCGCTCACCGCTTCTGGTCGAGGCAGAGTTCCTTGAGGCTTTCGATGCCGTGCTCGGTGAATTTGAGCGTCGCGCGATCATCGGTGTCGTAGATCCAGAGGCGACC
>NZ_JBNBZS010000302.1:0-842 GCF_049629625.1 Roseomonas chloroacetimidivorans | reverse complement strand
GGCACCGTCAAGTCGGGCGCAGCTTGGCGGGCTGGTCCCGGTCCGGTAGGGGCTCCGAATGGTCCCGCCAGCCGCCAAGTCGCCCTATTCCGGGTATCGGTTTCCCGCCGAGGTGATCAGCCACGCGGCGTGGCTGTATTTCCGCTTCCCGCTCAGCTTGCGCATGGTCGAGGAGATGCTGGCAGCACGCGGTATCATCGTCAGTCATGAGACCGTGCGGCAGTGGGCACTCAAGTTCGGCCAGGAGTTCGCCAACCGGATCCGGCGAAGACTGCCGAAAGCTGGCGATAAGTGGCACCTCGATGAGGTCGTCATCAAGATTGCCGGTGTGCAGCACTGGCTCTGGCGCGCGGTCGATCAGACCGGGATAGTGCTCGATGTGCTGGTGCAGAGCCGGCGCGACAAGCGGGCCGCCAAGCGCCTGCTGCGCAAGCTGCTGAAGCGGCAATGCCGCGCGCCGCGCGTCATGATCACCGACAAGCTTCCGAGCTACGGGGCGGCCAAGCAGGAGGTGATGCCCGGTGTCGAGCATCGCCGGCACAAGGGTCTCAACAACCGGGCCGAGAACTCGCACCAGCCGACGCGACGACGAGAGCGGCAGATGAAGCGCTTCAAGTCAGCACGGCAGGCGCAGCGTTTCCTCTCCGCCCACGACCAGATCGCTAACCTCTTCCAGCTCCGTCGCGACCACGTCACCGCCGGTCAGCATCGCGCCGCGAGGACGCGTGCCTTCGCCATCTGGGCGGAAATCAGTGGGGCACCTGCCATAGCGTAAGATCTGAGCCAGCATCGCCTCCGGCCTGCAAGCACGATCAGTCCAGCGCCAACAACTTGACGGTGCC
>NZ_JBNBZS010000301.1:0-883 GCF_049629625.1 Roseomonas chloroacetimidivorans | reverse complement strand
TGCAGGATCTCGCCACGCAACTTGAGCCCGAGGACGGTCGCCTCTGGATCTACGACACCGATGATCGCGCGACGCTCAAATTCACCGAGCACGGCATCGAAAGCCTCAAGGAACTCTGCCTCGACCATAAGCGGTGAGCGCGGTCAGCACGTCTGCGCTCGATAGCCCGCGGCCCCGGCCGGATGGATACGTCTCTCCAGCTCCCTCGAGGATTTCTGCCGTCGGGTCCGGCAAGGACTGTCCAATGCCACATTCGAGCAGAAGCGGTCCCTGGTCGAACTTCTGATCGACCGGGTGATCGTCAGCGATGGTGAGGTCGAGATCCGCTACGTAATGCCAACGGACCGGGCCAGCGAGCAGGTCCGATTTTGTCATTTGCGATTGGACTATCTCCACTATGTTATTGAGGAACTTGCATTGCCGCAGGCGGGAGAAACGCCACAGCTTGCCTTCCTCCTTTAGCTGCCCGATGGCACACGGGTAGGCCGGGTTCTTGTCCACCGTGATGGTGCGTGGGTTCACCGTATGCGGCTGCCCCAGCGCCTTGCGGAAGAAGCGCTTGGCGGCCTCGGCGTCCCGCTTGGCCGAGAGCAGGAAGTCGATGGTCTGCCCACGGCTATCCACCGCGCGATACAGGTACATCCAGCGGCCCTTCACCCGAACGTAGGTCTTCTCTATCCCGGCCGTGCCGGTCAAGGCGCTTTTATCTCATCCGAGTAGCTCCTCCCTCTGCGATGCTCGCCTGCTGCATTCCATGCGTGGCTTGCCCTCTCGTTGCCTGCCTTCGTCGTGACGTGGTCCCTGAGGTGACAGTCTTCTCTACGTGCTCAGCGCCATCGGCCGGCACAGGATGGGGTCGGTCAGGTGGCCCGGAGCGATCTCA
>NZ_JBNBZS010000300.1:0-907 GCF_049629625.1 Roseomonas chloroacetimidivorans | reverse complement strand
CGATGATGCGGGCACGTCGGCTCAATCCAAACAGCATCGAGGGCCACCATGAAGACTTCGGATCTCATCGAGCGCGTATCGGCCACCGCTGGCATCGAGAAGAGCATCGCCAAGAAGGCCGTTGAGGCCGTCCTGGCCGGCATCGTTGAATCGGCCAAGTCAGGGGAGGAGGTGAACCTCCCCGGTTTTGGCAAATTCAAGACCAGGCAGGTTCCTCCGCGACAAGGCCGCAACCCGTCGACGGGAGAGGCGATCGAGATTGCCGCCTCGCGAAAGATGACCTTCGCCCCCGCCAAGCAGGTCAAGGACGTTCTTGCAGAATGAAGGGCGATGTTCCGATAGTCACGGAAGTGAACAGCGCGCTACGGTTCCAGCTCTAGCTTCAGCGACGCGCAATACGCAGGGCCGTCATTGCGTTTGATCGGCGGCTTCAGAACTGCATTTCGCGTAAATCTCCTCTCTCGCCAGTTGCCATATGGGCGAGAGAGGCCCGCGCGGCGCTGCGGATGTGGCGGGCGGCGGTCAAGGACCAGGGGAGATTGCACATCGAACGCTGGCACCGGAAGGGTTCATGAACCTCCCGTTGCAGCTCGTGAGACAAAGACGTGGTGGGCAGGCCGGGGTATTTGATGAGCTGTCAACTCGCGTTGTTATCTGGCCACCCCTGCGACTGGCCCGGGTGCGCTGCGAGCGCGGACCCATAAGGACCCGACGCGACATAACTGCTTCAAGGTGGCTACTGATTGGGTGAAATGGTGTAATTCCACTCGCCGTGCAACAGGTCGCGCTTGATGGCGAGCGCGGCCATCTCCGCATCCGTGACCTTGATGCCTTTGGGATAGCGTATGCGTCAGCGGGGCCACACGGTTGACAAGCTTGGGTGTGCGAGCTGGGGATCAGCTTTTGC
>NZ_JBNBZS010000299.1:0-956 GCF_049629625.1 Roseomonas chloroacetimidivorans | reverse complement strand
GTAGGGTCAGCGACTGGGGTGAAGTCGTAACAAGGTAGCCGTAGGGGAACCTGCGGCTGGATCACCTCCTTTCAAGGAATGCCCATGGGGTAGGATGGCAACGTCCTGGCTGTGAGCAATCCTGACAAATGCTATCGGACCCGATCAGGTCCTCTTGCTCATGCCCGTAACCTTGTTCTCGTGATGGTTCGGGATGCAGCCTTGTGCTGATGGAGGAAACTCCATTGTGGCGCTGGCCGCGCATCCTTCCTGGTTTCTGATGGATTGCCCAAGCCTTGGGCCAGTAGCTCAGTTGGTTAGAGCACACGCTTGATAAGCGTGGGGTCGGAGGTTCAAGTCCTCCCTGGCCCACCAAGGGCTGGGGTGGCGATCCAGAGAGTTTTCTGTGTACGCGGTAGTCCTTGTGGGGGCGTAGCTCAGTGGGAGAGCGCCTGCTTTGCAAGCAGGGGGTCGTCGGTTCGATACCGACCGTCTCCAATCCGCGTAACAGGTTAGAGGTTGTGGCCTGGTGGTCGAGCGAGCGTAAGGCTTGCTCCCATCGGTGCTGCGTCGTCTTTGGGAGACAGGGCCGTGCGGCCGGGGCAACCTGGTGCAGCTGGTCTCCTATGTTCTTTGACAGGTGAAGATGGAATGGTGAGTTGAGTGGCCCTGGGGGCTGCTGGCTCGGAGCTTACGCTGAGAGGCGTGGGTGAGGGCTGGTTGTTCACTGGGGTTGAGTAGAGAAGAGTGTTCTCGGTGTCTGCTGTTCGATTGGACATGTAGGCCTGGTACGGAGGGGTTTAGGCCCTTGCGTGTTGGTCCTGCGTGCGGGCGGTGGAAGACTATGAGTGACTAAAGGGCGTTCGGTGGATGCCTTGGCGCCAAGAGGCGATGAAGGACGTGGCACGCTGCGAAAAGCCGCGGGGAGATGCGAGCGATCGTTGATCCGCGGATGTCCGAATGGGGAAACCCCTCCT
>NZ_JBNBZS010000298.1:0-959 GCF_049629625.1 Roseomonas chloroacetimidivorans | reverse complement strand
GTCCACAACGCCCACCGCATCGAACTCCGCGGAGAAAGCATGCGACGCATCACCGCCAGACGCGCCACGACCACCGAAACGCTTGACGCCAGAGAGCCTTCCTGAACCATAACCCAATCGGCATGAAGCCTGCCCACGATGCCGTGGAATTCGTGCCCACGATCGCCTGGAACTGCTGCCCACGATCACTGGAATACGCACCAGGCAGAACGGCAAGCAGCAAACGTAGCGTAACCCGTCCACGAAAGTCGTGGAGGATCAGCTCGTCCCTTCCCGGGTCTTGCGGTTGGCCTGGCAGCTGTAACCCCGTTCGCGCAGCAGCAGGCCCACCAGCTTCTGGCTCACCGCAAAGCCGCGCTCGAGCAGCACCCGGGCAATCTGGCGCTGGCTGCGGCTCACCCAGCGCAGCGGCGTCTGCGGGTCACCGCGGATGGCATCCTCAATCAGCGCCTCGAGGGCTGCCGGCAAATCCGGCTGCTGAGCGACCGCACGCTTGCGCCCGCCACCGGGGCGCCTGACCCGCGTGCCAATCAAGTTGGACCCGCTCTGCAGTTCCACCATCGCCCGCCGGATCGTGCTGCGGGCCAGCCCGGTCGCCGCCGAGGCGGCACTCACCCCACCATGGCCCAGCGCCAGAGCCTCGTTCGCCGCAAACAGCCGCCGGCCACGCTCGTCCAGGAACTTGCAGGCTTGCTGATACCGCCTGCGGATGTCGTCGAGGTCGATCACTCCAGCGGCTTACCCCACTGCGGCCGTGCACCGGCAGCCACTACCTGCTCTGATCCGGCGAGTAGCAATCAAATCTGATTCAGTTATTTCGCCTCGATCCCTAAGGCCGCCAGCGCAACCTCCTGCTGGGCGGCATAGTAGCGCGCTTCGGCCTCGGCCGGCGGGATGTTGCCGATCGGCTCGAGGAGGCGGCGGTTGTTGAACCAGTCCACCCATTCGAGAGTTGCAAA
>NZ_JBNBZS010000297.1:0-1023 GCF_049629625.1 Roseomonas chloroacetimidivorans | reverse complement strand
CCGGCATGGGCGGCCTGAGATCTTCAACAGCGATCAGGGCAGCCAGTTCACCTCACCGCGGTTCACCGGCGTGCTGCAACGGGCTGGGGTGCGCATCTCCATGGATGGACGGGGACGCTGGATGGACAATGTCTTCATCGAGCGGCTCTGGCGCAGCCTGAAATACGAGTGCGTCTATCTGCACGCCTTCGAGACCGGCTCGGAGATGCGGGCCGGGCTCACAAAGTGGATCGGCTACTACAACGCCGGACGCCCACACAGCTCCTTGGCCGGGCAAACCCCCGACGAGGCATATGAGGCAGGCGAGATGGAGAGATTGGCGGCCTAACGAAAACCAGAGCCGAGCCTATCCAGGCCGCCAAACTGTCCGGCCGATGGGGACCACCTCAGCAGATCTGGCCCCGACACGGCATGCGGGAGCGGAGCGTGTGGCAGCCTCATGCGCAGAGCGCTCCTGATCTGCAGGAAGCGGTGGAATGGGGTGTACGACATGCTGCGGACTGAGGCGGGCCTTTCCCAAGCCGACCGGAAAGCGATTGCCCGGTTCGCCGCTCACCTGCCGCGCGCCTGGCTCCACATGCCGGTCACGCCTGACGATGCGGCCGGAGTCGCCTGGCTGGGTATGGGCACGAAAGTCTGGCGAATTGAGCGCCACGGCGAACGTATGGTGCTGCTCAGGGAGCATAGCGCGGCCGCTCCGGTCGCCGTGAGAGAGCCATTGGACCTTTTGGTCCATCTGGAACGCGCTTGCGCGTAACCCGCGTTATGCAGTGAATGCGTCTCGAACTTGCGTCTGGAGCATGGGCCATAAAGCGGCACGAAGGCATTGCTTGCTTCCGTAGGCCAGCTTCGACGCGCTTGCCCCGTTTCTGGACCAGCGGAGACGATGCGTACCCGCAGCGGATGAGGCCCGGGTCGCAGGCCGACCCGGTGGGATTCGGCCGAGCTGGACGCGATCTCTGCCAGATCCTTTCGAACGGGTGCTCGTCGGTTGCAGCGTTGAGGTGGACAGGTCCGCGGTCT
>NZ_JBNBZS010000296.1:0-1026 GCF_049629625.1 Roseomonas chloroacetimidivorans | reverse complement strand
GGGCGTCAAGCCCCTCGAGTGAGTACCACGTCGCCGGTGTCATGCTTCCGTCCGTGGTCGGCACGAGGCCGCCACATCATGCGGTCAGAAAGGAGCCAGCGGGCCAATCTAAGACGCGTGGTTCGCCCCAGGGGGTTTCCACAGCACTACTCCCGGCCTCACTGCCTCCCGCGTCCCGGCGACGGGACCTCAGACGAGCAGGATCGGACTGACCCGTCCTGCCCGAAGCTCCATCCTCTCCGCGCTGTATCAGGCTGCCTGCGCCTCCTTGCCCCAGCGGAACTCCGTGCCATCGGCCCACATGCGATGGAGGACGCTCCCGAGCTTACGGGCCAGCGCCACCTTGGCCCGCTTCAGGCCCCGGCGCTTGGCAACCTCCATCGCCCAGCGCTTGAGCGCGGAGAAGCGCGTCGGGCGGCTCAGCACCGCATTGGCGGCCTCATAGAGTGCGGTGCGCACCATGGCGTCGCCCACCTTGCTGATCCCACCGGTCACGTCCGTCTCGCCCGACTGGTAGCGCTTCGGCGTGAGCCCGAAATGCGCGCCTACCGCCTTGGATGAACTGAACCGGCCCGGATCGTCCACCGCCGTCCTGAAGGTGATCGACACCAGCGCCCCCACGCCTGGCGCCGTCATCAGCCGCCGACAGACCTCATCAGCGCGCACGATCGCCAGCATGCGCCGGTGCAGCCGCATGAACTCCGCCAGCAGACCCTCTCGCGCCGTCAGCATCGCGCCGGTGACCGTCTCCAGCATCTCATGGCCGGCTGCGAGCTCCCGGATCCGGGCTGCGAACTTGGCCTTGCTGACCTCGCCTACCTTGAAGCCGAAGCCCCGCAGAATGCCGCGGATGCTGAGCTCAACATCCCGCAGCTTGCTCTGCAGCAGCTTGCGTCCGACCAGCAGCGCGCGCACCTCCTGGGCCCCGGGCGACTTCCGATGCACCGGGCGGTACCAGCCCATCCGAAGCAGCTGGGCGATGCCGCGTGCATCCTTCCGATCGGTCTTCACCGTCATGGCCGAAAG
>NZ_JBNBZS010000295.1:0-1027 GCF_049629625.1 Roseomonas chloroacetimidivorans | reverse complement strand
GGCTCCGTCCAGCGCACCGGGCCGTGCTGCTTCCGGGCGAGGGAGATGCCCAGGCGCCGGGCGGTGGCACGCGCGCTCTCCCGCGAGGTGCCGACCCGGTCTGCCAGTTCCGCCGAGGTGAGGGGGCCGTCGGCCAGGGCATCCCTCACGGCGGCTTTTAGGGTGCCGTGCGGTTTGCGGGTCATTTGGCACCTCCCGGCGGGATAACCTCGCCCTCAAGGGGCCGGTCGCCGGGGAAGTCATCGTCTCCGCCGAGACCGCCCTCGATCGCGTCCAAACGGTCGCTCTGCGTATCAGTCTGACCCTCAATCACCAGCCCATCGGCAGCGTCAGCGTCGCCGCGCGGCGCACCCAGCATGTCGTCGCGCTCCATCAGGTTCTGCGGCACCGCATCCATCGGCAGATACTTGGACAGCCGACGCAGGACCGTCTTCCGGGCCATTTGGTCCCACCAGTCCTTCCAGGGCCCGAAGTCCTTGGAGCGGCTGACCTTGCGCACGGCTTCGATCTCGGCCTTGGACATCACCTCGGCCATGATCGTGCCGTCCGTCAGCTTGGCCATGGCATAGGCGCCGATCGGCTCTCCGCGGTCCTCGCCCAGCGGCGGCGGCCGGTGGGTCAGAGGCTTGTCGAAGTCGTCGGGCCGCTGCACGAACTCGTCGTTCTTGTGCACGACCTGGACCGAGATGCCGGCGATCTGGCCGGAATTACGGGCCCGCTTCAGCACGCCGACCATCATCGGCATGTACTGCACGGCCTTGACCCATTCCTCCTTGCCGTCACGCTTGATCTTGGTGTTGAAGATCACGAGCGCAGCCTCGCGCCCGTCCGGGATTAAGCCGTCGGAGGCGCACTTGATGCAGGCGCCCAGGAGGCTGCGCCGATCGGCCGCCAGCAAGTCCGCATTCTGGTTTGCCGCCGTCAGCACGACATTGCGGAACTTCTCCAACGGGACGTTGCTGGGGAGCGCGCCCTGGAGTGCAGGGCCCATCTGCTGGAGCTGCTTCTTCAGCACTTCCTGCGGGGC
>NZ_JBNBZS010000294.1:0-1029 GCF_049629625.1 Roseomonas chloroacetimidivorans | reverse complement strand
CTGCGCCGAACCGCAGTCCACGCACTCCATCCCAGGCTCCCAGCCATCCAACAACCCGTCACGAGCCTATCCGCGCCTGCCCCCGCTCGCCAATCCGGCCACCCCTGGCGCGATCTCTGACAGATCCTCCGTCGAAGACATCGCACAGGGCGGACATATCGTGCCTTCCGAGCACGTGGGGCTTCAACACCCGAGACGTTGAAAGGGCCGCACGTCTGGCGGCGGCCCGTCAGGTCGGAACGAATGGGCGCAATCCCGTCAGGTGTCGCAGGATGCATCTATGCCGCGGACCGCCTGAAAATCAGTCAGTTCATTTCATCGGCACGGACCGTCATCCCGTCGAAGCTCAACCCGACCGGGAAACGCTGCAAGGAGAGTTCCAGATTGACCACGACAATCCGCTGGACGGCGTGTCGCGGCTGATCGCCGGCCGACCCCTTTCTCAAGCGCCTCTCAGATGCTCGCTCGGAAGACGGACTCCATGACCCGCACCATCACCGGTCTGCCCATTTCCATTCCGAGCCATCCGCTCGCCGACGCGATGATGCTGCACCCATCCGCCGCCGACGGTGGTCCACGGAAGACTCCGGCCGTGCATCTTCCTAGCAGGAGCAGCTTCGCGTGATCCGGCGCCGACACCTGTTGGAATTGGCTTCGCTACTCCCTGCGCTGGCGCCCGCGATGGCCGCCATGCCCCCCGGCTTTCCGGCGCGCCCGGTCCGTCTCCTCATTGCCTTTCCCGCCGGCGGCAGCTTGGACACGCTCGGCCGTTCCCTCCAGCAGGGACTGACCGAGGCGCTGCAGGGCGCGGTGGTCATCGAGAATCAGGGCGGCGCGAACTCGCTGATCGCCACGCGCCAGGTCGTGGGCAGCGCCGCTGACGGCCACTCCCTTCTCGTCACGGATCTGTCAGAACTCGCGCCAGGGGGCGCCCGGATTGGTGAGCTGGGGCAGCCCTGGGTAGGCTCCTGACGGGTTGAGAGGCGGCTGGGAGCCTGGGATGAGGTGCGTGGACTGCGGTTCGGCCAA
>NZ_JBNBZS010000293.1:0-1052 GCF_049629625.1 Roseomonas chloroacetimidivorans | reverse complement strand
CACCCGCTACGACAAGACCGACACCAGCTTCCGCGCCAGCATCAGCCTCGCCGCGGCCATCATCGCATCGCGATGAATGTCAACGGACCTTAGATTGGCCGGCCTGCGACACCTCGGGTCCGAGCCAGGCGAGAAAGTCCGTCAGCACGCGAGCAGAGGCGGAGAACCTGGGCGAGCCAGGCTCCGCCTCGCGCTTCTTATCGGATGCCGCTCCGGGACAGAGCCCACTCAAGCTCCGAGATGGAGGGCTGCACCAGCACCTCGCCCCCGACATAGACGGTCGGGCTGGCGACATACCCGCCAGTCACCCACTCGAGCTGATGACGGACTTCCGGATGCGTCTCCAGGTCGACGAACTGATACGGCACCCCGGCGCGATCGAGGTAACGCCGCACCATCATCGTGATGCCGCACCAGCGGTTGCCGTAGACCACAACCGGACCGGTCCGTAGCCCGACAGGGCGGGCCGGAGCGCCATGGATTGTGCCGAGCATTTTCTCTGCTCCTCAGGCTGCCTTTTGCTTCGTGACATCGTCGAGCACGGAGAAGAGCTCGTAGATGTCAGGAACATGATGCAACTGCGGCGAGACATGCGCATGGCGGATCACGCCCTGGGCGTCCAGCACGTAGAGGGCGCGCTCGGAGAATCCATCAGGCTCCCGCCAGACATGGTACCGCCTGGCCACGTCACCCTTCGGGTGGAAGTCCGCGAGCAGCGGGAAGGTGATCCCACGCACCGCGGCCCAGGCGCCATGGCTGTAGAGGCTGTCGACAGAGATACCGACCAGGTTCACCCCGCGGCGGATGAACTCATCGAGCTCCTGCTGATACAGGTCCAGCTGCCGGCTGCAGCCCGGGCTCCAGTCCAGCGGATAGAAGGCCAGCACCGTCGGCTTGCCACGGAAGTCACTCAGGCGAACGATTCGACCCTGGGCATCCGGTAGGGCAAAGTCAGGGGCGGGCATTCCCACCGGGAGCGGCGAGTTCAGCGCCGGCCCTTCCATCTTCGGGGCGTGCTGGTGGAGGTCCGCCACGTCCTGCAGTGTCGGGCC
>NZ_JBNBZS010000292.1:0-1073 GCF_049629625.1 Roseomonas chloroacetimidivorans | reverse complement strand
CGCTTGACGCGGATTCACCCGGGTGAAAGGGACGTCTGCTGCCTCGAGCGCATCGCGCAGGCCCCGATCATAGCCGCCGCTGGCCTCGAAGATGACCCAGAGGCGGTCCTTCTTGCATCGAGCCGCAAAGGCCCGCAGCGCAGCCGGTGCGCTGTCGACCCGGCTTGGCTTGCGGCCGGGGTGATGGATGTCGACCCAATCCTTGGCGACATCGACGCCGATAAAGAGTTGCTCTGTCACGATCCCTGCTCCTGTCCTGCGGGGTATGCGCGAGCACCCCCGATCAACTGTTCAGGCTGACGATCGGTGAAACGGACGGCTCCCAATCCGACAAACGGGTGTGAAACCCAGGAGGCCCGCGGGCTGCCGTCCGCCGGCGAAAGGTAGACGATCCGCGACAGACAGGAGGCCCCAACTGTTGAGAGGATGGGGCTATGACAAAGAAGACGTCGAACCGGTTTTCGCCTGAGGTGCGGCAGCGGGCGGTCCGGATGGTACTGGACCACGGGGGCGACCATGCCTCCCAATGGGCCGCGATCGGCTCGATCGCGGCCAAGATCGGGTGCACGGCCGAGACGCTCCGGAAGTGGGTGCGGCAGGGCGAGCGCGATGCGGGCCAGCGGCTTGGCACGACAACGGAGGAGCGCGAGCGCATCAAGGCGCTGGAGCGCGAGAACCGCGAGTTGCGCCAAGCAAACGAGATCCTGCGGAACGCATCGGCGTATTTTGCGATGGCGGAGCTCGACCGCCGACCGAAGCCATGATCGCCTTCATTGACGATCAGCGCGAGGTCTACGGTGTCGAGCCGATCTGCGGGATCCTGCGGATCGCACCGTCGACCTACCATGCCCATGTCGTGCGACGTGCCGATCCGGCGCAGGCCTCGCCTCGAGCTCGGCGGGACCTGGTGCTCATGGAGAGGATTCTGCAGGTGCATGCGGCCAACTTTGGGGTCTACGGCGCGCGCAAGGTCTGGCGGCAGCTTGGCCGGGAAGGCACCGTGGTAGCCCGCTGCACGGTGGAACGCCTGATGCGGCGGATGGGCCTGCGCGGCGCCGTCCGCGGCAAGGAGA
>NZ_JBNBZS010000291.1:0-1077 GCF_049629625.1 Roseomonas chloroacetimidivorans | reverse complement strand
ACCGTGTGTCCTGACATTGATCTGTCGGCTCTCCGAACGACACCTGGCAGTCGAGTGGGATGTGACTTCATAGGAGCCTGAAGCCGTTCATCCCGTCACAGTCCTGTCCACCCGCTTGGCCGCCGGACTCTCAACCGATTCGGAGAACTGGTGATATGAGCGGCACTACCCCGCCTGACGTCATTGTCGGTGTCGACACACACAAGCAGGCCCATACCGCGGTTGCTATCAGCGCGCACGGCGTTCGCCTGGCGGAACTGACCGTACCGGCTGATGCAAAGGGTTACCAAGATTTGGCGTCCTGGGCCTCCTCGCTTGGGCATGTCCGTGCCTTCGGCATCGAAGGCACTGGGTCGTATGGCGCAGGTCTGTCTCGATTCCTGCACGAGAAGGGCTACGTCGTCCACGAGGTCGCCCGTCCCGACCGGGCGTTACGCCATAGGCAAGGCAAGACGGACCACCTCGATGCCGAGGCTGCCGCACGCACCTTGCTCAGTGGGCAGGCGGCTGCCGTGCCGAAGTCTGGAACGGGCGAGGCCGAGATGATCCGCCACCTGAAGATTGCCCGCGACACCGCAGTTAAGGGGCGGACGCAAGCCATGCTGACTCTGAAGTCGATCGTTCTCGGGGCTCCAGCGGCATTCCGCGAGCAGCTTGAGGCGATAACGGGCAAGATGGCACTCTTGCGGCACCTTGCTGCTATGCGCCCGGGCCCGCTCACCACAACTCTAGCCTCGGCCAAGGTGAGCCTGCGCGCCATAGCCCGGCGCTGGCTCGCCCTCAACGACGAAATCAAGTCCCACGACATCCATCTCGAACAGCTGACGCGGCGTTGCGCGCCAACGATGGTCGAGGCGCACGGCATTGGGGCGGGAACGGCGGCGGAAATGCTCATCCTTGTCGGGGACAACCCGGAGCGGATCCACTCAGAGGCCGCTCTCGCAAAGCTATGCGGAGCCTGCCCGATCCCCGCATCAAGCGGGAAGACCAGCAAGCACCGCCTGAGCCGAAGCGGGCACCGGCAGGCCAACGCTGCGCTGCATCGCGTAGTGGTCGTGCGCATGCGCGGGCACCAGC
>NZ_JBNBZS010000290.1:0-1113 GCF_049629625.1 Roseomonas chloroacetimidivorans | reverse complement strand
GGCACGGAGTTCCGCTGGGGCAAGGAGGCGCAGGCAGCCTGATACAGCGCGGAGAGGATGGAGCTTCGGGCAGGACGGGTCAGTCCGATCCTGCTCGTCTGAGGTCCCGTCGCCGGGACGCGGGAGGCAGTGAGGCCGGGAGTAGTGCTGTGGAAACCCCCTGGGGCGAACCACGCGTCTTAGATTGGCCCGCTGGCTCCTTTCTGACCGCATGATTTGGCGGCCTCGTGCCGACCACGGACGGAAGCATGACACCGGCGACGTGGTACTCACTCGAGGGGCTTGACGCCCAGAGGCCCATTACGGAAGCACTACTTGGGCACTTTAGGGTTGATGGGTGGCTGGAACCGACGTCTGCAATGCGGGCATCGGACGAGTTCGGCGAGGTGGGCGAACAGTCGATGACAGATGGCCTGACGTAGGGCGGGCAGGCTGGGCGATGGTGGCGGTCCCGGGATGCGGGGCGGCATTTTTTCCCCGGCTCGTCCGGCGGTGCTGGGCAAGGCGTAGGTGCTGCAGGTAGGCGAAGGCGATGCAGGTCATCAGCGCGTGTCGGTGCAGGCCGGTCCAGGAACGCCCTTCGAAGTGGCCCAGCCCCAGCTCTTGCTTGAGCTGCTGGTGAGCTTGTTCGCAGACCCAGCGCGCCTTGATGGTGGACGCGAGCACCCGCAGGGAGGTGTCAGGCTCGAGATTGCTGAGGTGATACTTGCGCTCGCCAGATGAGCGCCACTCGCCCACCAGCCAGACCTCGTCGCCCGGCAGGTGGCGGTTGTTGGCCCAGATTGCGCCGTCGCCCACGCGGATGCGGAGAGCGGCAAATCTGGCGGCCAGCGCTCCCTTGGTGCCCTGGCGCCAAGTCGCGCGCCGCCATGACAGCCCCGCCAGCACTTCCTCGGCGGTGCAGGGCTCCTCATCGGGCACGGGGCGCCGCCTCCGTCCGGACGGCACGGTGACCTGCACGGCCGCGCCATAGGACTGCGTATTCGGGTGATCCTGATCGGCTGTTCCAGCCGAAGGTGATCACCCAATCCGGTGATCATGATCACCTGCCACGCCTTTGGGTTTGGCAGGGGGACGGGGCCGGGGAGCAGTACGGCCGACGGTTGTAGACTT
>NZ_JBNBZS010000289.1:0-1120 GCF_049629625.1 Roseomonas chloroacetimidivorans | reverse complement strand
TTGTAGAAACCGTCGATGTAGCGGCCAAGGGCGAGTTCGGCCTGCTGGCGTGAGAGGAAGGTGGTTCGCCAGACCATCTCCGTTTTGAGGGTCTTGAAGACGGTTTCGACCATGGAGTTGTCGAAGCAGTTTCCCCTGCCACTCATCGAGATGGCGATGTCTGCATCGCGCAGCATCTTTTGGTACGCGCCCGAGCAGTATTGGCTACCTCGATCGGAATGCTGCACCAGGCCCGGTGGCGGTCTGCGCAACACCAGGGCTCTTTGCAGGGCCGCCATGGGCAGTTCCTTTTTCAGCCGATCGCCCGCGGCCCAGCCAACGATCCGGCGCGAGTACAGGTCAACCACGATGGCCAGGTAGAGCCAGCCCTCTGCTGTCCAGATATACGAGATGTCGCTACCCCACTTCTGGTTCGGCCCCGTGGTCGTGAAGTCTTGATCCAGCAGGTTCGGGGCGACCGGGTTGGTGTGCTGGCTGTCGGTGGTGCGCTTGAACCGCCGCTTCTGCAGCGCCTTCAAACCGTTGTCGCGCATCAGTCGGGCCACCCGGTGGCGGCCGATCAAGAGACCCTGGGCCTTCAGCTCGGCATGCATGCGTGGACTGCCGTAGGTCTCGTTGGAACAGGCGAAGTGACCGCGAATATGAGCCAGGAAGACCAGGTCCTCCCGCTGGCGCCGGCTGGCTATCCTGCCCCTCCAGGCATAGTACCCGCTCACACTCACACCCAGAATACTGCACAGACGTGGTATCGGTGCCGTCGCCTTCTCCGCATCGACGAGCCGGAACTTCATCGACTTGTCTCCCTGGCGAAGAAGGCGGTTGCTTGTTTTAGCAGATCCCGCTCCTGCCGCAGGATCTCGTTCTCCCGCCGTAGCCGCGCCAGCTCCTTCTCCACATCCGGATGGGGGCCGGCCAGTAGCTCCGTTTCCTGCAAGCGTCGTCGCCAGTGGGTCAGCGTCGACTTGCCCACCCCGAGGTCGGCCGCCACTTCGCCCACCGTCCGCCCGCTCGTAGACAGCAGCCGGACCGCCTCCCGCTTGAACTCCTCCGTCCAGCCTCGCTGCCGTGGATCTCCCATCGCGCCCTCCAGGTCCTCATGACCTTACCTGAGCGCTCTCCA
>NZ_JBNBZS010000288.1:0-1167 GCF_049629625.1 Roseomonas chloroacetimidivorans | reverse complement strand
CGGCAACTGCCAGGCGGGCTGGCAGATCATGATGGGCGCGGCGCTGCGACCGGACCTGTTCGGGCCCATCATCATCGCCGGCGCTCCGCTCTCCTTCTGGGCGGGATGGCGAGGCGGGCCCACCATGCGCTACTCAGGCGGCATGGTCGGTGGGTCCTGGGCGACGGCCCTGCTGGGGGACCTCGGCCACGGCCTCTTCGATGGCGCCTGGCTGGTCCAGAACTTCGAAAGCCTGGACCCCGCGAACACACTCTGGTCCAAGCAGTACAACGTTCACGCCCATATCGACACGGAGCCGGCGCGCTATCTTGGCTTCGAGAAGTGGTGGAACGGCCACGTCCTGCTGAATGCGGACGAGATGCAGTTCATCGTGGATGAGCTCTTCATCGGCAATCGTCTGGCGACCGCGGAGCTGGTGACGGAAGACGGCGTGCGGCTCGATTTGCGCAAGGTTCGCTCACCCATCGTTGTCTTCTGCTCCAAGGGCGACAACATCACGCCGCCGCCGCAGGCGTTAGGATGGATCACCGATCTTTATGATGGGGTGAACGATATCCGCGCCCATGGGCAGACGATTGTCTATGCCGTGCATGAAAGCATCGGCCATCTCGGCATCTTCGTGTCCGCCCATGTGGCTCGCAAGGAACATGAGGAGTTCGCCTCCAATATCGACTTCATCGACATCCTGCCGCCTGGCCTCTACGAGGCCGAGATCACCGAGCGGACGCCGGGCGAAGAGGCGGGGTATCTGATGCGCTTCGCGGCCCGCAACCTGGACGACATCCGCGAGATCGTGCAGCCCCTGCCCGAGGATGAGCGACGTTTCGCCGCCGTGCGCCGTATCTCGGAGATCAACCTCAACCTTTACCGCACCTTCGCCCAGCCTTTCATCCGCGCCATGGTGACGGCGCCAATAGCAGAGGCGATGCGGCAGATGCATCCGTTACGCATTTCCTATGGCCTCTTCTCGGACCGCAATCCCTGGTTGGTGCCCATCGCCTCCTGGGCGGGCGCGGTACGGGAGAGCCGCCGGCCCTCTCAGCCCGGTAATGCCTTCCGCCAAATGGAGGCCGAGATGGCGCGGCAGGTCGTGCGCTCGCTGGACGCCTGGCGGGACTGGCGGGACAAGACGACAGAGAGGCTCTTCCTCGGCATCTACGGCCAGCC
>NZ_JBNBZS010000287.1:0-1167 GCF_049629625.1 Roseomonas chloroacetimidivorans | reverse complement strand
CTAGGAGACCGTCCGGGTAACCCCATTTCGAGCTGACGCTTGGGGGCGTTGAGCGGCGCTCATGGCGCGCCCTTCCAGCGCGGGTTAGCCTGTTGCTGCCCTGGCGAGCTTGGTGAGGTTGTGGGCGGTGCAGACCAACGCCCACTCGTGTTTCACCTTCTCAATGCCCCGGAAGAGGAACTGCCGGAAGCCTCGTGCCGCCTTGATCTGTCCAAAGACGGGTTCGACGACCTGCTTGCGTAATCGGTAGCGGCTGCGCCGTCCGGCGCGTCTGAGCCGCTGACGCATAGCTGAGACCAGCGGGCCTCGGCGCTGGTCCTCGCCGCCATCGGGGTGCTTGGCGCGGCCGGTGGCGACGTAGCCGCGGATCCCGCGCTCGGCGAGGTCGGCCAGGTTGGCCTCCGAGCAGAAGCCACTGTCGGCGGAGACCTCGGAGGGCGTGGCGCCAGTGTTGGCGGCAACCGCATCGAGCAGTGGTCCCAGCGTGTCCTGGTCGGAGGGGTTGTTGGTCAGGTGATGCGCCAGGATGACCTGCGCCTTCGCGTCCACCGCGGCCCCGGCGTTGTAGGCCTGCACGAAGCCGTTCCGGCCCTTCATGATCCGGCTCTCCGGATCGGTGAAGTTGCGCTGGGCGGTGGGCTTGGGCTCGCCCGGCGGGTGCTTCGGCTTGCGCCCGCGACGCCCGCGCGGCGAGCCGTCGGCCTTTGTTCCCGGATCCGGCCTGGCAGCCGCGGCGGCCCGCGCCTCGGCCTCGAGTTCCGTCTTTGCGGCACGGATGCGCTCCAGACGACGCTCCTTGTCGCGCATCCAGGCCGGCATCTCGTCGCCGCGCTGCTCGGCGCCGAGAGTGGCGTCCTCCGCAGCATCCGTCCCCTCGGCCTGCGCCAGCCACCCCTCGACCTCGGCCGCCAACTCGGCCTCGGCCGGGCCCATCCGGGCATAGCTCATCGCCTTGTGCTTGGAAGCATTGGCGCGCAGCTTGGTGCCGTCCACCGCGACATGGCCGAGCCCGACCAGGCCGGCGCGCCGGCACAAGGCGAGCACTTGCACGAAGAGCTCGGCCAGCGCCGCGAGGTGGCGCCGGCGGAACTCGCTGATGGTGCGGAAGTCCGGCCGGTTCAGCGCGGTCACCGCCTGGAAGTCGAGCCGCTCTTCGCAGGCTCGCGC
>NZ_JBNBZS010000286.1:0-1192 GCF_049629625.1 Roseomonas chloroacetimidivorans | reverse complement strand
GTCATCCTCGGCAAGCAGGCCATCGATGACGACATGAACGCCACCGGCCAGATGCTGGCCGCCCTCCTCGGCTGGGGCCAGGGCACCTTTGCCAGCAAGGTCGAGATCGCCGACGGTGCGGCCAATGTCACCCGTGAGGTCGATGGCGGCCTGGAGACGGTGAAGCTGAAGCTTCCGGCCATCGTCACCACCGACCTGCGCCTGAACGAGCCGCGCTACGCCAGCCTTCCGAACATCATGAAGGCCCGCAAGAAGCCGATCGAGACGATCAAGCCCGCCGATCTCGGCGTGGACACCACGCCCCGCCTGAAGGTGATCAAGGTGGAGGAGCCGCCGAAGCGCCAGGCCGGCGTGAAGGTGGCCTCCGCCGCCGAGCTCGTCTCGAAGCTCCGCAACGAAGCGAAGGTGATCTGAAGATGACCGTCCTCGTCCTCGCCGACCATGACGGCGCCTCCATCAACCAGCCCACCCGCTCCGCCATCGCGGCCGCCGGCAAGCTGGGCGATGTCCATCTGCTGGTGATCGGGCCGGAAGCCGTGGCCCAGGCCGGCGCGAAGATCGCCGGCGTCGCCAAGGTGCTGCATGCCGCGACCGAGCACCTGCTCGCCGAGCCCGCCGCTGCCCTCATCCAGAGCCTGGCCGGCAACTACACCCATCTCCTCGCCCCCGGCTCCGCGCTGGGCAAGAACGTGATGCCGCGCGTCGCCGCGCTGCTCGACGTGCAGCCGATCAGCGACATCTCGGGCATCGTGGATGCCGACACCTTCGTGCGCCCGATCTATGCGGGCAACGCGCTGGCGACGGTGCAGTCCTCGGACGCGAAGAAGGTGATTACCGTCCGCGCCGCCTCCTTCGATCCGGCGGCTCCCGAGGGCGGCTCCGCCGATGTCGAGCCGGCGCAGCCCGCCGCCGACCCGGGCGTCTCCTCCTTCGTCGGCGCCGAGATCGTGAAGAGCGAGCGCCCCGAGCTGACCGCTGCCCGCGTGGTCGTCTCCGGCGGCCGTGCCATCGGCTCGGCGGAGAACTTCAAGATCCTGGACGGCATCGCGGACAAGCTCGGCGCCGCCGTCGGCGCCTCCCGTGCCGCGGTGGATGCTGGCTACGCGCCGAACGACCTGCAGGTCGGCCAGACCGGCAAGATCGTCGCGCCTGAGCTCTACATGGCCTTCGGCATCTCGGGCGCGATCCAGCA
>NZ_JBNBZS010000285.1:0-1201 GCF_049629625.1 Roseomonas chloroacetimidivorans | reverse complement strand
CGTAACAGGTCAGACCTGCCGCATCCCACCATCGACACAGAGTTCAGCGCCCGCGATGAAGCTCGCCTCGTCGCTCAGGAGAAACAGCGCTGCCGCCGCAACTTCCTCCGGGCGTGCCATGCGGCCGAGCGGGATCTGCCCGACAAGGGCCGCGCGCACCTCATCCGTCGTGGCCGCCATCATCGCAGTATCGGTAGGGCCTGGGCTGACGACGTTCACGCGGATGCCGCGCGGCGCCAGTTCCGCGGTCCAGGTGCGCGCGTAGGAACGCAGGGCCGCCTTGGTGGCGGCATAGGTGCCGTAGTGGGGAATGCCCGCCAAGTCCGCGATCGACCCGATGAGCACGACCGAGCCGCCCTTGTCCATGGCGCCGACCGCCGCATGGAAGGCGAGAACAGGGCCGCGCACATTGACCAGGAAGTGCCGGTCGACATGCTCCGGCGTCTCCTCGGCCAGCAGCGCCGGTTCGGAGATCCCGGCATTGAGCACCAGCGCGTCGATACGGCCATACGTGTCCCGCACCGTGGCGACGGCCGCCGCCACATCTTGCGCCACGCTGGCATCCGCTACGAGGCCGCGTGCTCCCCGGCCGATTGTGGCGGCGGCCATCTCCACCGTTTCGGCACGACGCCCGGTGAGAAAGACCGTCGCACCCTCGACTGCCAGTCGCTCGGCGGTGGCAAGGCCGATGCCGCTCGCGCCACCCACCACCAGGGCAACCTTGTTCAACATCCGCGCCATCGTCGTCTCCTGTTCTTCAACGATGGCGGCCTAGATATACAGAGTGTATCTGGTAGCAAGAACGCAATTTGGATAGCCTAGATATGGCCGATGATACCGACCTGGAAGCACTCTCCTCCCGCGCGCTGTCCGACATGGCGCGCGTGCGCCCGGTGCTCGACAAGATCGCGGACAAGTGGACCATCCTGATTCTCACGGTGCTCTGCCCGAAGCCTTCGCGCTTCAACGAGATCAAGCGGCGCCTTGATGGCATCACCCACAAAGCCCTCGCGGACGCGCTGAAGCGCCTGGAGCGGAACGGGCTGGTGACGCGGACCGTGCTGCCGACGGCGCCGATCGGCGTGGAATACGCCATTACGCCGCTGGGGCACTCTCTGCGTCAGCCCTTCGAGGCGCTCTGCGGTTGGGCACTTGCGCATGGCGACGCGATCAATAACGCCAGCACTGCATGTGACCGCGC
>NZ_JBNBZS010000284.1:0-1218 GCF_049629625.1 Roseomonas chloroacetimidivorans | reverse complement strand
AAGGCGCCGAAAGCAACGCGGCGACGCACACGCACTTGGCGGCTCGGGTGCTCACACTCGGCAGCCGCTCTCACCACACCGTCGCTGTCCAAAAGAATGGCACAGTCCGAGGCAAGTGACCCACTAGTCACCCAGCGTCCCGGCCCGCTATGCAATGCGGATAGGAGAAGTCTTCGCCCGTACCATCGACGCGAACGAGGCGAAAACATTGAGTGCCGTATTCCGCTCTCATCACTTCGAAGTGGTCAACGCCGATGCCCACCTTCGCGTGGTATTCGCTGTGACGCTTCAATAATGCTGCCAGGTCGGCTGCATCAGCGTCGGAAATGCGCTGTTTCGGACGATAGCGATTGAGCATGGCTTTGAAGAAGGCCGTGGCTTCCTTCTGGTTGGCGAAGGTCCGCGTCTCCAATTCGACGGGTTTACCTCTCGGCATTCTACCTCCCTCGGTTCAGCTTAGGAGGGAATCGATCAGAAGGGCGTCCGGTAACGCCTTGCCCCCTCTCTGCTACCTTAGATGGAAGAACATACTTGTTCGGTAACGGGCTGGAAACCTGGAACTGAACGGGCCACTCCCCATTCACACTTTAGGCCGGATACCTCGGCCCTCATTTGCCTCCGGGTAGGGCGGCGGGCGGATGTGAGGGGAGTGGGCCCCGGGCAAAGCCAAGGGCTCGCGATGGCCCCGAAGGTCAGTGTCTGGTCATCACGCCTGCTGACGGGCAGCGGCGTCGTAAGTGAGCGGCTAGCCACCCTGAGGGAACCTGTCCCTCTTGCTATTGCGGAAGGAAGGGAAGGACAGCTTGGGCGACGACGAGGCCCCCACTCCTTGGCTCAGGCACAAGGATTGGAACGGCCGGGTACAGGCTGGGCCAGGTTGAATAGCGGGCTATCCATGCGGCGGCACTTGGGGACAGCCAGCCCGTCAACGTCGTGATATCGGCATACCGGTGCGCCAACGGCATCGCGAGGATCGGCTCATAATGCGCCACGCGATTGCGGAGTAGGCGGGTCTCTCGGAGATCGTGCGCGATGGTGCCGCGCTGGATGCCTTTAGCCTGAAAGATCGGCCTCAGAGCCTGCCAAAGGTGAGTACCCATCCGCCGACGGCCGCCTTCCCTGGCCTGGGTGCCCGCTGATCTTACTGACGTTCGTAAGAGTGTCGGTAAGGGCAGGTGGGTGGGATGGAGATCATCAGCGGGGTCGAGCGGCGTCGGC
>NZ_JBNBZS010000283.1:0-1220 GCF_049629625.1 Roseomonas chloroacetimidivorans | reverse complement strand
TTCCAGGAGTGGGGGCCTGCGTGTGGCGCAGATTGCGCCAGAGCTCCTGGACCATCCCATGCAGCAGCGAAATCGCCCGCTTTTCGGGGCTCTCCTTGATCTCGGGGGCGAGGGCGGTGAAGGCCTGCTCCATCTCATGCAGGCGGCGCAGCTGTGATTCAGGGCGCGAAAGGTCTTTCTCCATGTCGCACTCCTTGCGTCTCTCTTCTCTGATCCTCCTTGGCCAGGGCGCCCGTTAGACGCCCCAAGTCGGGGGACGAAATAGGAGAGTTCCCCCATTTTTTGAAGATCCGGCGGGCAGGGCCGCCGCCTTTCACCTCGCCGGCGGTCGCATCCGGCGGTTCATGGCGGAGCCAGCCCGGCGCGGTATCAGTCAGAGCACCTGCCCGGGTGGAATGGAGCGGTGGCCGACACCAGAATGAAAGCACAGCTTGGAGAGTGCTTGCTGAAAGGAGGTAAGCAGTGTCGGACACTTTCCATGTCGTTTGCCCGAAATGCGATATGGTTAATCGCATTCCCCGGGACCGTCCGGCCGACGCGGCCAAGTGCGGGCGGTGCCATGCCCGGCTCTTTGAGGGACAGCCTGTTGCCCTCACGGGTGAGCGCTTCCGTAAGCACCTGGCGGGAAGCGATATCCCGGTCATCGCCGATTTCTGGGCCGGGTGGTGTGGTCCGTGTCGGGCCATGGCGCCGATCTTCGAGCGGGCGGCCCGTGAACTCGAGCCGCGGGCGCGTTTCGTGAAGGTTGACGTGGACGCTGAACCGCAGCTTGCCAGTGAACTCGGCGTCCAGGGCATTCCGGCCCTGCTTGCGTTCAAGAAGGGGCAAGTCGCCGCCCGCCGCGCGGGTGTGACGGATCTCAACTTCCTCAAGGGCTGGGTTCAGCAGTTGGCCGCCTGACAGGCAGGGTCGTTCAACAGGGTCGTCGAGCATTTGCCATGAGCACTGAACCGAATCAGAGCCAAGACTTGCCGCCTGGCCGTCCCGAGGAGCCAGGCGAGGCCCAAGCCGCGGTGACAACGCCGGACCGCGTTGCAGAACTGGAGGCCGAACGAGACGCGCTGAAGGACCGCTGGCTTCGGGCGGAGGCGGAACTGGCCAATCTCCGTGCGCGCGCCACGCGAGAGGTCGAGGATGCGCGCCAATATGCGATTCAGAAGTTCGCACGGGACGTGGTCGAAGCTGCGGAAGACCTCCATCGTGGTCTCGCCAGCTTGCCA
>NZ_JBNBZS010000282.1:0-1267 GCF_049629625.1 Roseomonas chloroacetimidivorans | reverse complement strand
TGCGGCTCGATGCAAGAAGGACCGCCTCTGGGTCATCTTCGAGGCCAGCGGCGGCTATGATCGGGGCCTGCGCGATGCGCTCGAGGCAGCAGACGTCCCTTTCACCCGGGTGAATCCGCGTCAAGCGCGCGACTTCGCCCGCGCCATGGGCGTCCTCGGCAAAGCCGCCGCCAGCTCGTCGACCTGCGCAAGCAGGAAGCCACCAGGCTGCAGCAGACCACCGATCCCGGCGCACTTGCAGACATCCGGGCCATCATCGCCGTCCTCGATCGCCACATCGCCAAAGTCGAGGAGCGCATGTCCGCCACCGTCGCAGCCGACGTGGACCTCGCCAGTATCGATCGGCGCCTCCGAACCGCGCCAGGTGTCGGCCCAATCGTCGCGGCCACCTTGATCGCCGAACTGCCGGAGCTCGGTCAGCTCGACCGACGTAGGATCGCAGCCTTGGCCGGCCTAGCGCCGATCGCGCGCGACAGCGGCAAGAAATCCGGAGCACGCTCAATCGCCGGCGGTCGGGCCCTCGTTCGCACCGCTCTCTACCTCGCAGCCCTTCAAGCGTCCCGACGCTCCGCCATCTTCCGCGAGTTCCGTAACCGCCTGCAGGCCGCAGGCAAACCGGTGAAGGCCATCCTGACCGCCACGGCTCGCAAGCTCCTCGTCACGCTCAACGCAATGGTCGCCAGCGAAACAGACTACCGTCTCGACGCCGCAACCTGATTACAGTTGCCGACAAACCCGGGGCGGTTCACTGCGCCATTCCTGGCTGCTGCCGTCCTCGGCCCGCAGCCGGGCCCGCGGCACGGCTAACTCAACCGGCCCAAACGAGCCGGTCAGCTGCCGCCTGCGGTGGCCATGCCGATGTCCGACTGCCCCGCCAGTTCGCTCATAGCGTCCGCGCCCCAACGCGGCCTCGAGCTCCTGCTCCACCAGCTCCTCGATCAGGCCGCGGATCCGGCCCCTCAGCCCCGCCTCGATCGGGTCAAACCAAGCCTCTCCGGCAAACAGCGCCTGCTCCGCAGGCCCTCTGCTGCTATCCTTGTCCATGGCGTGGTCTCCGCCGGCGCGCCAACGCCGGTCATGGCTCGTTGAACAAGCCGGAGACTACGTCACCCGATTTCCCACCACGCCTGCGACAGCACCGAACTGCTTGAGCTTGGCAAAGAAGTTCTCGATCAGGTGCCGCGCCTTGTAGAGATGCCGGTCGTAGTCCCGCTTCTGCTTCCGGTTGCCTTTTGGCGGGATGATGGCCGCCTTGCCTGCCGCAGCC
>NZ_JBNBZS010000281.1:0-1271 GCF_049629625.1 Roseomonas chloroacetimidivorans | reverse complement strand
CTCAATGATCCCCTCATTGCGCATGAGCAAGTAGGTTGCTGAAGGTGCTGGTCTGCGCGACGGCTTTGGCGAAGGCTGTCATGAGCGGGACGAGCCTGTGCTCAGGCATGCTGGGGATTAATTCGTAGAGCATGCAGCCCTGGCGGAACAGCGAGTGGCTGCGGGTCTTGCTGGTGTTGGATTTGAGCAGGCGGTCCATGCCGAGGCTCTCGCCAACGGCGCCCAACGTGGTCAGCAGCGCCATGGCAAATGCGTTGACCAGCAGCAGCCGGTCGCGCCGCATCGGCTCACTGATGCGGGTGGAGGAGAGGCCCATGCCGAAACGCAGGTCCTTGGTGTCGCGGAAGCTCGGCTCGATCGTCCAGCGCCTGGCATAATGGTTGACCAGCACGGCGGCCTTGGCCTCCGGGTCGCTGGCGGCCAGGCACCAAGGCTGCTTCATGCCCTTTGCCTGCACGCAGACCACGGCACCCACCTGCCGCCCCTGTGCCGTGACCCGCGCGTTGCGCAGCTTGCGGGCGCGGCCATCCTTGCCCACCCAGTCAGCCGCCGGCCTCGTCTCGCCGGTGGCGTCGGCGACGCGAATATTGCCGCGGAAGCGGATGACGTAGCCGAACCCCAACTCATCCAAGAAGGCGAACAGCTTCTGGTCACCGAAGCCTCGGTCGGCCAGGATGGTGACGCGGCAATCCGGCGGCATGGTTTCGGCCAGGCGGCGCAGGCAGGCATCCTCGTAGTCGTTGCGCCGGGTTGCGATCTCCTCCTTCCAGACGGTCAGCCAGATCAGCGGCGCCGCCCGGCCGTGCCCCGTCACCCGGCTCAGCACGAGCGTCGATTGGCCGTCATGGTCGAAGTCGGTCCAGTCCATCGCCACCAGGATGTCCGGGCGGGCGCCGACCTGCTGCGGCACCCAGCGGGCGAAACTGTCCCACACGTCGATGCCAGCGTTGCTCAGCAGCCGGTCCACCTGCTTGACCGCGTGCTTGGTCACCAGCCCGCGTGCCTGCGCCAAGGCCTGGCCGATCACCGCCACCGCCAACGACGCACCCGTCATCACCCCGAGCGTGGCGCCCGCCAGCGCATCAACCCGCTTGGCATGCAGGTCAGGTCCGTACAGCCCGCCAATGAAGCCCCGAACCTCGCCCAAACGCCCAATCGCACGCGCCGCCTCGATCACTGCCCACACCCATCCGTCCGTGACACGGAGGTTCTACGAAACGCAGGCGAATCGCGGCCATAACTGAGCCAATGAAAATGAGGGGATTCGTGAG
>NZ_JBNBZS010000280.1:0-1289 GCF_049629625.1 Roseomonas chloroacetimidivorans | reverse complement strand
TGCTGGAGAGCCTGGAGGGAGTTTAAGCGCGAACAGCGCAACGGGTCACGGGAGAACGTCAAGAAAGAGGATGGCCGGCAAGGTCGCCTGGTCAACGGGTTCGCTGCGCTGGATGCGAGCCGGGACAAGCAGATCGCCCACTTGAACCAGCAGGTCGAGGCATTGCAGCACGAACTAGATGCGGCAGGCCGCCGACATCGTGCCGAGTTGGAGCGTATGGACCGCCGCTTGGCCGCGAAGGCAGACGCGTTGCTTCGCGCTGAGGAGGCTCGCGATCGAGGGTGGAATTTGATGAGGGAACACAAGGAGCGACTACATGAAATGCGCCACAATGCGAACAATGCGATCCAAACCGCTTATGCAGTCGGCAGGGCCCACGCAAACGGCGATATGAGTGTTCCGATACCCGCCCCGATGCCACCCATACCGCCTCCAGAGGAGATGGAGGGGAAGAAGCCTGCCTAGTTATGAGACTACTCAAACCATCGGTCTTCTGGCCAACCACGCTTCTTCCGCAAGTAGGCACGATCATGCGGGATGCCCGCAAGCTCGGCGGCATCTCGCATGCTCAGACGTTTCCCTTGGTAGGTTACCATGACCGATACTCGGGTATTTCTCATCTGCTCTTGATGGGTAGCCCACCGGCAGTTTGACGGCTCGTAGTTACCGTTTGGGTTAATGCGGTCGAGGCTATGCCCTTCCGGCCTCTCGCCCATGTCGGACAAGAAGTTCTCAAAGCTATTGCGCCACCTGTCGCAAACTCTGATGCCCCGGCCCCCGTAAAGTTCGTAGCGGTCATGGTGAGTATTGTAGCATCGACACTTCATTCGCTGCCATGTGCGATAAGTCGCGGTGGCTTCTCCCACTGGCGTGTGGCCGTGAGTTCTGCTGCGAACACCGATGGTCGCGTTAGCGCCTTGGCAACCGCAACTCTGCGTATGGCCGTTGCGGAGGTTGTTTAGCCGAACCGTGGAGATGTTCCCGCAATCGCATCTGCATCGCCACAACGCGTGCTTTTTCTCCCACCCTGCATAGGAAAGCACAGTCAACGCACCGAAGCGTTCACCAGTAATTTCAGCTCTTTTTCCCATGGCGATTTTTACCACGACATCACTTCAGGGGAGGTGTGATCGTGGCGTAAGAGCAATCACAAGAATGCCATTCCCGCCGGTCCCGCCGCTTAACAGCCGCGCCGGGAAGCGGCCGGACTGAACCACCCGCCGGGCGCGGCCCGGCACCTCGACAATCTGGAGAACAACGATGGCACCCCTGGTGGCCATCGGCGCCTC
>NZ_JBNBZS010000279.1:0-1296 GCF_049629625.1 Roseomonas chloroacetimidivorans | reverse complement strand
GCCACACAGACGCTGTAGGGCAGCACTCACCCGGTTCTGCGTCTCCGAGAGGATTTCCATCTCACGCTGGGTGGCGTCACACATGGCCTGCTGCGAGTGCTGAACCACGTGCAACAGAGATAGAAAACGTGGAAACATCGTGTTCCATGGCATGTTCGGCTCCGCGGAACTGCCGGAAGAGAAAGTAGATGCCGACATCCAAAACTCCTTCGCATCGATACAGCGTGCCACAGGAGGAGACGGGAGCGGCACGCGAAATGGGCCACACTGCGAGTGAAGTCAGCAGCAGCGAACCCCGAGGCGGCTACCCGGAATGGGGAGCATCGTTGCCGCCTGAGGGAAAAACCATAGACCGCCCGGTCGGTTTGTAAAGCCATAACTTGCCGGCAGCCAGCGAGCCAGAAGCCGCTTGATCGCCTGGGCCGTGAACCGCCGCCGGTTCCGCCTTGTTGCCCTCCTTTGATTCCTGGTTTCGTTAGCAGACCCTCGTCTCTCCCAGGGACGTCCAGGATGACGCCGAACTAGCGCTGTCGACCGGTCATGGCCCCGGACGCGGCCAGGCCAACCAACGCAAATCGCGAAACAGCCACTGACCCGCCCAATTCAAGCTTGACCGATAGTAACGCCGCTTACAGTATGTCCGCCCTGGGTCAGGGGAGAAGATGTGCCTCAGCTGAACCGCGATCTCTTAATCCTGCTTAGCGACGTTGGTCGCATGGCTCGTACCCATGCCGATCGCCGCGCCCGGCTACGGGGCATGACCCGCGCGCAGTGGGTTGTTCTGGTGCAATTGGAGCGCCAGGACGGTATGACCCAGCGGGAGCTGGCGGACGCGCTTGAGGTCGAGCCCATCACAGCGGGCCGGCTGGTTGACCGCCTGGAGGCCCACGGGCTGGTGGAGCGGCAGCACGATCCGAACGACCGGCGTTGCTGGCGGCTTTACCTGACTGACCGCGCGGCTCCAGTGCTCCGGGAGATCACTGCCTATCGTGAGAGGTTGCACCGCGAGCTAACGGCCGGCTTGCCAGCGGCCACGCGGCACCAGGTCATCGAAGCCCTGCTTCAAATGAAAGCCAACCTGATAGCCACGGCATCCCTGCCGGACGAAGCTGCCTAAAAGCGCCCGATGCCCGAAGGATCCGCCCACTCTACGGAACAGGCCACTGCGACGAGGTCCTCGTCGTCCATTCCGGCACGGCGGATGTCGGCCCCTGCCGATGGCCCTCCCGTCAGTGAACACGACCCGGTGAACCTGGACGAAGCCCCTGCGCAGGAGCCTGTCCGCCGCCGAGCGGA
>NZ_JBNBZS010000278.1:0-1324 GCF_049629625.1 Roseomonas chloroacetimidivorans | reverse complement strand
AGGGCGGTGAAGCTCTCGCCGCCGAGCACGACGGCGACATGCTCCCAGCCGCTGTAGGCCAGGACGAAGTGGTAGAGCCGGTGCGGCAGGAGCCGGCCGGCCAGGGTGACGGCGAGTTCCGCGGCGTCGGTGAAGTCCGACAGCGCCATCCGGCCAGGCTCCGGCGCCTGGCGGAAGATGACGTCCCGCTCCGGCCCATGCAGGGCGCGCCAGTCGCGCACGCGCCGTTCCAGGGTCCGGCGGAGGCGGTCGTCGGGAAAGCTGTCCGGGTCGGTGATCTGCAGGTGGCGAAGCAGGGTGACGGCCAGCACCGCCGGATCGCCCCGCAGGATCGGCAGCAGCACCGGCTCCCAGACCGCGGCCAGCGGATCGGGGACAGTACGGCCGCGTTTGGGTTGGCGCTGGGACGGCAGCCGGGGGTCGCCCTCGAGCCGCCGGGCGGTGCGCTCGCTGAAGCCTGCCCGGGCAGCGGCGGCGCGCTGGCTGTGACGCAGTCGGTCTTGCATGTAGGTTCTCGCTTGCTGGTCGGTGACGGGTTTGCCCGGCACGTTGCGGTCTCCGTTTGGTCACAGAGATCCCGCTCGTACCGGCCCGCAGCGGCCAGCACCCCACGCCATCATCCCCGATAGAGACGATCGCGCCGGTGGCCCCGGTCTCCGGCCGGGCTACGCCCGACCTGCGTCCGGGGCCACCGGCCAACTTGCCTGTCGGTACCGGCCAAGATGGTTGTCGCTGAACACCCGCCAGGCAGGAGTTGTCGTGTTGTGGCTCGCCAGACCTCAGGGGCGCCGAAGCACGCCGTTGCGCAGCCGAGCGGTCCGGGTTTCCCCGGGCCCAGGGCGACCTGCTTGTGGGACGGGGCGATGGCTGGGATCTGGACACGACAGCTGCAATCAGGACCTGCACGAGGCATCCTGGCACCAGCACGCGGCTCTCCCGCAGGCGCAGGGACAAGCCTGGGCTTCTCTAGGGATGAATCGGCCGCAGCAGCCGTGAACGGCGGGGCGGCTACGCGCCCTCTAGCTGGCCCTGCTCCCGGGAAGATGCCTTTGAGCCCGCGCGATTGCGCGCCTGGGCCGGACGCGCAGCCATCTTCGCACCCGCGCTGAGAGGCAGCTGCAGGAAGTTACGGCTGTTCCGGCGCTCATCAGGGCCGTCACTCAGCGGAGCGGGCCAGAAGCACTCCACCCGCCCCGTCTCGCCGCGGAGCGCAAGAAAGACAATGCGCCTGACCGTCCCGTCTAGCTCTGTCTCTACCGCAAAGCGGAACATCAGCCCCTCTGAGCCGTCGCTTCCAAGGGCTAGAGCGAGCTGCTCGGCCTCG
>NZ_JBNBZS010000277.1:0-1342 GCF_049629625.1 Roseomonas chloroacetimidivorans | reverse complement strand
TCGCCGTCTCCGACGAACAGATGGCTTCCCTCAACATCGCCCGGCACGACTTCCATGGCGAATGGAACTACACCATCCGCCCCCGCAACAACTCAGATGAAGCGGTTATCGCCTGACAAGCCCTAAGGGTAGAGGCCCGTCTCTCGGAGCAGGGCATTAAGCAACTGTGAGTAGCCTGCGAAGTCGTCTCGATGCTCAAGAACCCGGATCAGGAGGGATTGAGCAGTAGGATTCTCGGGAGCCTGACCGAGATGACGCGCGATAGACTGCAGAATCGCAAACGCTTCGGCGGAACTCCGGGAGGGTGCTTTGAGCGCGCGAAGCGTCTCTTCCGGGGTCATGCCATCATGCCCTTCAGCTTCGCGTCAAAGCGTTCGATCAGCTTGGCCTTATTGTTCATGGGCAGCAAGATTAGAATGATCTTCACTTCGTCCGGCAGGCGTGCAGCACGGAATCGGCCATGATGTTTGTCGAACTCTGCAGCGATTGCCGCCTCGTAGACGCCATCGGTGCGCTTATGAGCAGCAACTGTCGAGCTATCATAGGTAAGAAGCACCGGAATGCTGAGGCGCGTGAACACCTCATCCATGGTGACGTTTCCCGCAAGGAGACGTTCGAGGGCTGCGCGATGCGGATGATCCGGATCGACCTTTCGCCAGATTGCTGCGAATTCTGTCCGGAGATACGGAATGCGAGTGTGCTCATGCAGCTCCTTCACCACATCACGTACAGCGCTCGACACATCCTGATAAAGCTTCACCTCGCCCAGCCATAGTTCGAGGCCGTCGTTGGCCTCGACGACGTGAACAGCATCGAAGCCCTTGACCGTGTCGTTCGGTGCATCCTTGAAGAACACCTTGCTTATTGCGGGAGTCGATCCGAACTCTTGCCGGATGATGGCGTGAAGTAGGATCTCGCCGATCTCCCCACGGGTCGCATACTTTGCCGATTTGTAAATCGTCTCGGCAGCGGCGCGAAGGGCCCTTCGAGCGTTCGCGCCACTGAGGGCGTTGAACTCGCGCTCGTTGAGTGCGAATTCAGGAAGCCACTCGACAATATGCTCCGCGAGTTGCTCATAGCGCCACTCGCCACCCTCAAAGCCTGCGCAGAGACCTGTGAGACCGGGCAGGTCATCGACGCGCTTGACGATAGTCCGCAGAAGCGGGGGCGGCATGGACGGCTTATGCACAAGACCAACCGCCTGCCTTGAGCTGACTAGTGGGTCACTTGCCTCGGACTGTGCCATACTGGCTGCTTCCGGATGACGAGGTGACCCATGTCACGGCGACAGGGGGATCCGCTCCGCCTACTGAGCGAAGCGGAGCGGACATTGCTCTCACGG
>NZ_JBNBZS010000276.1:0-1353 GCF_049629625.1 Roseomonas chloroacetimidivorans | reverse complement strand
CCTTCTGTAATCGGGTCGGTCAATGACCGGCGTGGTGGTCACGTCGCGGGTTCCTCGCTTCTGTTCGTGGTCGGCGTGGAGCCGCCACAGGCTACGGCCAGGCAGGCGGGGTGGACCAATCTAGCAAGCGGGCTCGGCGGATACCGGCACCGGTGCTGTTGCGGTCTCGCCCTGCCGCGTCCCCGCGACGGGACGTCGGGCGCTTGGGTCGGAGGTGCGGGCTATGACGCCACCGCCGCCTCCTTGCCCCAGCGGAACTCGGTGCCGTTGCGCCACATGCCCAGCAGGACGACGGCGAGCTTGCGGGCAACCGCCACCTTGGCGCGGCGCATGCCCGAGCGCTTCGCGATTACCAGCCCCCACGCCTTGAGCGACGACCAGCGGCTTGTTCTGGTGAGCAGCACGTTCGCGGCCTCGTAGAGCGCTTGGCGAGCCAGACCGTCGCCCTGCTTGCTGATGTGGCCTACCCGGTCAGTCTCACCCGACTGGTAACGTCGGGGCGTCAGGCCGAAATGGGCCCCGATTGCACGGGATCTGCTGAACCGGGCCGGGTCGTCCACCGCTGAGCAGAAGGTCAGCGCCGTGACCGGTCCCACGCCGGGTACCGTCATGAGCCTGCGGCAGACAGCATCGTCGCGCGTGGCGTGGATGACGAGGAGATGCAGGCGCTCCCGCTCGGACAGCAGCGTCTCGCGCACCTGCAGCAAGGGCTCGATCACGGCAGCGAGGGTCTTGCGGTCCGCCGCGAGTTCACGGGCGCGGGTGGGGAAGGCGCGCTCACCGACTGGGCCGACCTTCAGCCCGAAGCCGCGCAGCAGGCCGCGGATGCCGTTGTCGATGTCCCGCAGCTTGCCGACCAGCAGCTTGCGGGCCGTCAGCAGTGCCCGAAGCTCCTGGGAGAGTTCCGATTTCACGTGCACGGCCCGAAACCAGCCGGTCCGGACCATCTGGGCGATGGCACGCGCATCGGTCCGGTCCGTCTTGACCGGCATGGCCCTTGTCGCCGCCCGTAACTGCCGCGTCTCGAGCAGCACCACCGGCAACCCTCCGGCCTTCAGTCCGGCATGGAGCCACTGCGACATCGGCCCGGCCTCCAGGCCAACACGGGCAAACTCCAGACCCGTCCCCGTCAGGGCCGCAGCCAGAACCTCCGGCTCACTCTGAACCTTCAACTCCCGGACCACTGCCCCGGAGCCGTCAACGATGCAGATGCTGCTCGTCTCCAGCGAGACGTCGATCCCGGCATAGTGGGTCATCTCGGTGCCTCCCTCTGCTGAGCCCCGCCTGGGCCTCCTGGAAGAACAACCGGTCATGGCAGCTCGCGCCACCAGCCGACCCGATTACGGTATCTAG
>NZ_JBNBZS010000275.1:0-954 GCF_049629625.1 Roseomonas chloroacetimidivorans | reverse complement strand
ACGACAGATGAAGCGGTTCAAGTCCGCCGGCCAGGCGCAGCGCTTCCTCTCCGCCCATGACGGGATCAACAACCTCTTTCATCTTCGCCGCGACCGCGTCACTGCCAGCGATTACCGCACCGCAAGGGCGCGCGCATTCGAGGTGTGGTCCGAGATCAGCGGGGTCGCCGCGCGGGCTTGATCGCCCTTGATCCCGCTGCCGATCAGCCAGCCTCGTCGCCTAGAGGCCAGCAAGTTGACGGTGCCGTTGCAGGTCGTGAGGGCCGTCGAGCGCGGTGGATGAAGCGCTGAGCCCATCATTGGGCTGTGCGTAGCGTGGTCACGAGCAGCGCGCGGAAAATTCGCGCCCGTGCCTGCTGGTAGAGAACTGGGCGAGTATGTCTCGGTATTGCTTGCACACGCAATCGTGGACGCGGGCGAGGAGGGCAGGTTCTGAAGAGAACTCGGCGGGGTCGCGGATGCGGATGTGGACGAAGGAACCACCGGCTTCGTAAGCCTGATGGATGGACTTCCCTGCTCCTCCAGCGTGATCGGGTTGTTGCTCGTGCGCGCGATCGATCTGGTGATGGCAACCACGGCAACAACCGTGCTTATTGCTGCACCAGTTTCTACACCGCCATCCAGACGGTTTCGCCTTCGCCCTGGAGGCGGAGGTCGAGGTTCCAGGTGCTGTTTCCGGCGGGCCTGGCGATCATGGTGGCACGCCGGGCTTCGGGCACGGCCTTGAGCACGGGGTCGGTGGCGTTCAGCGGCTCGCCTTCGAAATAGAGCCGGGTTGAGAGGTGCTGGAGCAGGCCGCGGGCGAAGACGGCCAGCGCGACATGCGGGGCCTGCAGGGCATTGCCGCCGGCATGGGGTCCGACCGGCACCGGCCCGGGCTTCAGCGTCACGAAGCGGAAGCGCCCTTCCTTGTCGGTCCGGCTGCGGCCATAGCCCTGGAAGGCCGTGGGATCA
>NZ_JBNBZS010000274.1:0-405 GCF_049629625.1 Roseomonas chloroacetimidivorans | reverse complement strand
GTGCCAGATCTCCACCATGGCATCCGTCACCAGCGCGCCGGTGCCGTCCCTGATTGTCCCGGTCAGGGTGATGCGCTCGGCGCCCTCGGGCAGGCAATCGGCGAAGTGGCGCGTGGTATCCGCCCATTCCGGGAAGTCGATCAGGTGCCAGTAGGGGCCGGCGGTCTGGTGGGCGGTGGCGGGTGTCGCCTCGGAGGGCGCGAGTTCCGGGGTCGCGTCAGTCATGATGGCCATCCTCCATCGGGGTCGCCTCACGGCCGCGCAGGACGATGTCGAAGCGGTAGCCCAACGCCCATTCAGGCCGGGTGATGTCGAGGTCGAAGCGGGCCACCAGCCGGTTGCGCGCGGCCTCGTCGGACACCGTGTTGAAGATCGGGTCCAGCGGCAGCAGCGGGTCGCCCGGGA
>NZ_JBNBZS010000273.1:0-1360 GCF_049629625.1 Roseomonas chloroacetimidivorans | reverse complement strand
CGTTCGGGCTGTCGTGGCGCCTGCTGCCTCTGGTGCGGCGCGAGCGCGATGGCTGGCTGGTACGCGTGCTGGGGCTGCGGCTGCATTACCGGCGCGCTTACGGCGGGAGGTTCGTATGACCCAACCCGCACCCCCCACCCCGCAGCCGGGCGAGATGCGGTCTCGCTGGCCGTCCTACTGCATTAAGCCGGGATCGTGTGAGCGCAACCGGGCCTGCTGCTACTTCGGGTGCAAGCACCCCATTGGCGCAGACGTGCGTGCCGAAATCGATGCGGCGATTGCTGCCCGCGCCGCCCTCGCCCGCGCCTCCGCGCCGCAGGGAGGGGTGTGATGGGCGGTGAGCAGCAAACGAACTTCGACGCGGGCGAGATCGCCGTCCTCAAGCAATTGGACCGGCGCCGCCCTACGCATGACGGCGACATCATCGGCAAGGCGCCCCGCGACAGCCTGATCCGCCGGGGACTGGCATTCCGTGCCTACGGTCATACGACGCTGACCGAAGCCGGGGAGGTCGAACGCATCCTGCACCTGACCGACGCCGAGGTGATCGCTGAGGCTCGGCGTGACGGAATCGACGTGGAAGCCGAGGCCGCCCGGCTGCGGGCCATGTTCAACCGGATCGCGAGGGATGTACGGCGCGCCAAGAAGGGAGGGGTGTGATGAGTGCGGCCGAGATAGCAACTAACCTTTCGCCGCTACAGCGCGAGGCGATGCTCTGGCTGCCGGCTAATGGTGCTTCGGTGCAGGTGCCGCAGCGCATCCTCAACAGCCGGCGCCTCTGGCACGTGCTCATGTCTCTAGGCGCCTCAGACCAGCCACTCGTCCTCGCTGTGGTGTTTGGGCTGACGAAGGACCGGCACGAGAACATCCGCATCCGAGCTACGCGCTTCGGGCACCAAGTCCGCCGCGCGCTGACCGCCCACCCCGCAGCCGAGCAGGAGCCCCCCCATGCCCGCTGAGACCCCGACCCCGCGCGAGGAGATGGTGCTGGCCTCCTGCCCGTTCTGCGGCGGTGAGGCTTTCTCCCATGCCATTGAGCCTCACAGTCACGGCCCCGTTGCCTCGTTCATGCCGGACCATCCTGGCTCCGGCTACGTCGAGTGCATGGGGTGCTCGGCCGGTATTGCAGAGGCAACCGAAGCCGAAGCCATCGCCGCATGGAACCGCCGCACCCCCACGCCCAGCGCGGCGGTGGAGCAGGCGGGCGCGTCGTCGGGGGAGGCGGCGCGGGAAGCAGGTATTCCGCAGAGCGTAGTGCGCGATCTGATGAAACGAGCAGGATACGACGACAGCCGCCCTCACCCAGACTGCTACACGCACTTTAGCTGGATTACGTTCTCCAAGTTGCTGTTCGCCGTCC
>NZ_JBNBZS010000272.1:0-1368 GCF_049629625.1 Roseomonas chloroacetimidivorans | reverse complement strand
CGGCCGTAGCGGTCGCGCCGCAGCGTCGCCAGCTGGATCTTCAGCTTCTCGATCTCGTAGCCCGCGTTGCGCAACTCGGCATCGCGTTCGGCCAGCGCCGCGTCGCGCTCGGCAATCAGCGCATCGCGCTGCGCCAGCAAGGCGCGCAGCGTCTCGACGTCGTCCGGGAATGCCGCAGTGTCGAGCTCGGGGGGCACGCGCGAAGTGTTGCCGGCCTCGCCGCGTCGCGCCAAATAAGGATGGCGTTACCCGACCACCTCGGGGCGTGCCGTCCAGGCCGGCATCCGCCAATCTATGCCTTCCAAGAGCATCGAGAGCATGGCCGGGGTCAGAGAAACAACACCGCTCGTCGCCTGCGGCCATACGAAGCGGCCCTTCTCCAACCTCTTGGCCACGAGAACCAGGCCCTGCCCGTCCCAGACCAAAATCTTCAGCAGGTCTCCTCGGCGCCCACGGAAGCAGAATACCGCGCCGCTGTATGGATCCTGCGATAGCACGGTCTGCACCTGCGCGGCCAAGCCGTCGAATCCCTTGCGCATATCCGTCGCGCCGCAAGCAAGGTAGACGCGCGTACCAGGCGGCGGGCCGAACATCACGGACCACCAAGCTCGGCCAGTACAACGCGCAGCACAGCCATGTCCACCCGGCCGCTGGCACGCACTGTCGCGCCCGAGGGCAAGCCAATCTCGATCACGCCGGCCGCCTCGGCCACACCCTCCCGCGCCGGCGCGGGTCCTGCCACACGCGGCGCCTCCGGCACCACCGCCACCGGCGCGAACCCCGAGACCGCCGCCGCCAGCATCTCCTTGCGCCAGGTATAGAGCTGCCCCGTGCTCACCCCGTTCCGATCCGCCACCGCCTGCACCACCGCACCCGGCTGCAGGCTCTCGCGGACCACCCGCACCTTGTCCGCATCAGGCCACTCTCGCCGCCGCACCGGTCGCACCTCGACCTGGACGCCCCGATCCGCGCGCGCTCGCAAAGCGCCCTTCCGACCGTCGGAAGGATCCGCTCCGAGCGCTTCCAACACTTCAGCTTCGTCCGTCATGCCCGCCATCTCGGCAGGCATGACCCGTCACCTCAAGGCCGCTGAGGGCTGACGCTTACGTTGAGAGGAGCGGTCGTGATTCCTTGTCGTGCAGCGCGTCTGTCGTGGCGAGGTTTGGGGCATGTCACGTGTTGCGGGCTCGGCCGGACCTGAGGGCTCATCCTGGATCGAGCACGAGCTCCCGCGTGATGGTATGGGCGACCGGCGCCTTGTGGACCGATTGAGGCGGCTCCTGCAGCAGCTCGGCGGCGCCATCGGCCAGCCTCTGCCGCTTGCCTGCCAGGACTGGGCGGGCACGAAGGCGGCCTACCGCTTCTTCT
>NZ_JBNBZS010000271.1:0-1370 GCF_049629625.1 Roseomonas chloroacetimidivorans | reverse complement strand
CATGTGTGGACGGCGCCTGTGGCGCAAGAGGTTTTCAGCCGTGATTCCTACCGGTCGGGTGCATCCATGTGTTCGGCCTGTTTGCGCAGCGCCCATGGCTGCTGGCCCTGATGAAGTCCGCGGATCGGCTCCTGATCAAATCATCGCGCTTCGAGAGCGCTTGAACCGCTTTGGTTTAGCCGATCCCCGGTCTGACCGGTTCGTCATCACTGCTCAGTCACCCTTACGCCTTCCAGCCGCTCATCATTGGATCAGCGGCTGAAAGCTCCTCACGCGGCAGCTCCCGCGTAGACCTTGTTGCGCGCCATGACGGCCCACGCGATCCGTGCCGACTTGTTGGCTAAGGCAACCGCCGCCACCTTTGCGGGCTTGCGCTCGAGCAGCCGAGCGAGCCATGGCTGGCGGGTGGTATCCTTGCGCGTCATGCGCATCACGGCCGAAGCGCCGTTAACCAGCAAGCGGCGGATATAACCATCTCCCTGCTTGCTAATGCCCCCAAGCCGCTCCTTGCCGCCCGAGCTGTGGGCTTTGGGCGTGAGGCCGAGCCAGGCCGCGAACTGCCGGGATGAACGGAAGAGCGAAGCGTCCGGCACGGTCGCGGCGATTGCCGAGGCAGTGATGGGTCCTACGCCGGGAATAGTTGCCAGACGTCGGCTCACCTCGCTGGCCCGGTGCCAGGACAGGATCTGTCCCTCCAGGCGTTCGATCTCACCCGAAACCGCGCGATACTGCGCAGCCAAACCATGCAGCGCCGAACGCGCGAGCGCTGGAACCTCGTCCTGCTGCTCATGCAGTGCTGCAATGACGGCCGCGGCACCCGCCCGACCGACGCTCGCGACGATGCCGTACTCGGCCAGGTGAGCCCGGATAGCGTTGATGAGCATCGTGCGCTGCCGGACGAGCAGGTCGCGCGTCTTGTGGAGCATGAGCACGGCCTGGGTCTCAGCGCTCTTTACCGCGACAAAGCGCATGGTCGGCCGTGTCACGGCTTCCGCAATCGCCTCAGCGTCAGCAGCATCTGTCTTGCCGCGCTTTACGTATGCCTTCACGTAGGCTGGCGGCATCAGCTTCACCTCATGCCCAATCGCGATCAGCTCGCGTGCCCAGTGGTGCGCCGATGCACACGCCTCCATACCGATGAGACACGGGGGTAGGGCCGAAAAGAACTTGAGGACCTCGGCACGGCGGAGTTGGCGGCGGACAACAACGCGCCCATCAGCGTTGACCCCATGGACCTGAAACACGTTCTTGGCGAGGTCGAGACCGACCGTGGCAATCTCCTGATGCATGACACAGCTCCTTAAACTTGGACCTACGGGATCCTACCATCCCATGCCCACGATTGGGGCAGGCGCCGTCCACAGCATCAA
>NZ_JBNBZS010000270.1:0-1383 GCF_049629625.1 Roseomonas chloroacetimidivorans | reverse complement strand
GCAGCGGATGAGGCCCGGGTCGCAGGCCGACCCGGTGGGATTCGGCCGAGCTGGACGCGATCTCTGCCAGATCCTTTCGAACGGGTGCTCGTCGGTTGCAGCGTTGAGGTGGACAGGTCCGCGGTCTTCTGCTGTTGCGATGAACGGCCGCGACAGCATCGATCCTGCCAGGAAGTGTCGTTGCCGAAAGAGGGCCAGTTCTGTGCAAGCAGCTGCAGCGGTACAACACGACGCCGGGCATGCTATTGCGGTGGCGAAGAGTGGGGCGGGCCCGTGCCCGTCCAACAGCGCGGCGTCTGCCCGCCTCCGCCGTGGGCCCCGCCCACTGGAGTCATGGCTCGAGGAGCATGCGACGATGGATCAGACTGTAACAGACCTAGCATTCCAGAACACGGCGGATCCGCTGCAGGACGCAGCGGCCTATCTGCTGGATCTCTGGCAACGGAATATCCTCTTCCTCGACGTCCTGCGCCAGCGCGGCAACCAATACCACGAGCATATGGCCAAGCCCGCACCCTCGGTGCTGAATTTCGATGCCGAGATGGTGGTCGATGGCGCCCAACTGCCGCGGCCGGTCAATTACAGCCTGTTACGCATCATCCCGCCCGAGGATGTGGTGATCGACCCGCTGAAGCGGCCCTTCGTTGTCGTCGATCCGCGTGCCGGGCACGGGCCCGGCATCGGCGGCTTTAAGCCGGACAGCGAGATCGGCGTCGCACTGCGCGCCGGCCATATCTGCTATTTCGTCAGCTTTCTGCCCGATCCGCTGCCGGGTCAGACAGTGCTGGACGTGGTCCGGGCCGAGACCGCCTTCCTGGAGCACGTCGTCGCGGCCCATCCCACGGCGGAGGGCAAGCCGGTCGTCATCGGCAACTGCCAGGCGGGCTGGCAGATCATGATGGGCGCGGCGCTGCGACCGGACCTGTTCGGGCCCATCATCATCGCCGGCGCTCCGCTCTCCTACTGGGCGGGATGGCGAGGCGGGCCCACCATGCGCTACTCAGGCGGCATGGTCGGTGGGTCCTGGGCGACGGCCCTGCTGGGGGACCTCGGCCACGGCCTCTTCGATGGCGCCTGGCTGGTCCAGAACTTCGAAAGCCTGGACCCCGCGAACACACTCTGGTCCAAGCAGTACAACGTTCACGCCCATATCGACACGGAGCCGGCGCGCTATCTTGGCTTCGAGAAGTGGTGGAACGGCCACGTCCTGCTGAATGCGGACGAGATGCAGTTCATCGTGGATGAGCTCTTCATCGGCAATCGTCTGGCGACCGCGGAGCTGGTGACGGAAGACGGCGTGCGGCTCGATTTGCGCAAGGTTCGCTCACCCATCGTTGTCTTCTGCTCCAAGGGCGACAACATCACGCCGCCGCCGCAGGCGTT
>NZ_JBNBZS010000269.1:0-1400 GCF_049629625.1 Roseomonas chloroacetimidivorans | reverse complement strand
CGATCCGCGGACTTCATCAGGGCCAGCAGCCATGGGCGCTGCGCAAACAGGCCGAACACATGGATGCACCCGACCGGTAGGAATCACGGCTGAAAACCTCTTGCGCCACAGGCGCCGTCCACACATGGGCCGATGCGAGTTCTCGGCCCGGTTGTTATCGGGCATGAATTTGGTCCGACGCCACCGATGGGCTGGGAGAGGCCAGTCCACCGGTTGTATCCTGGAGCATCCGGGACAGGGGCGTCGGGAGCACGTGGTGGGCAGGCCGGGATACCTGATGAGCTGTGAGTGCGTATTCCGGTGATCCTGATCGGCTGTTCCAGCCGAAGGTGATCACCCAATCCGGTGATCATGATCACCTGCCGTGCGTTGGGGCTTGGCAGGGGGACGGGGCCGGGGAGCGGTACGGCCGACGGTTGTAGACTTCACTCGCTGGCGGCGTCGGTCAAGGCATCGTTGCTGGCTTGGCGCTTGCGCAGGCTGGCGCCCTTGAGTTCGATCCGGTGGGCCCGGTGGATGATGCGGTCCACGATGGCATCTCCGAGTGTCAAATCACCAAACACCTCGAAACGCCACAGTGGCGGATCGGCTGATCTCTGCGGTGACGGCGACGGACCCTCGCCATCCCTTGTCTGGTCAGCGCCTGGCGGTCCTGTCCCTCACCTGTGGCCGTGGCCCTCGGTTCCTGGCCGTTGCCTTGCCTGATGGCCGGCGGCGCCTGATCCGGCGTGCTGCCACGGACCTTGAACGCTCGGCACCAACGGAGCTGCCGGTGCCCCGGGTATCGGCTCGTACGCTGCTGCCCCTGGCGCGCCACATCCGCGGCTTGGTGACTGAACCGCCCCGGGTTTCGCGGAGGTTCCAACCCTTGAGTAAGGTGGAGCCATGACGACGAAGAAGACGGCGGCGAGCTACTCGCCGGAGGTGCGGGAGCGGGCCGTGGGATCTGTCAGCTCTCGCGCCAGAAGTGCACTCGCAGGCTGGCTGATGCTGTCAGCCTACGCTGCGGCGAGAATGGCGAGCGCGGCTGCGGCGCGACGGAGATGAAGCACGCGGCGGCGGTTGGCGGGGACATGCTGGTTGTAGCGGCGGCGAGGGCGGAAGTGGTTGCGAAGTTCATCGTAGCTGCGACAGAAGCGCTCTGCCGAGATGAAGCTCTTGAACCCGCGCATACATCGGATCCGGCCCTTGATGCCCCGGTGATCCTGTTCGAGCCCGTTGTTCCTGTAGACGCTGGTGCGGTGGGTGACCCTCTTGCCCAGCGTTGAGCGGATCGCCCGCGAGTAGGAGCCATGTCCGTCCGTGGTGACCTTGTCGGGAACGAGGCCGGTGACGGACCTGGCCGAGCGGAAGAAAGCCTTGGCCGCCGTCATGTCCCGGTGCTCGCTCAGCATGGTGTC
>NZ_JBNBZS010000268.1:0-1407 GCF_049629625.1 Roseomonas chloroacetimidivorans | reverse complement strand
CTAGTGGGTCACTTGCCTCGGACTGTGCCATTCTTTTGGACAGCGACGGTGTGGTGAGAGCGGCTGCCGAGTGTGAGCACCCGAGCCGCCAAGTGCGTGTGCGTCGCCGCGTTGCTTTCGGCGCCTTTGCCGGCGCTTGCCGTTCCACAGAAACGGTGTGGGATGCCGGTTCCAAGCCTCGGCGGTCTGCTGGAACCAGGTGCCGATCTCAGTCGGGTTCTGCGGGTGCTGGCCGTCAAGCGTGCGCCGCTTGAGGATGCGCTGGATGGACTCGGCCATATTCAGCCAACTGCCGCCAAGCGGGGTGTAGAGCGGCATGATGCCGTGCTGACAGAGCCAGATCACCATCTCGGGTGTCTTGTGGCCGGCGAGGTTGTCCCACACCAGGAGCATGCGCAGCGACGGCAGCTGGGCGGGCAAGGTGAAGCGTTCTGCCAGCCCGTCTTGCCAGGCCTGCCACGCAGCACGGCTTGCCGCGGTGCCGATGGGCTCGGCTTGCGCCGGCAAAGCCGCCACGATCGAGGTCAGCCTCGCCTTGAGCCAGCCATGCAGGACCGGGTTGGTGCAGCTGCTGACAGGCTCGAGTTGCACCAGTCCGGTTGTGGGATGGAACAGGGTCAGGATCTTGCAGGTGCCGCCCCGGACATACTCGTGCGGCTGGGTCGCGGGGTGGCCTTGCGGTCGCCAACTGCTGCCCGGTTGCGGCACCGCCTGGAACGGGCCGGCCTCGTCTTCGCACCAGACTGCCAGACCAAGGGAGGCGCCGAGTGCGTAGGCCCGCTCGATCAGCCCCTTTTTGCGGCGGCATCCGGATCAGTGACAGTGACCAAGCCCTCGTGTTTGCGCTTGCGCACGACCGCGCCGGTTTCGCACCAGCTTCGCCCCTTCTGCCAACTCAGACCGGCGGCGTGCAGAGCCCGACCAATCGTGTAAGTGCTGATGCCGGGCAGGCCGTCCTCTGCCCGACGCAGCGCATCCCGCAGCGTGGCCAGCGACCAGGTCGCCGTGCCGTCCCGTGCACGCTCCGGCGGCCGGGCAACTTCGGCCAGGATGCGCCGCTGCTCTACCTCACCGTAGCGGACCAGGTGACCACCGTCATGGCGCGGTACCACCGCGGTCAGCCCGTCGCGATTGAAGCCTGCCACCCAGCGCGCAACGGTGTCCCCGTTGCGGCGTCCAACCAGATGCGCCGTCGTCGTGTAGCTCTGACCATCGGCCACAGCCAGCAAGGCTCGGGCACGAGTAACTTGCGCTGCCGGCGCAATCTGCGACCGGCTCAGCCGTGAGAGCAATGTCCGCTCCGCTTCGCTCAGTAGGCGGAGCGGATCCCCCTGTCGCCGTGACATGGGTCACCTCGTCATCCGGAAGCAGCCAGTATGGCACAGTCCGAGGCAAGTGACCCACTAG
>NZ_JBNBZS010000267.1:0-1432 GCF_049629625.1 Roseomonas chloroacetimidivorans | reverse complement strand
TCCGAGACGTGTTCATTGTGCTGTGGTCCTTTCTGCTGAGGACGAATGGCGGCTGGGTGGTGTGGCCGAGGCCGGCACCTGGGCAGAGAGCCGCCAATCCCACTGGTTGCGGCCTCTCTGGATCCGGTAGGCGGAGAACTCCTTTCGGCGGACGCGCTCCCAGACCGCAGCAGTCGAACTGCCGCTCCGATCGGCGATGTCGCGCGCCCTTTCCATCCCGGTGGTGTCGGCCTGTCCGCCGAGCCGCTCGAGGTCGCCGGGATCGAGCCTGATCCAGAGCTTGGACGCCTGGCTGCTCTGGTCGCAGGCGAGGACGCCACGATGAGCCCAGACGCGAATGGCGCCCAAGGTGATGCCAAGGTGCCGCGCCGCCACCTTCGCCGGCACGTACCCGTCCGCCCGGACATTGACCCCGCGGGTCTGGGTGGGACAGGCCGTCGGGATGGCGTGCTGGCGCCGCATGGACGCCACCCTGCCGCGGGTCCAGGGCTTGCCCTGGCGGGTGAGCAGGCCCTGCTCGGCCAACGCGGCCGCCACCTGGTGGTCTGGCATCCTGCGGGCCAGGTCGCGGATCGTTTCCAGCACGCCCGCATCGGTGCACAAGTGCCGCCCGAACCCAGGGCTGTCCACCCAGTGTGTCGTCCGGGCGCCACCACTCCAGAGGACCAGGAAGTCCGCCCCGTTCCGGCCTGCCCTGACCGTCACGGTGACGGCTGCGACCACGAGGCGGAGCAGGCGCTTGCGGTCCAGGGGTGTCGTGGTGTCCGCCCGCCACAAGGCCGGGAGGTCCGAGGCAAGCCGGCGCACCTCCTCTGTTTCCACGGCATCCAGCGGCCGCAACTCGGTGGCGAGCTGATGCGCATAGTCCTGCTCCAGCCTTTCCGCCCCGGCCAGTGCCGCTTCCCAGCGGCGCTCCAGTTCGCGGGCGACCAGACGATTGTCAGGGTCCACCGCGTCATACTGCCGTTGCGCCAGGCGTGCCTCGTAGCGGGCGCGCTCGACACGAAGTTGCCATTGCCGACCCACGGCCTGGCGCTCCTGCTCCAGGTTCCGCAGCGCGGTGAGGGTGGCTTCCAGCCCGGCAGGCCGCACCGCCTCTAGAAATGCCTCCACAATCACGGAATCGATCTCACCGGCGATGAATGATTGGCACATGGGCTCAGCATGGTGCGTCTGGGCCCGCCGGCATTCGTAGCGTGGCTGCTGGCGGCCGTAGCTGACCCCCATCTGGCGTCCGCAACGGCCGCAATGCACGAGACCCTGTAGCAGCGCGGAGCCTCTCCGAGCCGCACCCCGACCCTTGGCTGAACCGCCCCGGGTTTGCCGGAGGCCATTTGGTTTGGGTCAAGCGGCCGAGGCTTGCATCTCGGCCTGGGCATAATAGCGCGCTTCCGCCTCGGCGGGAGGGATGTGGCCGATCGGTTCGAGCAGC
>NZ_JBNBZS010000266.1:0-1444 GCF_049629625.1 Roseomonas chloroacetimidivorans | reverse complement strand
CGTGTGTGGATGCCCTCATGAATGCAAGTAGAAACTCGATCTGGTAATGGCTGTGCAGTGAGGTGCGGCCGTGATGGGATGGACGGCCCCGCTTTCCTAACTGCTCTCCTGGCCGAGGATGCGGCCAGGGGACCCAGCGAGAGGAGGCGAGGATGGCGGTCGAGGTCATTGGACTGGACCTGGCAAAGAATGTCTTCCAGGTACACGGGGTGGATGCTGCGGGGCGGGTTGTTCTGCGGCGCCGGCTGCGTCGAAGTGAGGTCACGGCTTTCTTTGCAACATTGCCGCCGGCGCTTGTTGGCATGGAGGCCTGTCACACGGCGCATCATTGGGGCCGCGAGCTGAACAAGCTGGGTCACCAGGTCCGGCTCATGCCGCCGCAGTTCGTGAAGCCGTATGTGAAAAGCCAGAAGAACGACGCGGCCGATGCCGAGGCGATCTGTGAGGCGGTGACGCGTCCGACCATGCGCTTTGTCCCAGTGAAGGGGGCGGAGCAGCAGGCCGTCATTCTTCTGCACAGGACGCGAGACCTGCTCATCCGTCAGCGCAGCAGCTTGATCAGCGCCATCAGGTCCCACTTCGCCGAGTTCGGCATCGCCGTCGGCCAAGGGATCCGCAACATCGACCGGCTCCTCGCGCTGCTGCAGGCGGGGGCAGAGGCTGAGAGGCGGCTACCGCCGCTGGCGGCTGAGATGCTTGGCATATTGGCTGCGCAACTGCGGGCTCTCGGCGAGCGCGTCGACGAGGTCGAGGCCAAGCTACTCGCCTGGCACAGGGCCGACGAAACCAGCCGCCGGTTGCAAGGTGTGCCAGGCATCGGTCCGATCACGGCCAGTGCCCTGGTGGCGACGGTGGGCGACCCACGCCAGTTTGGCTCGGGTCGGCAGTTTGCGGCCTGGCTGGGGTTGGTACCGCAGCAGAGGTCGAGCGGCGGCAAGGAGCGGCTCGGGGGTATTAGCAAGAGGGGCGATGGCTACATCCGCCGCCTGCTGGTTCACGGCGCGCGGGCGGTCGTCGGCTGGTGCAAGCGGGCAGCTAGCAGCCCGACCGGCTGGGTCGATCGCCTGCTGGAGCGACGGCCGGTGAATGTGGCGACTGTGGCGTACGCCAACAAGCTCGCGCGGATCGCCTGGGCCATCATGATGCGTGGGGAGCGCTACGAACCGGCCAGGGCCTTCGCGTCGGCTGCCTGAAGAGGCGCGGCGCGCGGGCTGGGGCCCACGGTCTGCGAGGGTAATCGAGGTTGATGGCAGGATCGGTTGCAGGACCGAGAAGCGGCAAAGTCCGACGGACACATCGCTCTTTGAGAGCGTTAAGTGATTGGGCGCCGTTTCGCGGAAACCATCAGGGTCTAGACAAGACCGGATAGCTGACTGCAGGCGACCGTGCTGCTAGGATGCCAAGATGACCCACGTGGTGGTGGGGCCGTCCATAGCTGGGGCCG
>NZ_JBNBZS010000265.1:0-1458 GCF_049629625.1 Roseomonas chloroacetimidivorans | reverse complement strand
CGCTGAACCGCGCCGGGTTTTGCGGAGGCTCCAACTCTTGAGAGGATGGAGCCATGACGAAGCGAACCCCACCTTTTTCCCCCGAAGTCCGCGAACGTGCGGTGCGGATGGTGCTGGAGCACCAGGGCGAGCACGACTCGCAGTACGGGGCGATCCGTTCGATTGCGGCCAAGATCGGCTGCTCGGGTGAGACGCTGCGCAACTGGGTCCGCCAGGCCGAGCGCGACCGGGGCGTGCGGGCTGGACCGACGACGGACGAGCGCGAGCGGATCAAGGCGCTGGAGCGGGAGGTTCGTGAACTCCGGCAGGCCAACGAGATCCTGAGGAAGGCGTCGGCGTATTTTGCCCAGGCGGAGCTCGACCGCCGATTCCGGTCATGATCGCCTTCATCGACGATCACCGCGCCTTATACGGGGTCGAGCCGATCTGCAGGGTGCTGCCGATCGCCCCGTCGACGTACCATGCCCATGCCGCACGGCGGACCGATCCCAGCATGCTGCCGGCCCGGGCCAAGCGGGACACGGCACTGATGGCCGGGATCCGCCGCGTGCACGCGGCGAACTTCGGCGTCTATGGCGTGCGCAAGGTCTGGCGGCAGCTTGCCCGCGAGGGGATCGCGGTCGCCCGCTGCACCGTGGAGCGACTGATGCGGGCGATGGGGCTGCGGGGCGTCGTGCGCGGGAGGGAAACGCGGACCACCGCCTCGAATCCCGCCACGCCGTGTCCTGCCGACCTGGTGAACCGGCAGTTCCGGGCAGCGGCGCCGAACGTGCTGTGGGTCTCAGATTTTACCTACGTCGCGACGTGGCAGGGCTTTGTGTATGCCGCCTTCGTCATCGACGTCTTCGCCCGCCGCATCGTCGGCTGGCGAGTGTCGCGGACGGCCCATGCGAGTTTCGTCCTCGATGCTCTGGAGCAGGCCCTCCATGACCGTCGCCCCGCGAGGGGTGGCCTGACCCACCATAGCGATAAGGGATCGCAATATGTCAGCATTCGGTACACGGAAAGGCTGCTCGGTTGGACGTATACGTCCAACGGGATTGAGCCCTCGGTCGGCAGCGTCGGTGACAGCTATGACAACGCCCTCGCCGAGAGCGTCATTGGGCTATTCAAGACGGAGGTGATCCGTCGCCGCGGCCCGTGGCGCTCCCTCGAGGCCGTCGAGTTCGCCACCCTCGAATGGGTGGCCTGGTTCAACAACCAACGCCTCCTCGAGCCGATCGGGAACATCCCTCCCGCCGAAGCCGAGGCGCGCTACTATACAGCAAGCCAGGACCAGCCCTGGCCGAGTACCCAAGCCCAATGGCCTCCGGCAGACCCGGGGCGGTTCACACTGGTGCGGTGAGTGACCCGCTTGCCAAGCGTTGAGCGGATCGCCCGTGGGTACGAGCCATGCCCGTCCGTGGTGACCTTGTCGGGGACCATGCCGGTGACCGATCTGGCCGAGCGGAAGAACGC
>NZ_JBNBZS010000264.1:0-1469 GCF_049629625.1 Roseomonas chloroacetimidivorans | reverse complement strand
GGCTGCCGGCCGCCAGGAAGCCCATGGCGGCGAGGCCGACATACTTGGTCACGCCCTTCCAGGTCTGCACCAGCGGCGAGATCCGGGGCTGGTCCGGCAGGCCGGCATAGATATGCGGCTTGTCGTTATGGTGCAGCACATACATCACATGCGTGCCGCCCACCCCCGGCGGGTCGTACAGGCCCGCATTGGTATAGCCGCGGGATTTCAGATCCGCGATGCGGCCCTCGGCATGCCGGATCATGTCCTCCTTGGTGCCGAAGACAATGGCATGGGTCGGGCAGGCCTTAGCAGGCTGCGGAAATTCGCTGCTCCAGCCCAGCCACACGAACAATCCGAATTGGACAGACCGTGATGTGCACAACACTGCTGTGCCCGAATCGTACGCAGCGTAATAAATTTTCGTAGAAGCCTCGCCAGAATCGAATTTCCGCAGCCTGTTAGGGCAGGCCGGCCCCTGCCCCACCGCCACGCGGTCGGAACACAGGGTGCACTTATAGGCGCGGTGATCCGCCTTCGAGATGCGGGGGATGTTGAAGGGGCATCCCTTCACACAATACCCGCAACCGATGCAGTTCTCGTGAATGAAGTCCACGATGCCATTGGTGTACTGCACGATGGCGCCGGGCGCGGGGCAGGCCTTGAGGCAGCCCGGATCGGCGCAATGCATGCAGCCATCCTTGCGGATCAGCCATTCGAGATTGTCCGTCTCCGGATTCACCCATTCGGTGAAACGCATGAGCGTGAACATGTTCTCGGTAAGGTCGTGGGGGTTCGTGTAAACCCCCACATTCTCGTCCACCGCCGGGTTGGTGTCGTTCCACTCCACGCAGGCCGACTGGCACGCCTTGCACCCGATGCACTTGGAGACGTCGATCAGCTTCGCCACGGGCGTGAGCCGGCGCTCCGGCGGCAGCTCCGCCGTCGCCGAACGCCGGATCAGGTCCCGCTCGCCGAGATTGCTTGCCATCGGCTGAACCGGTGGGTTGCTGCTCGCCGTGCAAGGGCTGTCGTTCATGACACTCCCGCTCATGACTGCACTCCCGGTGCCGTGGTCGGCTCAAGATTGACCAGGAAGGTCTTGTACTCGGGCGTCTCGATACTGGCCTCGCCCACGAAGGGCGAGAGCGAGTTCGGGCCGAAGCCCTTCTTCGCCGAACCCGTGAAGCCCCAGTGCAGCGGGATGCCGACCACATGCACCACCTTGCCGTCGCAGTTCAGCGGGCGGATGCGCTTGGTAACGACAGCCTTGGCCTTCACCGAGCCGCGCTTGGACCAGACGCGCACCCAGCCGCCATTCACGACCTGCCGCAGCGCCGCCAGCTCCTCCGAGATCTCGACGTGCGTAATCCGGTGGATCGTGATCAGTGATTCCGTTTGATCGTGATCAGTGGATCCGGTGGATGCTGATCGGTGATTCCGGTGAATGTGATCACTGGAATTGGGGTCGGGTCAGAGGAGCGGCGCGG
>NZ_JBNBZS010000263.1:0-1490 GCF_049629625.1 Roseomonas chloroacetimidivorans | reverse complement strand
TTCGTCTATCTACACCTGAACCGCATCATCAAGGCGCGCGACCTCAGTATCCTGTTCCTGGCCGGCCCCGGCCATGGTGCGCCGGGCGTCGTGGCCAGTACCTGGCTCGAAGGCACATACAGCGAACTCTACCCAGAAGTGTCCCGGGATGCGGAGGGCATCTGCCGCTTGTTCCGGCAATTCTCATTCCCCGGCGGCATCCCGAGCCACGCCGCGCCGGACACGCCCGGCTCCATTCATGAGGGCGGCGAACTCGGCTACTCGCTCCTCCATGCCTTCGGGGCGGTGCTGGACAATCCCGACCTGATCGCCGCCTGCGTCGTGGGCGATGGTGAGGCGGAAACCGGCCCGCTCGCGACGTCCTGGCATGGCAACAAGTTCATCAATCCGGCGACCGACGGCGCCGTGCTGCCGATCCTGCACCTCAACGGGTACAAGATTGCTAACCCGACAGTCCTGGCGCGGATTATGCCCGAGGAGCTGGTCTCGCTGATGCGGGGCTATGGCTACGAGCCCGTGGTCGTAGAGGGCTCGGAGCCCGAAGCCATGCACCAGGCCATGGCCGCAGCCCTGGACCGAGCCTTCGACGAGATCCGGGCGATCCAGAAGCGTGCCCGCGGCGATGGAGTGTGCGAGCGGCCGCGCTGGCCCATGATCATCCTGCGCAGCCCCAAAGGCTGGACCGGGCCGAAGACCGTCGACGGCCTGAAAACCGAAGGTTTCTGGCGCTCCCACCAGGTTCCCTTCTCCGACATGGCAAAGCCGGGCCATCTCGAGCTGCTGGAGGATTGGATGCGAAGCTATCGCCCAGAGGAGTTGTTCGACGATGCGGGGCGGCTCATGCCCGACATCGCCTCGCTTGCTCCCGAAGGCGAGCGGCGGATGAGCGCGAACCCGCACGCCAATGGTGGCTCGTTGATGCGGCCGCTCCGGCTCCCGGATTTCTGCGACTACGCTGTATCGGTGCGGGAGCCCGGGCGGGCGGAGGCGGAGTCGACCCGCATCATGGGCACCTTCCTGCGGGATGTGATGCGCGCGAACGCCTCGGCACGGAATTTTCGGGTCTTCTCGCCGGACGAGAACAACTCGAACCGCCTCAACGCTGTACTCGAGGCGACGGACCGTGCCTGGGATGCGGCGGTACTGCCAGAGGACGACCACCTCGCCCCCAGTGGCCGGGTGATGGAGATTCTCAGCGAGCACACCTGCCAGGGTTGGCTGGAAGGCTACCTGCTGACCGGACGGCACGGGCTGTTCTCCTGCTACGAGGCCTTCATCCATATCGTGGACTCAATGGTGAACCAGCACGCCAAGTGGCTGAAGAGCGCTCAGGCAATCCCGTGGAGACGACCTATCGCCTCGCTGAACTACCTGCTGACCTCCCATGTCTGGCGCCAGGACCATAACGGCTTCAGCCATCAGGATCCCGGCTTCATCGACCATGTCGTGAACAAGAGGGCGCAGGTGGCGCGCATCTATCTGCCGCCCGA
>NZ_JBNBZS010000262.1:0-1515 GCF_049629625.1 Roseomonas chloroacetimidivorans | reverse complement strand
TGGCCAAAGATACCATGCAGGCGGCCAGAGATTGGGCCAGAGTTTTGGCTCCTCCGGACCTGAAGGGAGTTGGCCGATGTCTCAGATCAAGCACGCTACAGCACCCCAGGATGGTACCGTGGTCTTTGTTGCTCTGGAGCTCAGCAAGGGCGCTTGGCTGCTTGCCGCACAGGCGTCGCCGAGCGGCAAGATGTCATCGCACCGGCTTGACGGAGGCGACACTGATGGCTTGCTGGCGTTGCTGCGGCGCCTGCAAGCCCGCGAGCGGGCGGCAAATGGCGAGGAGGTCCAGATCGTCCTCGGCTACGAGGCTGGGTACGATGGGTTCTGGCTGCAGCGCCGCCTCACTGCCGAGAGGATCACCTGCTGGGTGATGGATCCGGGCAGTCTGCAGGTGGACCGTAGGGCAAGGCGGGCCAAGACCGACCGGCTGGACGCGGCGATGCTGCTTCGAGCGCTCATGGCGTGGTGCCGCGGCGACCGGGCCGCGTGCAGTATGGTGCAGGTGCCCTCGGTGGAGCGGGAGGATGCGAGGCGCACCCATCGCGAGCGCCAGCGCCTGATCGCCGAGCGCGTTCAGCACGTGAACCGGGTCAAGGGGCTGCTGGCGACCCAGGGCATCTACAACTTTCAGCCCCTCCGCCAGGGTCGGTGGGAGCGGCTCCGGGAGTTGCGCACCGGGGACGACCGTGATCTGCCGCCGCGCCTGCGCCGGGAGATCGAGCGCGAGTTCCTGCGGCTGGAGCTCGTCCTTGAGCAGATCGCGGCGTTGGAGGCCGAGCGGGACGCGGCGGTTGCCCAACCGGTGGCAGAGGACGCCGATGTCGAGAAGGTCGCGCAGCTTTCCAAGCTCGGCGGCATCGGAACCGAACTGGCGACCGTGCTGGTGCGCGAGGCGCTGTACCGTCCTTTTACCAACCGCAAGGAAGTTGCTGCCTATGCCGGGCTCACGCCCAGTCACTTTGCCAGCGGCGATCGGCGGCGGGACCAGGGTATCTCCAAAGCCGGTAATCCTCTCCTACGAAAGAGCATGGTCGAGCTCGCCTGGCTCTGGCTGCGCTACCAACCAGGCAGCGCCCTCGCGCAATGGTTCACCGGGCGGGTCGGTGAGATCCGCGGACGCATGCGCAAGATTGCCGCCGTTGCCCTGGCCAGGAAGCTGCTGGTCGCCCTGTGGCGCTATGTCACAACTGGGCTCGTGCCCGAGGGAGCACGCCTGAAGACGGCCACCGTCTGATCAACAAGGTTCGGCCGGGGCGTCGCTGTTCGACGCGTCGTGCCGGGCGGGGGTGGTGTGTGACCGGAGCTCGACGGGGTTTCAAAACCGTCGCCAAAGATGGGTCCCACCACCCCGAGCCGGCCTGCCCTGAATGAGGCATCTTGGTGGGAACGCCATGTTCCGCCGGATGCGAGTGAAGCAGCGAGCCCTTCGCTGCCATTGCCCGGCTCACCCCCGCCCAGACGATGCTCGACATGACAAAACCGATTGCCGATCCGCCTCATACGAGTCGAGCT
>NZ_JBNBZS010000261.1:0-1515 GCF_049629625.1 Roseomonas chloroacetimidivorans | reverse complement strand
CTCATCATCACCGCCAAGCTGAACGACGTCGACCCGCGCGCCTGGCTCGCCGACGTCCTGGCCCGCATCGCCGACCACCCCGCCTCGCGGCTTGACGAACTGCTGCCCTGTTGGGGTGGACGGCCCAGCGGCATCGAATTTGCCAATATGGGATCGAACGACCAACCCGGCGAAAGGGCCGCCCGATGCAATTCAAACGTGTTTCGATCGACACATCCAAGCATGTTTTTACGATTCACGGGGTCGATGATGTCGAGCGTCCCGTACTGCGGCGCGAGATCAGGCGCGCTCAGGTCGAACCGTTCTTCGCCAAACTGGCTCCCACGGAGCTGGCTCTTGAAGCTTGCGCGGGCTCGCACCATTGGGGGCGGGTGCTCGGCGGTATGGGCCACCGGGTCAGATTGATCCCGCCACAATACGTGAAGCCATTCGTGAAGAGGAGCAAGAACGACCGCAACGACGCAGAGGCAATCAGTGAGGCGGCATCACGCCCTACTATGCGCACGGTTCCGGTCAAATCAGCAGCCGAGCAAGCCGTAGCGATGATCGTGAAGCATCGGGAACTGATGGTGAACCAACGCACCCAGGCGATCAACGCCTTGCGAGGGCATGCCGCGGAATTTGGCGTTGTTGCCTCTAAAGGCTGCGCGAACATCAATGGATTGCTTGCCGCTCTGCTTGCCGAGGAAGCGATTCCAGAGATTGCAAAGGCGATGTTCGAGAGAATGAGCCAACATGTCATCGATCTCGACGTAAAGATCGATACGCTTGATAAGCAGCTGCTCGAACAGCACAAGGTGAGCCCGGTCAGCAGGCTCCTTGCCGCCATTCCCGGCGTTGGGCCGATAACTGCGATCACCATGACGCTGACCGTGAACCCGGCGAACTTTGAGACTGGTCGGCATTTCGCGGCGTGGCTCGGGCTAACTCCGCGAGAGCATTCCACGGGCGGCAAGCATCGGATGGGAAAGATAAGTAAGGCAGGCAATGAAAGGCTACGACAGCTGCTCGTGGTGGGAGCGATGGCGGTGATCCGCTACGCCAAGCCAGGCAGCAAGTCGGCTACCGATTGGCTGTTGAAATTGCTGGAGCGTCGGCCGCGGAAGGTCGCGGCGATCGCTCTGGCCAACAAGATGGCCCGGATCATCTGGGCCATGATGGGGCGTGGTGAAGCGTATCGGCGTCAGCCGGTAGTCGCCTAATCCGCGCGCCGGTGCCGAGGGTTTGAGAGCGTAGCAAGAGATGATGATCGGTCGAACCGACGAACGACAAAATCCGCCCAGTTCCAAGGCATTCTATGCCGTTGCCCTGTTTGGATGTCGTTCGCGGAACCCATCTGGGCCAGCGGCCATGTTGCCGCACAAACAGGCCGAACGCATGACCGCTTTCGTACCGCCATCAAACCTTGCAATCGCACTTGAACTCCATGGGCCGTCCACGCATGGAACTGGCGCAAGGCCCGCGGGGGTGCGGCTGCGGCCGAGGCAGCCTGACCATGGCCGCATCCAGCTGCGT
>NZ_JBNBZS010000260.1:0-1588 GCF_049629625.1 Roseomonas chloroacetimidivorans | reverse complement strand
CGCCGACGCCGCTCGACCCCGCTGATGATCTCCATCCCACCCACCTGCCCTTACCGACACTCTTACGAACGTCAGTAAGATCAGCGGGCACCCAGGCCAGGGAAGGCGGCCGTCGGCGGATGGGTACGCGTGGCACCAGACCGAGCCAGGCGGAGAAGTCCGCCCCCGGCGGAATGCCCCGATGCTGTCGCCAACACTCGTTGCGATCAGCGAGGCAGTGATCGGTCCGATGCCGGGGATCATCGCCACGCGTCGCAGTGGGACGCGATGCCGGGCGTGCGCCACGATGTGCCGTTCCATCGCCCTGATCCGATCGGTCCGCTCCTCTCGGTCACCTGTGCCATGCTCAGGACCGGAACTCTCTTTCACCCCAAACCAACACCAAAAAGCCGAGGCACTGCGTAAGCGGGGGCAGTCGAACGCAGGATTCAACCACTTACCAACGGGTGGGAAGTTCCATCTGTGCCGGGCGCAGCCGTGGTTTGGCAGGCCGGCCCCCAAGGGTCGTCCCACACGGCCCCCCGTGCGTCTGATAATCGTCGACAGCACCGGCTTGGCGTTATCCGGCGGTGGCGAGTGGGACGAGGCGAAGCACGGACAGCGGCGCCAATCCTGGCCCGCTTGACGCCACCGCTCAGTCCGGTGTGATGCGGGTGATCTTCGTTCCGTTCAGGGCGAGGGCCGCCATCAACCCTTCCTGGCCGAAGGTGATGGCATAGACCGGCTCCCGTAGGGTTGTAGCCGTAACGTTGGCCTGCACGCCGCGATCCAGCACCACCACGCTTGGGCCGGTGCCGATCTCCCAACCATCGGCGCGCCTGAGCGCCGCGATCGCCTCGTCGGTCATGAAGAACATGGCGAGCCCGGCGGACTGGGCGCCCGCCAGCAGGCCGAGAGAGACGCCCGCGATGTTGTAGTAGCCGCGGATCGCGCCATCCTGCACCAGCGCTCCCTCACCATACTGGCCGCCAACGATGAAGCCGCCAGAGATGATGCGGGGGAAGACCAGGACGGCACGGGCCGGACCGAAGAGCGGACGTGCATTGTCCATGCTGCGCAACCGTACAAGCGCCGCCTGGACATCAGCGTCGATCTCTCTCCGCGTAGCGGCGGCGGCCGGCGCGGGCCGCAGCAGCGCACCCCCAGCCAGCACTGCCAAGAACGCTGAAGGCAGAAATCGCCTTGCAATGTCCCGTCGGCCAGGCATAGCGGCTGCTTTCGGAACGATCATCGCTTCATGTCTCCGCTCAGAACTGGAACAGGCCCACGGCCCCATTCTCGCACATCACGTGGCGCAACGCACCGCAGGTCCGGAGGTTTCCAGCTATCCGCCCCGGTCAGAATTCCAGAGCCACCGCTCCGTTCGTGCAGGACGCCGGCCGCCGCCCTGTATCAGTGCTGCATCTGCATGATCTGATCCATGGGAGGCATGTTCCGGCTGAGGTTCGCCATAATCCAGAGTGATCCGCCGACGATTAGCGCGACCACGAGAATGCCGAAGGCGAGCGCAAGCACGTTGTTGGTGTTGTCCGGTGCCGTGGTGATGTGAAGAAAGAAAACGAGGTGAACACCGATTTGCGCAATCGCA
>NZ_JBNBZS010000259.1:0-1597 GCF_049629625.1 Roseomonas chloroacetimidivorans | reverse complement strand
CCCGCCAACCACCGTCGCATGCTTCATCTCCGTCGTGCGACCACCGTGCTCGCCATCCTCAAGGCAGGATGAATGACGGCGGCAGCCGACGAGTGACGGCAGCTCTGGCGCGAACGCTGACAGATCCGAACCGCGCTCGTCAGGATCTCGATGCCGTAGCAGCCGAATACGATGGCTTCGCCGTTCTAGGAACAGTTGTTCATCAGCGTGCGGCGTTCGAACGAGCGGAGGCCCTTGGCCTGGCCGTGACCGAACTGGACAAGCCGAGCGAGTCTGATCGGAAGGCACGTGACGCCATAGCCATGTTGCACGACGAGGTATTCGGGGCCGCGGCCGTGGCCAAGCGCGCGGAGGCCGCGATTGTCTAAGCCCCAAATCTCGGTTCGCCGCCCAGCACGGCCACAGAGTGACCTCAGCGCTTCGGCCGCGCCGAGCCCGATAGCTCCGGCTCCAGTGCCGGCAATAGATCCCGACAGTCCGGAGGCGATGGCCTACGCGATGCGAGGCCGCTCGGCAGGATCAGCAGCCTCAATCCCGGAACGAACTCCTAAGGCGGCTGAGATCGCCCCGTCATCGGAGCCGCCGCAGCCTCCGACTCGCCACGAACAGGCCAAGCCAGAGCCTGACATACCGGCTGTACCCGAGCTTGGAAGGGGGAACGCAGACTCAGACACGGCTCGCTCCCACCGCGAGACCGGGATTTCGGAGGACGACCTCCGACCGCTGTCGATCAAGCTACCTCCTGATGTCGGCCGAAAGCTTGCTGATGTGGCAGACCGTCGCGGATCGAAGCGGACCCATGTCGCGATTGAGGCTCTTACGCCCCCCCTGCGGAGGCTCGCAGCCGAGCACCGCGCCGGTCGCTACCCTGAACTCCCCAAGGTGATCTCTGGGTCCGTCCGGACCTCGGTCGCCTTCAGTCTGCCGGCTGACCTGGCTGCGGATCTGAACTACGTCCTGGCAATCCGACGAGCGGTCAAAGCGCAGGTGATTACGCGTCTGCTGGTTCCAGCCATCGAGGAGATTTACGCGGCTGAGTTCCAAGGCCGGTAACAGGGTCTCATGGGATCTGTCAGCGTTCGCGCCAGAGCTGCCGTCACTCGTCGGCTGCCGCCGTCATTCATCCTGCCTTGAGGATGGCGAGCACGGTGGTCGCACGACGGAGATGAAGCATGCGACGGTGGTTGGCGGGAACATGCTGGTTGTGGCGGACGCAAGGGCGGAGGTGATTGCGGAGTTCGTCGTAGCTGCAACAGAAGCGCTCGGCTGAGGTGAAGCTCTTGAACCCGCGCATACATCGGATGCGGCCTTTGATGCCCCGGTGATCCTGCTCAAGCCCGTTGTTCCTGTAAGCACTGAACCGCCCCGGGTTTCGCGGAGGTTCCAACCCTTGAGTAAGGTGGAGCCATGACGACGAAGAAGACGGCGGCGAGCTACTCGCCGGAGGTGCGGGAGCGGGCCGTGCGAATGGTGCTGGAGGGTGGCGGCGACCACCCGACGCAGTGGGCGGCGATCAATTCGGTCGCGGCGAAGATGGGCTGCACCACCGAGACGCTCCGGAAGTGGGTTCGGCAGGTCGAGCGTGACGGGGGCGGGA
>NZ_JBNBZS010000258.1:0-1609 GCF_049629625.1 Roseomonas chloroacetimidivorans | reverse complement strand
TGCGGACCTTCCTCGACGGATGAACCCCCGAGGCAAGCCCGAACTTGGTGAGATCTGCACGGATGTGTTTGGACGCGCCGAGGCTTGTCGGGTTCATTGCTCTCGTGGAGCATGCACAGGACGGCATGGCGCAGCCGTGGATCGGCCAGGGAGACCTGACTGCACAGCCGGAGCCGCGGGCCACATTGCCACTGACCTTCCTCGTCACCCTGCTCGACTGGACTGAAAGCGCTAGTCAATCTGCGAGCATCTCGGCCGCAGCGAATGGCGGCCTGGCGGGCGGGAGCAGGGAACTCGATCCAAGCTGTCCCCTCCGCGATGCCGAGCCAATGTGCGACAATCCAATGAAAAGCGATGGTTCCCGAAAAACTGAGTTGCAGTGCTCCACAACTCAGGATTTGAGTAACCGGAGCGGGTGGGGGCCGTATAACCGCTCGTGAGAGATGATGACTTCTACCATGGGATTACGGTGGTAGAGCTTGGGTCGAACCAGTGTCTCTCCCATTGACGTCGTTGCGGCGGCGGACACGGTTGGACGGGCGGATGACCCTGGAAGTTCGGGATCCATTGTGCGCCACGCTTTTGCGGCGGAGCACTGGAGTGACACGCACTTCCTTCGTCTCGCAGCGGGCGCGCAAGACGCTCGCAACATCGATGGAGAGGTGCGGATCATGTTGACTCTTCGGGCAGTGGAGCGCGAGCTCACCGGGGCGACCCTCGTTGCCGGCGTGGGAGACCCACGGGAGAACGCGTTCTGCCTGATGTCGCTCGTGGCGCATTTGGCAGGCGAACCGCACTCGGACCGACCAGACGCGGCTTCACCTCTCATTCGTGACTTCGCGGTCGTCATCAACGACGCTCTTCCGCATGCGCGGCGGCAAAGACTAACAGGCTGCGGAAATTCGCTGCTCCAGCCCAGCCACACGAACAATCCGAATTGGACAGACCGTGATGTGCACAACACTGCTGTGCCCGAATCGTACGCAGCGTAATAAAATTTCGTAGAAGCCTCGCCAAAATCGAATTTCCGCAGCCTGCTAAAGCTCTACGCACCGCGCATCATTGGCACGAATGACGGCCGGGACGCTGAGCGGGCGGAGATGCTGCTGCGGGAAATGGCCCATGCCATCCTGCCCCGGCTTGCCTGTGAGGTGTTTCTGTTGCGGGCCCGGGCTCAGCGAGGCGGCCCACTCGGCCGGCTCAGGTCATGGATCGCCGCACTCCGCCTCGAAGGCCAAATTGTTGCGGCTTTGCGTGAGATCGAAAGCCAAGTTCCGTTGCAGTCAGTCAGACACCCCGGTGGTCTCACGGCGAGGCTTCTGGTGCTCGGCGCGAAGCAAGCAGCGTTTCCACGCCAGCGTGTCTGGTACTGGAGGAAGATGCTGTCCTTGCTCGACCGCCTGTGCGACCCTCCAGGCTTGATCCTCCGTGAGAAGGCGGTGCTCACGGCTCCGATCGACGCTGGTAAGGCGGATCCCGGTTCGAGGCTGGGTACCCCAAGCTCGCTGCGGCAGTGAGGTGGTCCCCGGATTTCGGACAGTTCGATAAGCTCGGTTTGCCCTGAGAAGGACGGACCCGATGACGGGAAAGCGGACACGGTATTCAGCGG
>NZ_JBNBZS010000257.1:0-1610 GCF_049629625.1 Roseomonas chloroacetimidivorans | reverse complement strand
GGCACAGGCCACGGCGGCGAAGAGGGCGACGTTCCGCGCGTTCGGGGAAAGGGTCATTCTGCGGTCCTCGGGGGCTCGGTGGCGGTGGCCCGCTCGGCGCCCCCCGACGCCGCGGGAGCCTCACGAGGCACGGCTACCAGGCGCGGCCGGCTCGCATGGGTGGCCCACGCCCACACGTCCCACTCCGGGGGCGCGTCAGGATCGTCGGGCAGCTCAGAGACGGGATCAGCGCCTTCGGCCTGTGGCGCCATGGCGCCACGGCGCTGCGGTGGTGTGGTGACCTCGCCGCGCAGGCGGATAGCCGGCACAACGACCTCTGCCGCGCCCTGAACGCGGCGGACGTAGCCGTTGGCGAAGCCTCGCTCGGGGTGGCCGGTGTTGTAGCGGGAGAAAGCGACGCGCAACGCCCGCTGCGGGTCCGCCTCGCCGCGGCTGGCGGCCGCAAAGCCCTCGCGCAGGATGCGCGCGCCGGCCGTCAGGTTGGTGCAGGGGTCGAGGACCTCGGCGATCGTCAGGCCGAGCGCCCGGAGGTTGCCGCTGTTCACCTGCATAAGCCCCAGGTCCACGGAGCGGCCCCGGCGCACGATCAGGTCCGTGGCCAGCGCCACGGCCGCCTCGCGCGTCTCGGGAAAGATCGCCCCGCCGTCCGGCCCGTTCACGCCGAGCGCGAAGGGCCGGAAGCCGCTTTCCGCCCGCACGACGGCGGCCAGCGTCTCGAAAGCAACCGAGGGGGCACAGCGAGCAGCGAGCTGCGCGGCTAGGGCGAGCTCCAGGATCACGCAGCCACCTGCGGGCCGCGTTGCTGGCTGTTAGGTGTCGGAGGCCCTCGATGAGCCCTGGCCTTGAATAGAGGTAGGATTGGGCGAGGGAAGGAGCGTGCGGAGTTTCCGCAGCTTCGGATCGTCCGCCTCGTGAACGCAGATCGGGCCGGGGAACTTGAAGTCGTCGCGCATGAAGCTAACCAGCCGTGTGAGGTCGCGCCAGGCGCGGGCGCCTGCACCGCTCCATAAGCCGATTGCGACGTAGCCCCGGCGCCATGACGTACCGAGATAAGGGACGAAATCTGCGCGCCCGTGCGCGTCCCGCATGGCGAGGACAATGACCTTTTCGATGCGACCCCCCTTCGAGAGCGCCGCCCGCACGTCCCCATCCGACACGAATCTGCTGCCCACCGGCCCCTTTTCCCTTCAGAAGCCCGAAGGGTATGCGGCGAATGCGGGTCTGCCCACAACTCGATGAGTGCGTAACGATAATTCATTGGGTGGCTACCGCCGGCTGCTGACCGCCCGAATTTGCGACCCCGGCAGCCGGGACGGAGTTGGCCTGGTTGCACCGCGGGAACAGGCGACCTCGGCGCAAGTGCTTCGCCAGTCGCTCCATTGACGCGTGGCACGCCGGGGCTGCAGTGGGACCGTCCGGGTTGGCCAAGCACAGCGCAACCTCGCACCCCCACAAGTCCTCCGACCGAGCGGCCCCGCCTGGGATGAGCACAACAGAGACCACCAAGCCCACCAGAAGTGCTTTTGTCATTTCACAAAACCGCTGTGGTGCTTCTGCCCATGACGGTATTGAACCTGCGAGAACTAGGCAACCGGTTTCACGGAGCGCTA
>NZ_JBNBZS010000256.1:0-1621 GCF_049629625.1 Roseomonas chloroacetimidivorans | reverse complement strand
CTTCCTGGAGAACGGGCCGCGGATGCTGGAGTTCTTCGAGCGCGAGACGGAGGTGAAGTTCGCCCTCGCCGAGTATCCGGACTACCATCCGGACCGGGAGGGCGGGATCTCGATCGGCCGCTCCGTGGCGCCGCTTCCCTACGATGCGCGCCGCCTCGGCCCGGAGATGCGCCGCCTGCGGAAGCCGCTGGAGACGATTACCTTCCTCGGCATGATGTTCAACTCGGCCAACCGCGATCTGAAGCACTTCTTCAACGTCACGCGCTCGCCCGTTTCGGCCCTCTACGTGGCGCGGCGGTTGGCGGCGCATATGAAGGAGCTGGCGCTGTACCGGCGCGGCGTGCAGCTGACCAGTGGCAATGCGCTGGCCGCGCGCCTGGCGAAGTCGGCGCTCGACCTGGGAATCCCGATCCTGACGGAGACGCCGCTGCAGTCCCTCGTGATCGAGGACGGGCGGGTGAGGGGCGCCGTGGTGGGCGGACCGGAAGGAGAGCGGCGCATCCTCGCCCGGCGCGGGGTGGTACTCGCGGCGGGCGGCCACCCGCACGACCTGACGCGGCTGGCCCGCACCTACGCCCATGTCCGGCGCGGGGGAGAGCACCTGTCGCCCTCGCCCACGGGCAATACGGGCGATGCCGTCGCGCTGGCGGAGAAGGCTGGGGCGGCGGTGGAGGAGGGCTACCCCAACGCGGCGGCGTGGATGCCGGTCTCGCGCGTGCCGCTGGGCGGTGGGCGGAGCGGCGTGTTCCCGCACCTCGTGGACCGCTACAAGCCCGGCGTCATCCTCGTGAACCGCCACGGGCGACGCTTCTGCAACGAGTCCAACTCCTACCACGACGTGGGCGAGGCGATGCAGCGGACCTGCGAGGGGGAGGCCGAGACGGCCGCCTGGCTGATCGCGGACCGCGCGACGCTGCGGAAGTACGGGCTGGGCCACGTCAAGCCGGCACCTATGCCGCTCGGGCCGCACCTGAGAAACGGCTACCTGCTGCGCGGGCGAACGCTGGCCGAGCTGGCGGGCAGGGCCGGCATCGACGCGGCCGGGCTGGAGGCGACGGTCGCGCGCTACAACGAGGGCGCGGTGCGTGGCGAGGACCCAGAGTTCGGCCGCGGCAGCACGGCCTTCAACCGCTTCCTCGGCGATCCCGACCACAAGCCGAACCCGAATGTCGGCCCGATCAGGAAGGGGCCGTTCTACGCCGTCAAGCTCGTCATGGGTGACCTGGGTAGCTTCAACGGGCTGCTGACGGACGCCGCCTGCCGCGTGCTTCGCGCGGACGGGGTGCCGATCCCCGGCATCTACGCCGTCGGAAACGACGCGGCCAGCGTGATGGGCGGGTCCTATCCCGGGGCGGGGATCACCCTCGGGCCCATTCTCACCTTCGGCTACGTTGCCGGCCGGCATCTTGCGGAGCTGCGGGACGCGGTGCCGGAACGGACGGCGGCCTGAGCGCCGTGCCAAAGGGCTATATCATCGCGCGCGTGGACGTGACGGACCAGGAGGCCTACGCGCGCTACGCGCGCGCCGCCACGCCCGTGATCACGCAGTACGGCGGGCGGGTGCTGGTGCGCGGCGGCGCCGCCGAGGTGCTGGAAGGCGAGGGGCGGGCGCGCAACGTCG
>NZ_JBNBZS010000255.1:0-1637 GCF_049629625.1 Roseomonas chloroacetimidivorans | reverse complement strand
GGGATTGGAATGTCGCTCTACACGAAGCGGCTGGAACGGGGGAGGTTCGTGTGGCCGAGCGCGTCGGGTGATGTCCTCGGCATCTCCGCGGCCCAGCTCGCTTACATGCTCGACGGAATCGATTGGCGGAACCCCCGGCACACCTTCAGGCCGCAGGCTGCGGGATAGGTCACGGCGCGGCGGCGAATGAGGATTGTGCTGGCAGCGCGGCGCGCGGTCTGATTCACTCCTCTCGTGACGCCCGCGCCGGAGCAGACCAGCGACATCGAGGCGCTCCGTGCGGCGCTTGCCGCGGAGCGCGAGGCGCGTGTCGCGGCCGAGGCCCGGGCGGCTGGTGCCGAGGCGATGATCGCTCACCTGAAGCTCGTCATCGCCAAGCTTCGCCGCGACAGGTTCGGCGCCTCCTCCGAGCGCGGCCGCAAGCTGCTCGACCAGCTGGAGCTCGAGCTTGGCGAACTGGTCGCCGCGGCCAGCGAGGACGCTGCCAAAGCCGAGGGCGCGGCTGGCATGGAGGGGGGCGGCAGCCGCCCTGACAGGCCGCCCCGGGGCCAGCCGGTCCGCGCTCCTCTGCCAGCGCACTTGCCGCGCGAGCGGGTCGTCCTCCCGGCGCCGGCTGCCTGCCCCTGCTGCGGCGGCAAGCTCTCCAAGCTGGGCGAGGACATCACCGAGACACTCGAGATTGAGCCCATCCGGTGGAAGGTCATCCAGACCGTCCGAGAGCGGTTCTCGTGTCGCCGTTGCGAGGCCATCACCCAGCCGCCGGCACCCTTCCACCCCATCGCCCGTGGCCGCGCCGGGCCGAAGCTGCTGGCCATGATCCTGGAGGCCAAGTTCGGCCAGCACCAGCCGCTGAACCGCCAGAGCGAGACCTATGCCCTGCAGGGCATCGAGCTCAGCGTCTCCACCCTCTCCGACTGGGTCGGCACCTGCACCGCCAACCTGGCCCCGCTGATGGCGCTGATCGATGCCCATGTCCTCGCCGCCGAGCGGCTGCATGGCGACGACACCACCGTCCCCGTGCTGGCCCGCGGCAAGACCATCACCGGCCGGGTCTGGACCTATGTGCGCGACGACCGGCCCTTTGGCGGACCGGCACCGCCGGCCGCGATGTTCCGCTATTCCCGGGACCGGACGGCCGAGCACCCGAACCGGCACCTGGCCGGCTATGCCGGCATCCTGCAGGCCGACGCCTATGCCGGGTACAACGCCCTCTACGAGCCGGCGCGAAAACCCGGGCCCATCACCGAAGCAGCCTGTTGGGCCCATGGCCGACGCAAGCTGTTCGAGTTGGCCGAGTTGTCGCGCGCTCCGCTCGCCATCGAGGCGGTGCGGCGGATCGACGCCATCTTTGATGCCGAGCGCGCCATCAACGGGCTGCCCGCCGAGGAGCGCCTGTCCGTGCGCCAGAGGCACATGGCGCCGCTCGTCACCGCACTCGAGGCCTGGATGCGCGAGAACCGCGGCAAGCTGTCCCGCCACAACCCGGTCGCCAAGGCCATGGACTACATGCTGATGCGCTGGGAGGCCTTCACCCGGTTCCTGTCCGACGGACGGATCTGCCTCAGCAACAACGCGGCCGAGCGCGCGCTGCGCGGAGTGGCTCTCGGCCGGAAGTCGTGGCTGTTCGCCGGCAGCGA
>NZ_JBNBZS010000254.1:0-1663 GCF_049629625.1 Roseomonas chloroacetimidivorans | reverse complement strand
ACGACAGATGAAGCGGTTCAAGTCCGCCGGCCAGGCGCAGCGCTTCCTCTCCGCCCATGACGGGATCAACAACCTCTTTCATCTTCGCCGCGACCACGTCACTGCCAGCGATTACCGCACCGCAAGGGCGCGCGCATTCGAGGTGTGGTCCGAGATCAGCGGGGTCGCCGCGCGGGCTTGATCGCCCTTGATCCCGCTGCCGATCAGCCAGCCTCGTCGCCTAGAGGCCAGCAAGTTGACGGTGCCCTCGCCATCGCTCGCCCGGTAGCATCCTGAGCCCACCGGCCCTTGTAGCCGGGCAAGTGGCTGGGCGCGCGGATGGTAGGCCCCGATCAAGCCTTCCGCACGGACGAGGCAGTCTGGAGGAAGCGCCGCACCGTAGCCGAGCGCTCGCCCGCGCCATGTAGGATGGCGAGGCCGGTCGTGGCCTCCTGCTCCTCCAGTTCTAGGAGTTCTACGCCGTGAAGGTTCACTCGCCTGAGCGAGTCTGGGACGAGGCTCACGCCGAATCCGGCAGCGATCAATCCCATCGCGCCCATTACGTCCGCCACTCGCATGCTGATCGTCGGCGTAAACCCCGCCCGTCTGCAGAGACTCCAGACGCTGTGGGCGAGGCCAAGCCCGTCAGGATCCCTCAGCGTGATGAAGGAGAACTCTGCGAGATCCGTCAGGCGCACCTCCCTCCTGAGCCGGGCAGCCACCCCCGAGGGCACGGCCGCGAGCAGTCGCCCAGCCTGAAAAGGCCGGGATCCGATGCCCCTGGGGAGCGGCCCCGCGGGCTCGCGCACAATGGCCACGTCCAGCCTCTGCTTCTGCAGCCCGATGAGCTGGTCAGCCACCACGGCCTCCTCCAGGTGCAGCTCGACTCCAGGGACCTCCGCCCGGAACCTGAACAGCAGCTCCGGCAGGGCGGGTTCCAACATCGCGGTGCTGACATACCCAACGTTGAGGATCTGCGCCTCGCCACGTCCTGCGCGCTGGGCGACGGCCCTGGCATGTGCCTCCTGCTCCAGCACCGCCCTCGCCTCCGGCAGCAGGGCGCTCCCCGCCTCGGTGAGGGCAATCCCCCGCCCTACCCGGCGGACGAGGGGGACCCCGATCTCGGTCTCCAGCACGCGCAGCTGCTGGGTCAGGGCGGGCTGGGTCATGCCCAGCGCCTCCGCCGCCCGGCCCACGTGCAGTTCCTGAGCGACGGCCACGAAGTAGCCTAGGCGTCGAGACGACATGGGTCCGATCGATAGGCTTATCTTATGAAAAGCGCCAGTTCCGAGGATTGATGGCCGGCTGAGCCGATGAAACCATGGCGGCGCAGGTGCCGGATGTTCATCGCGTCCGATGATCTACGCGATCCTGGCGGCCATGGAGGGAATGCAATGAGTGAGGTTGTGCATGGTTATCGCCGGCCGGCTCTGGCGACGCAGCCACCGCTGAACTCGCCTTCTTATGGCAGCACGCAGGCGCGCTACCCGACGCAACGCTTGCTGGAACTGCCGCACACGCTGACGGAGACGAGCAGCCCGGTCTTCACCCCGGCGCGATACCCGGAGATCACGGACCTGACCGTGCTGGAGAACGGCCGGGGTCATGCGATGGGCGAGCGGATCATCGTGGCCGGCCGGCTGAGCGACGAGGATGGCCGCCCCATCCGCCATGCCATGGTGGA
>NZ_JBNBZS010000253.1:0-1679 GCF_049629625.1 Roseomonas chloroacetimidivorans | reverse complement strand
AAAGACCACGGTACCATCCTGGGGTGCTGTAGCGTGCTTGATCTGAGACATCGGCCAACTCCCTTCAGGTCCGGAGGAGCCAAAACTCTGGCCCAATCTCTGGCCGCCTGCATGGTATCTTTGGCCATCACGCGGCGTGGCAGATGGCGTAAGCCAGGGCGCGTTGCAGGGCTGGGCGGGGTTTTGCGCTGTGGGTGCTGCGCCGCGACGTGAGCAAACCCTGCTCTCGCCAGATATGACGTCGCACGGCGGCGAGGGTGTCGCTGAAGGTTGGACGTGGTTTGCGGTACTAGGCACTGCTGGCCGCGGCTTCTCTCTCCGCAGACTTGAGCCGGGCGGCCAGGAGGGTGACGAGGGAGAACAGCGCGAGCAGGCACGGCGTGGTGCGGGCGATGGCGAGGTCCGACCACTGTCGCTGGGTCTCAACGCCGAGGTGGGCACGGGTTTCCTGGAACGTGACTTCCAGCTGCCAGCGCTGGACGAACCAGCCCAGGATCTGCTCGGGCGCGCGGTGGAGATCGGTGCACAGCAGGGCCTGCGGGCTGAACCGGCGCTGGGGATCGCGGATCAGCACCCAGCGGATCGGCACGATGGGCATGCCGCCGTGGCGCCAGATGGCGGTCGCGGTGCAGATCTCGACCTCGCGTTCGCCTTCACCGTACCAGCCCTGGATCTGCAGCGCCTGCCAGCACGTATCGCCGTCCCTCAGCACCTCGGACAGGTTTGGGAGCCGGGCGCCCTTGGTACGGGGTCGTCCATTGGTCCCGGGCAGCCGGGGTGGCGCCGGGTCGTAGAGCGCCGCATCGAGGCGCAAGCGGGTGATGCCGGTGACCTTGTGACGGGCGAGAGCCGACAGCAGCTCCAGGGCAGCAAAGCCGCTGTCACCAACCACGACGATGTCCCGTCCCGGCAGCCAGCGACGCGCCTGCAACACCAGCTGGCGGGCCCAGTCGGTGAGTTTCTTGTGCCGTAGACCACGCACCCGACAATACCGCTCCGAGGGCGCCAGTGCAGTGAGGAAGGGCAGCGCCCAGACCCGCCCGGCCCAAGGTACAGGGGCCAACAGCATCAGGCTGATCCAGCGCAGGCCGGAGGCCTTTACGAAGTGCCCATGGGAGGAGCGCACCGGGTCGCGGTAGATGCCCATCGCCGCAATCCGCTTGCCGCGGCGGCGCTCGATTGTATCGTCGATGCCCAGCACCACCGGCCCTCTCGGCGCAAAGGCCTCAATCAGGTGGCTCAGCAGGAGGCGCGACGCCGCCCGGGAGCTCCAAGCCGCCCGGCTGAGCACTCGATGGTAGTTCACGAAGCGCCGTTCTCGCGCGAGCCCGGTAACGCGGAGCAGGCTCGTCACCGTGCGCTTGCCCGGCGCCAGAATGGCCCCGATCAGCAGCACCTCCGCGCGACGCCAACTCCGCTGGAAAAAGAGGGGCGCAAAGCTCAGGATCACCGCGGCGAAGCGGGTCGGCAGGCAGAGCATGGCGGCGTCTCTTGGCGGGGACGCATCCACCCTAGCCGGTCAGCCCGCTCCGCCGCCTCTCCTCAGCTCAAATGGCCAAAGATACCATGCAGGCGGCCAGAGATTGGGCCAGAGTTTTGGCTCCTCCGGACCTGAAGGGAGTTGGCCGATGTCTCAGATCAAGCACGCTACAGCACCCCAGGATGGTACCGTGGTCTTT
>NZ_JBNBZS010000252.1:0-1682 GCF_049629625.1 Roseomonas chloroacetimidivorans | reverse complement strand
CCGCATTCTGGTTTGCCGCCGTCAGCACGACATTGCGGAACTTCTCCAACGGGACGTTGCTGGGGAGCGCGCCCTGGAGTGCAGGGCCCATCTGCTGGAGCTGCTTCTTCAGCACTTCCTGCGGGGCCAGCGGCTTCGTCGTGGTCACGCTCACGCAGCGATCTCCTTGATGCTGATGGACCGGCTCTCGGCGCGGCCTTTGATGATTTCACCCGGCTTGGCAGGGCGGGGCGGCGTTTCTTTCCGCACGACCTGGGACACGATCAGGCCGTCCAACTTGGCCCAGCGATGGGAGCCAAGAAGCTGAAGTAGCCGGGCATCCGCAGCCCTGCGGCGGGCGTGGGCTTCCTTCTCCGCGGCGTGGGCCGCCTCGCGCTCCATCGCCAAGGCGATCGCCTCTTCAACCGCGTCGCCCAGGTCCGCCGGCTCATCCTCCACCTCCGGCTCAAGCAGGCGTAGTGCACGGAAGGTGGCATCCGACCCGTCGACGTTCGGCACCTGTCCGGCCTTCACGCTGGCCCAGAAGGCATCTACCCGCTTTGCGATTTCGGCCTGCAGTTTAGGGCGAGGCCGGTAGCGATAGATCCGCACGTCATTCCCGCCGACCAGCACGGCCACGGCGCCCCAAGTGAAGCCACTGGCGAGCATCTGAGCCTGGAGTTGGAGCAGGATATGCCTCGGCGGCTCGGTGCCCCATTCGCGCTTATGGATCAGCCAGTCCGAGTTCTTCAGCTCCAAAACGCCGGGACCGCTGCACTCGGGATCGTTCGGACCCGGCTCCGCGATAATACGGTCCAGCGTCGCGCCCAGACCGCCGCGCTTGGCGTACTGGCCCGGCAGCACCTTCCAGCCCTCCCGCTCAGCAGCCAGGAGCGCTATCGCTTCCTCCAGCGCCAGACCGGCGCGGGTGCGGGCGTTGTCCACGTTCTCGGGCGAGATGCGACCGGCCTTCACCTGCCAGAGCGCAAACAGGCCGGGCATGTATTCGGGTTGCACGCTGAAGAGCGTGGCGACCTCGGATGCGCCGATGTGCTGCGCGCGGATTGCGTGCCAGGCGTCCTTGTCGTCGGGGATGGGAAACAGCGGCATGCTACCCTCCCACGCACGCCAGAGCGACGAACAGCAGGGCGATGGTGGCGCCCCGGATGAGGCGGCGGTGACGGCGGATGCGGTATCGCTCGCGGGCGCCTTCCACTGTCCACGAGGGGTGGCGGTTCCAGACGTAGGCTCGGCCGGTCATGGGATGCGCTCCGAGAGAAGATCTGGGTCAATCGCCAGTGCGGGCCCGCCCATGCCCGCAAGCGTCTTGCCGGTGATGGCACACCGCACGATGGCTGCCGTCATCATCGGGGGTTCGCCTCGATCGCCTTCACGCCACACCCACACCGGATCAAGACGGTAATAGTCGGGCCGACGGGCAGGCTTCGGCTGCAAAGGTGCAAATGCTCGCTCCATAAGGCTGGCAGCAACGTTCAATGCACCACGCTCAGCCGGTGTGCGCCCAATTTCCCGGGCAAGACGCCGGAGCATGTCCGGACGGCTTTCCCGCGCGATTTCCTCCGCATTCCCGGTCATGCGCGGGCCTCCGTGGCTGCGACGGTCTTGCCGCATTCCCACCAGCGCATGAGATCCCTCATGCATGCGGGGCAGATATCCTTGGCGCCTTGGGGCTTGAACGATCC
>NZ_JBNBZS010000251.1:0-1733 GCF_049629625.1 Roseomonas chloroacetimidivorans | reverse complement strand
CGCACCCGGCTGCAGGCTCTCGCGGACCACCCGCACCTTGTCCGCATCAGGCCACTCTCGCCGCCGCACCGGTCGCACCTCGACCTGGACGCCCCGATCCGCGCGCGCTCGCAAAGCGCCCTTCCGATCGTCGGAAGGATCCGCTCCGAGCGCTTCCAACACTTCAGCTTCGTCCGTCATGCCCGCCATCTCGGCAGGCATGACCCGTCACCTCAAGGCCGCTGAGGGCTGACGCTTACGCGGGTCGTGCGCGGCGCCGCCCTCCAGGCCTCGATCGCGGCTTCGGAGAACCACACGATCAGGCTGCCGCGGGCGCGCAGGCCGGCCTCGTAGGCCGGCCAATTCGCGACCCGGTGCCGCTGCTTTGGAATGCGATGCCGACGATCCTGATGGGCTTTGAAAGGCAAGCAGGGCGTCCCTGTCCGGTGGCGGGGCCTCGCCCCGCACCTGACCTACCCTGGGTCGGCTTCAAACCCGATCCATGCACCAAGGTGGACGGGAGGTCCAACAACGACCAGTGGAAACCCAAAGAAAACGCCACCCCGCCAGAAAGCGTGCGCGGCAGACGGGAGCACCAAGATGCTCGCAAGGATGGCAGCCGCCAGAGCCTTGAGCAACGGACGACAGAATCTCCTCACCCTCATCGCCACATCCTCATCTGAGCAACATGGTAGAAAGCGCGGTCGACCTCGGTTGAGCATTCGACCTGCGAGCGAGGTATACAGGTAGCGCCGCCATTCAAGACCCTGGCTTCGCTATTGCGTCCGCAATTTCCCCACCCGTTAGGAGGCGGTCTGAGATCCGCTGACCTCCGTCGGAGGCACCGGGGCAACATAACGCACCGCCGTTGCCTCGATCGTGGCAGGCACTTCGACCTGGTCTGCGGCCGCTGCAGTGTCGCTGGCGTCATGCGCTGCCTCGACGATTTCGGCAGCTGTGAACTCCACCGCGATAGCCACCTGAGCAAGATTGAGCGTCGCCAGGTTTGCGCCAGGGACCGGTGCACCGAGGAAGTGCTTTGGCTGCCACGCCGTATCTACCCCACCCGGAACGCCTGCATGATCGAGCAGCACGTCGATCAGGATTGGCCCATCGGACGCGACGTGGACCGCGATGACCCGGCTCACGCGCACGACGTCCCCGGTTGTGAGCAGGAAGCCATAGAATCCACGGGCTCCCATCATACGCGCCGCGAACCAGGCAGGCAGCAAAGTTGCGGCCACGTCAGGGTCGGTCACGCGCGTCCAGGTCGTCATCGCCTATTCTCCACGGTTGTGCCGCAGCGGACGGGGCGCGGCTGGGTCAGGGGAAGCTGCTGCGATCTCTCAGGAAATCAGGCAGTTGATGGAGGCGAGGCCACACCGGATCGAATGCTCCTGCAACCATTCGGCGGAGAGATGGACGGGAGACGGCGCCGTTCTGCCGTCTCCCACCGCGCCGTTCTCAGCGCCAGGAGATCCTGCGGTATCTGTAGACGAAGCGCCAGCCGGCCACCGGGCGGTTAGCCGCGGCAGGCGCTTGTGGCCACACCGGAGGTACAGCGAGCCCACGGGATTGCCTCTCGGACGTGGCATTCGCCTGCCGCCTGAGCTGGAAGGCCAGCGCAAGCAACGCAGCGCCAAAGAGCAGAGCGTAGGCCCCGAGCCAGGCTGTCATGACGAGAGCCCCTGTCGCCGGAGCGCAGGCCAGCAGCACGCCCCAAAGGAGCGAAACAAGACCAGCAAGCCCCAGAA
>NZ_JBNBZS010000250.1:0-1743 GCF_049629625.1 Roseomonas chloroacetimidivorans | reverse complement strand
GATTTCCTCAAGGCTGGCGCGAGCCACACCGCGCTCGAGGAAGACGCGTACCGCGGCGTCGAGCACCGCCTTGCGAGTCCGTTCAGCCCCTTCCCTGGTACGTCGCACCATTCCGACTTAGTCCTAACTTTGAGCCTTTACATACAATCACGAATGGATACCATCAAGACGCCGCGGTTCGGCCGCGTCTTCCCCCGCTGGGTGGAGTTCTGCTTCTGCGGTGCCCCGCCCTCCGCCCGGCCGGGCCGCGGTCCCCTGGCGGAACTGGCAACGTATCGTCCTTGAGGAGCGTGGATCATATGGCCCCGACACCCTGGACTGGCTTCGTGGCCCGCATTTTTGCGGCAGTGCCAACCGGTATGGCGGGCGAGCGGAGCCGTAAGTGCGCGGCCCAGACGGCTTCGATTTCGGAACCGCCTCCCCGCAGGAAGACCCCGGGGTGCGGGCTTCGCCCAGCGCTCGCGCTCACGGCTGCCCTGCTGATGACCACCGCCTGTGCCACGCGTCCGCCGGCAAGCGACCCGGAGGCGGTGGCCGAGTTCGAACAGATCAATGACCCCCTGGAGCCAACAAACCGGGCGCTCTATGATGTCCACGACGCGATCGACACCTACGCGCTGCGGCCGGTGGCGGTGGGCTACCGACACGTGGTGCCGCCGCCGGTACGTACGGGCATTGGCAACGCGCTCGCCAACCTGCGCAGCCCCGTGATCCTCCTGAACGACACGCTGCAGGGCGAGCCTGACCGCGCCGGAACAACGCTCGGGCGCTTCCTGATCAACAGCACCATCGGACTGGCCGGTTTCTTCGATGTCGCCGCCGATATGGGCCTGCTGAAGCACGACGAGGACTTCGGTCAGACGCTCGCCCGGTGGGGCCTCGATGAGGGGCCGTTCCTCTTCCTGCCCATCCTCGGCCCGACCAACCCGCGCGACCTCGCCGGCTTCGGGGTGGATGTCGCCGCACAGCCCCTTAACTGGCTTGGCCAGGGGGATGCGGTGGATGCGCTCCGCTGGGGCTGGGCGGGGCTTGCCGCTATCGACGCCCGCGAAGGGCTCATTGAGGTTGTCGACGAGGTTAAGGCCTCCTCGCTCGACCCCTACGCCACCTTCCGCAGTGCCTACCGCCAGCGGCGACGGGCGCTGATCGAGAACCGGGATGAGCACAGCGGGCCTTCCTCTGGCGCCGACACGCGAGGAGGCGCGCCAAGCCCCTGATCGCCGCGGCAGCACGGCCGTTCATCAACGGACATGTACATATCCCGTGCCCGATACATATCCCGTGCCCGAAGGCGTGCCGACCGGATGCTTCACCCATCAACGTCGTGGCTCGCAATCTCGAAGCTGGCAGGCTGAATATGCTCGAGGGAAGACCGGGCCGGCAGGTAACGACGGGGCTGCTGAGGCTTGGCGTGGTGCTCTGTCGTGCACACCGCATCCCAGCCCTGGCCGGCTTACTCGCCCCTACGGCCGTCGGTCGCGCGTCCGCTATCCACGCCCGACCATTCCTCACCCCGCTTGGTGGAGCCTTATGAGCAATCCTCGACGCATCGCCGTCGTCGGCGGCGGCATCGCCGGCCTTGAGATCGCCACCCAGCTTGGCAAGCGCCTCGGCCACTCCGGCCAGGCGGCGATCACGCTGATCGACCGCGACACGGCGCATGTCTGGAAGCCGATGCTGCACACCATCGCGGCCGGCACCAGCGACGTCCACCGGGAGCAGGTGGCCTTCGCTTCCCATGCA
>NZ_JBNBZS010000249.1:0-1753 GCF_049629625.1 Roseomonas chloroacetimidivorans | reverse complement strand
CCGCGGCGCTGGCGAGGGGGCGAATGGGGAGCGGATCCACATCGCGCACGCGTTACGTCGGTGAAACAGCTAAGGAGGCCTCACAGCCGGACGGCCAGCAGCACCCAACTGCCCAGCAGGGCCACCGCCGCCGCGGTCATCGCGGCCGTAGCAGCCCAGCCCAGCCTGCGCAGCCAGGTCGGAAGCACGGCGGCGCCCATCAGCCGCTCGTTGCTCGCCATGCGGATCACCACCGCCATCAAGGGCGGCGCGAGCAATCCATTGGCCACGCTGCTCCAGTACAGCGCTCGAATCGGGTCGAGCCCGAACAGCCCCATCCCGGCCGCGACCAGCACCGCCACGGCCATGGCCGCATAGAAGGCCGGCGCGCCCAGCGGCTTGCGATCGAGCCCGGTGCGCCATCCGAAGGTCTCCGCGACGGCGTAGGCCATCGAGCCCGCCAGCGCCGGCACGGCCAGCAGCCCCGTCCCGACAATCCCTAGCGCGAAGACAAGCACGGCCGCCCCTCCCGCTACCGGCCGGAGCGCCGCTGCTGCCTCTTCGGCTGTGCCAACATCCGTCTGCCCGGCGGCGTGCAGCGTCATCGCCGCGGCCCAGATGATGCAGAGCGCGACAAGGTTCGACACGGCCATGCCCACGAGCGTGTCCATCCGGATCCGTGCCAGTGCCTCCCGCAGTTCGCCGCGCGGCACGCGGCCGCGGTGGAACCCCTCCGCCTTGCGCCCCGCGACCTCCTGCGCCGACTGCCAGAAGAAGAGATAGGGACTGATCGTCGTACCGAGTACCGCGACCAGCGCCATCAGCGATTCAATGCCCCCCGGCAGGTGCGGCCAAGCCGCACTCGCCAACGCCGTCCCCCAGTCCAGCCGCACAGTCAGCACCACGGCTGGATAGGCCGCAAGCACGATGCAGAGCCATTTCAACACGGCAGCATAGCGCGCATAGGACAGAGCCGTCGGCACCCCGATGCTGAACACGGCGAAGCCGGCCAGCCAGGCCCATACCGGACCGCCCAGCACCATCCGCGCCGCCGCTGCCATCGCACTCAGATCGGCCGCGAGATTCAGGAGATTGGCCGCGAGCAGCAGCAGCACCGCGCCGTAGAGCACCGGCCGATGCGCCGTCCTCCGCAGGTTCTCCGCGATGCCCCGGCCGGTGGCGAAGCCGATCCGCGCGCAGGCCTCCTGCACCGCGATCATCAGCGGGTAGGAGAACACCATCGTCCAGCCCAGCGCGAAGCCGGCCTGGGCGCCCACCTGACTGTAGGTCGCGATTCCCGAGGGGTCGTCATCCGCCGCCCCCGTCACCAGCCCAGGGCCGAGCCGCCGCAGGATTCCGCGCGGAGTCGGGTCAGGCTGGGCCGGCTGGGCGCCATGCCTGTGTCCACGCACCTTCGCACGCGGCCCTCTCATCGCAGTCTTCATTGATGCTGCTCCTCGAGCCTACGATGGTGCTGCTGAGTGCGGGCCATGGCTTGGCAACGACAGTTGGCCACGTGTCAGCTTGCCCGATCGGTCCACCTCAGGGTAGTCGGGGGATGATCGCGCCCAGTCTCGCCCAGCTTCGCCGGGCATCGTGGTCAGGTACGAAGCAATGCGGCTTGGGGCCGCGAGTTCGGCCAGGTTCCTGCCAGTTGGGTCCGCCGCCGGATGGCGCGAGCCCGTGACAGGTGGCACCTGGATGAGGTCGCACTCAGGATCAACGGCGTGGCGCATTGGCTCTGACGTGCCGTCAATCAGGTCGGGATGGTACT
>NZ_JBNBZS010000248.1:0-1756 GCF_049629625.1 Roseomonas chloroacetimidivorans | reverse complement strand
GTCCAGCGCTTCCGCACCGCCTCCTCCAGGATCGAGGTCACCGGTGCAAAACCCGTCCCGGTCGCCAGCAGGATCAGCGGCCGTTCATCCCGCCCGTCCAGATCGGCATCGCCATAGGGCATGCTCAGCGCCAGCGTGTCGCCGATCCCAAGCCGCCCGAGCATCTGGTCAGAAAATGCACCGCCGGGATGCTGGCGCACATGAATCTGCACCCCGTCGCTCTCCCCCGGCGAATTTGCCATGGAATAGGACCGGCGCACGCCATCCGGCATAAGGATGTCCATGTACTGCCCGGCCCGAAAGGCCACGCGCTGCCCAATGGGAAAGCGCAGATGCAGCCGCGTCACCCCCGGCGCGATCTCCTGCTTACGGAACACCCGCGCCGTCACCTCGCGCGGCTGCCCCAGCCCGAGAGGCCGGGAAACGCGCCGCGGCGAGATCGTGACATCCGAGCGCGGCCGCGATGAACAGAACAGCGCATCGAAGGCTCCCTTCTCCGCGGCCGACCGAACGCTTCCCCCTTCCTCCACCGATCCCGCCAGCACCTTGCCCTGACAGGTGATGCACACGCCACGCCGGCAGGAATAGGGAATCTCCAGCCCGGCGCGCTGCGCCGCCTCCAGCAGGCTCTCCTTTGGCCCACAGGGGAAGCGATGCTCGCTATGGGCGATCTGGACGGTCCACTCCATCGTGCGGCTACAGCGGCAGAGCCAGAAGCGTGTCGACGCGGGAGCTGTCGCAGACCACGATCCGCTCCTTCAGCTTCGGCGTCCCAGTATCATCCGCGCGCCAGAGGTCGAGATAACGCCCCGTTGCGAACAGATCCGTCGCCCCGTCCCGCATGATGCGCGCGACCAGGAAGGGCGTCACGCTTCGCACGCCATCCGGCCCCTCCTCCTCCAGCAGCGGCAGGCCGAGCACATGCCGGTAGGAATGCCGCTCATAGATATTGGCCTCCCGCAGCGCCGCGACGCGGTCTTGCAGCATCCCCCGGCTGTCGGCCCAGATGATCCCGGCCGCGAAGCCCAATCGATGATTCTCCGCCGTGGTGATGCGGTACTCGCAATCCGGCAGGAAAAACTCCGGCCATTCCTCCAACCGGTCGCTATCGATGCAGAGCGCATAACGCGCCTGCACCGCCATGATGTCGGTGATCTGGAAACGGGTCATCAGCACGGCACTCAAAGCCCCATATGCTCCCGATACGCCTTCCAGAAGCCCCGCACAGAGGCCTCCGTCGCCCGCGTCCTCGTGCTCTTCGCCTCTGATCCGCCCATCTCCAGCACAGCATGCCGGTCGGACGCGCCAACAACACCGCGCTGCACGAAGCCGCCCACGCAGCCATCCTCCATGGAGACATAACCCGCCGGTCCGATCAGGTTGCCCTGCTTCAACCGCATCTTCCGCAGCTCCGGCGTGTCGTCCTTGAAGCCGATATAGGTCCAGTGCAGGTCCGTCCGGTCCACACCGCGCGGCACCACCTGGCGCACAGCCAGCGAGTTCTGGATCTGCTGCAGCACGAAGCCCGGGAACACCGACAGGATCTGCAGCGTCACGCCATCCCCGAACTCGTCCTGTCCCTCCAGCACGCTCGGGTCCTTCAGCCGGTAATCACTCTCCGAACGGATATTCTGCGCCGCATACTCATTCGCCGCCTTGGCCCTCGCCTCCGCCTCCCGGTCGATGGCGGAGTAGGAAACATGGTTTCCGCCGGACTCGCTGACGATCAGCCCGCCCTTCATGTTCAGCTTGTTCA
>NZ_JBNBZS010000247.1:0-1808 GCF_049629625.1 Roseomonas chloroacetimidivorans | reverse complement strand
TCCCGCCGGTCCCGCCGCTTAACAGCCGCGCCGGGAAGCGGCCGGACTGAACCACCCGCCGGGCGCGGCCCGGCACCTCGACAATCTGGAGAACAACGATGGCACCCCTGGTGGCCATCGGCGCCTCGCTGCTGCCCAGCCTCATCGACCTGATCGCAGGCGATAAGGCCGGGAAGGTCGCGGGCGCCGTAGCCGATACCGTGCGGCAGGTTGCCGGCACGGATGATCCTGTTGGCGCGGCTGCTGCCTTGGCCGATCCCGCGAAGGCAGCCGAACTGCGTGTGCGGCTGGCCGAGATCGCGCTTCAGACCAGGCAGGCCGAACTGGCCGACATTGCGAATGCGCGCGCGCAGACAGTCAGCCTGGCGCAGACGGGCAGCGGCATTGCCTGGGCCGCGCCAGTGATCTCTGTCGTCATCGTGGCAGGGTTCTTCGGCTGCGTGGCCATGCTGTTCATGGTGCAGCGGACCTGGGACGAGCGGACAGCCAATCTGCTGAACGTCCTGTTCGGCGCGCTGATTCCCGGCTTCGCCCAGGTCGCAAACTATTGGCTGGGCTCCAGCGCGGGCAGCAAGCGGCAGGGCGATGCCGTGCGCGAGATCGCGACGCAACGCCAAGCACAGCAACCGACTGCGATCGCCACGACGGGCGATGTGTCGGTCGCCCCATCCCCTCCCGGCACGACGGCCGACGCCCTGAACGGCGGCGAGCTGGCGCGCATCCGCTCACAAGGAGCCTGAGCATGACCACTCCCCAGCTTCCCGACCTCGACATTTACGAGCACTTCTTCGGCTTCGCGCGCGGCACGACTGGCGGGGAGGGTGGGCCGATCGTGACCTGCAAGACCGGCCCCGAGATCGTCACCGCGATGAAGGGCCGGAAGGCGTTTGATCCGCTCAATATCTACTGCGACGGCGAGATCGCCATGGGGCCGCTGACCGAGATCGAGATCAAGGATGACGGCAACATCACGCTGATGGGTGATGGCAAGTCCAAGACGCTTGAGGGCTTCGGCGTCAAGATGATGCGCGCGTCCAACGTGATCCTCTTCAACCTGTCCATCGGGAAGGTGAACAAGGGCACGAAGGACGCCATCGGCATGGAGACCGACTGCGAGCGCATCGTGGCTTTGCAGTGCGACCTCTATGGCGACATGAAGGCCGGCAAGGACACATTCGACGGACTTTTTGACGGCAAGCGCGGCACCCAGAATTACGCCATCGTGCTCTGCGCCATCCACGACCATCACAAGTGCCTCCTGCAGGGCTACAGCGACGGGGACACCAAGCCCGACAACGACCGCTTCTTCACGATGGCACTGAACCACGCCTGGAACTGCGGCTCGCGTCTTCCTTCGCAGCGTTATGGCTTTGGCCACATCTGGGGCAACCTGTTCGAGGATATCGAGACCAGCGTGGTGAACCTGCGCATGGGCGCGGTGGCCGCCGTGGAGAAGAACACCTTCATCCGCTGCAAGAACCCCGTCATGGGCGACATGAGCAAGTCGGTCGGGCGATGGAACCTGATCGACAACCTCATGCAGGACTGCACCTGGGGCAAGGACGAGGACGGCGAGGACAGCGACAACGCGCAGGATGGCAAGTCCACGACGGACTACTACCCGCCCTACCGCATGCCGAACTGGACGCGGGAGCAGTGCGCCGCCTTCGCGCGCGAGTTCGCCGGCCTGCTCCCGCCCGGCAAGGCCCTGGTCATGCCCGGCGCCTCGGACCAGCCCGCGCCCGAGCAGCCGCAGCAGCCCATCGAGGAGCCGCCCGCGACTGAGCCCGATCCGGTGGAGCAGCCCA
>NZ_JBNBZS010000246.1:0-1842 GCF_049629625.1 Roseomonas chloroacetimidivorans | reverse complement strand
CCGGATCCAGAGAGGCCGCAACCAGTGGGATTGGCGGCTCTCTGCCCAGGTGCCGGCCTCGGCCACACCACCCAGCCGCCATTCGTCCTCAGCAGAAAGGACCACAGCACAATGAACACGTCTCGGATCGGGGCGGCGACCGGGCCGCGGCCATGTACTCGCTTGTATGGGGCGTTCCAGTGTCAAGTATGTTTCACATGACCAATTGCCCTTGCTGCCAGTGAGTGGAAAGAGAACGCCCGAGGGGAGCCCGCCTTGGGCGCGAAGCATCGCGCCGCGACCTTGTATTCGGTTGGACCCGCATAGGGTCCGGACCATGAAGCAGCCATGCGCTTCGGCGGCGAAGCTCCGGGGCGGCGGGCCCATTCTCATCGCGGCATGGAAGCCATGCGAGTACTCGGGTCACCGCCACCTCGGACCGTGATCAACGCCCTACCGCAGGAGCACGGCGGAACGTTGAAACTGTATTTGCCCGCTCCTTGCTGTTGCTGGTCAGACCGGTGACCGCAACACCACACCGTGCGGAACCTCGCCCATCGTGACCATACGCCACAAGGCAATGAGCAGCTTTCTGGCAAGAGCGACAATCATGGTCGTCTTGCGCGCGCCCTGGGCGGTCCGCACGCGATACCACTGCACGAGCGCACTCTCCTTCTGGAAGCGCAGGAAGCGCCAGGCGAGCTGAATCAGACCGCAGCGCACCCGGACATTGCCGGACTTGGCCAGCCCCTTCTCCCGCCGTTTGGACCCGCTCTCGGCGGGCGAGCCCGTCAGCCCGGCGTAGCGCGCCACCGCTCGGCGGTCGCGCAGGCCGCGCGAGAGCACCTCCTGCACCAGCATGTCCGCCGTCTCAACGCCGACGCCGGTGATGCTGGCCAGCAGGCGCACCATGGCGTGCGGCCCCGTCTTCGGGGCCTGCTCCAGGCGCTCCAGGCGGGCCTGCTCGATCGCCGTGATCTGCTCGCGCACCATCGCCAGTCGCGCCAGGTCGCGCCGGAACTCCTCCAGCGTGTTGGGCGGGATCGGCAGGTCTTCTGGGGTGCGCAAGGTCTCAAGGCGTCTCGGCGCGCTGCGCAACTCGGGCTTGCAGCCGCGGATGCCGAGCCGAGCCAGGGCGCCCTTCATGCGGTTGACGATGCGGGTGCGTTCGCCGACTAAACTCTCGCGCTCACGGCTCGGCCGCTTGGCGTCCTCCGCCTCGAGCGATGGCACCGCGACCATCCCGCAGTGCCCCCGCTCGCCACGCAGCCAGCCCATGAACACCCGCATCAGCATCGCCGTGTCGAGCCGATCGGTCTTCGCCCGCTTGTGCTCGCGCGAGATCGCCACGCTGGTCGGATGAATAACATGCACCTCAATCCCACGCGCGCGCAGCCATCGCACCAGCCAGAAACCGTCACGGCCCGCCTCGTAGGCGACTGCAACCCGGGTGATCCTGCGTCCAGCCCTGGTCGCTTCATCCTGCCAGCGCTTCAGCAGTCCGAGTAAGGCTTGCTCGTCCGGATCCAGCTTCTTCAGTGGCTGGCGCTTGACGCCTGGAACGGTCCCGGCGACCAGCCAGCTCGACTGACTCAACTCGATCACGGCAACCAGCGTGCTATCCTGCTCGAGCGGAACAAGGGACCTGCTCAGGTCGTCCGGCTGGGGCATGGGCCTACTCCATGGATTGCTACCTGCGCCGATGGTGCTCCACCCTCGCCGCCTGCCCATAGCTTCTCATCATCACCGCCAAGCTGAACGACGTCGACCCGCGCGCCTGGCTCGCCGACGTCCTGGCCCGCATCGCCGACCACCCCGCCTCGCGGCTTGACGAACTGCTGCCCTGTTGGGGTGGACGGCCCA
>NZ_JBNBZS010000245.1:0-1959 GCF_049629625.1 Roseomonas chloroacetimidivorans | reverse complement strand
AGGAAACCGTCATGAGCTCCGTGCCTGAGACGCCGTTGCTGGACCGGGTTCGCGTGCCTGCGGACCTGCGGAATTTCTCGCCGGAGCAGTTGCGGCAGCTGGCGGATGAGTTACGGGCCGAGACGGTGCATGCGGTTTCGACCACGGGCGGGCATCTGGGGGCGAGCCTGGGTGTAGTGGAGCTGACGGTGGCCTTGCATGCCATTTTCGACACCCCTTCCGACCGGCTGATCTGGGATGTGGGCCACCAGGCCTATCCGCATAAGATCCTGACGGGGCGGCGGGACCGCATCCGCACGCTGCGCCAGGGGGGCGGCCTGTCCGGCTTCACCCGGCGCTCGGAGAGCGAGTACGACCCCTTCGGGGCGGCGCATTCCTCGACCTCCATCTCGGCCGGGCTCGGCATGGCGGTCGCGCGCGACCTGCTGGCCAGCCAGGGCCAGGGGCAGGGGGCCGAGCAGAACGTCATCGCGGTGATCGGCGATGGCGCCATGTCGGCCGGCATGGCCTATGAGGCGATGAACAATGCGGGCGCGATGAAGTCGCGCCTGATCGTCATCCTGAACGACAACGACATGTCCATCGCCCGGCCCGTGGGCGCCATGTCGGCCTATCTGTCGCGCCTGATCTCGTCCCGCCCCTTCCTGTCCATCCGCGAGGTGATGGCGCGCCTGGCCCGGCGCTTCCCGCGCCCGATCGCCCAGGCTGCCCGCCGTGCGGACGAATATGCCCGCGGCATGCTGACCGGCGGGACCATGTTCGAGGAGATGGGCTTCTACTATGTCGGCCCGGTCGACGGGCATGACCTGGACCACCTGCTGCCCGTGCTGCGCAACCTGCGGGACGCCGAGGAAAGCGGGCCCATCCTGCTGCATGTGGTGACCCAGAAGGGCAAGGGCTACGCGCCGGCCGAGGCCGCGGCCGACAAGTACCACGGCGTGGTCAAGTTCAACGTCATCACCGGCGAGCAGACCAAGGCGCCTCCGGGCCCGCCCTCCTACACCAAGGTCTTCGCCCAGGCGCTGATGGCCGAGGCCGAGGCGGACCCGCGGATCGTGGCGATCACGGCAGCCATGCCGAGCGGGACGGGGCTGGATGCCTTCGAGAAGAAGTTCCCGCGCCGGACCTTCGATGTGGGCATCGCCGAGCAGCATGCGGTGACCTTTGCCGCCGGCATGGCAACCGAAGGGCTGCGGCCCTTTGTCGCGATCTACTCGACCTTCCTCCAGCGCGCCTATGACCAGGTGGTCCATGACGTGGCCCTGCAGAACCTGCCGGTGCGCTTTGCGATGGACCGGGCGGGGCTGGTCGGCGCCGATGGGGCGACCCATGCCGGGGCCTATGACATCGCCTATCTCGGCTGCATCCCCAACATGACCCTGATGGCCGCCGCCGATGAGGTGGAGCTGACCCATATGGTCGCGACCGCCGCCGCCCATGACAGCGGCCCGATCGCCTTCCGCTACCCGCGCGGCGAGGGCACCGGCCTCGAACTGCCGGCCCGCGGCACGGTCCTGCCCATCGGCAAGGGCCGCGTGCTCCGGGAAGGCAACACCATCGCCATCCTCTCCTACGGCACCCGCCTCGGAGAGGCCCTCAAGGCCGCCGAGGAACTCGCAGCCCAGGGCCTGTCCTGCACGGTCGCGGATGCGCGCTTCGCCAAGCCGCTGGATACCGAGCTCATCGACCGCCTGGCCCGGACCCATGCCGTGCTGCTGACCGTGGAAGAGGGCTCGGTGGGCGGCTTCGGCAGCCTCGTCGCCCAGCACCTGGCCCTCTCAGGCCTGCTGGACGGGGAGCTGCGCTTCCGACCCCTTACCCTGCCCGATACCTATATCGACCACGATACACCCAAAAAGCAGTACGACCTCGCCGGCCTCAACGCACCCCAGATCGCACGCGCCGCACGCGACGCCCTCGGCCAGGACCAGGCCATCAGACCCGCCAGAGCTTAGGGGC
>NZ_JBNBZS010000244.1:0-1965 GCF_049629625.1 Roseomonas chloroacetimidivorans | reverse complement strand
CAGCGCCTTGTCCAGGGCCTGCGGGGTGGCGCCGGCATCGCGGAGGGCGCGAGCCGCGGGGCCGTCGGAGGCGGCAAGCGCCACCAGCAGGCGGTCCTGGGCCACATACTCGTCACCGGCCTTCTGTGCCGCTTGCTCCGCCGCGTCCAGCACCCGGACCAGATCAGGCGTCACCTGCGGCTGACCGGCGCCGGAGCCCTGCACCTTGGGCAGCCGGGAGACCTCGAGGTCGATTGCCTGCCTGGCGGCCTGGGGATCGCCCCCGGCCGCCCGGATCAGGCCCGCTGCCGCCCCCTCCTCATCGTCGAGGAGTGCCTTCAGCAGATGCTCCGGCGTGATCCGCTGATGGAACTCCCGGATGGCGATGGTCTGCGCCGCCTGCAGGAAGCCCTGGGCGCGCTCGGTGAACTTCTGAATGTCCACGTTCAGCCTCCCTCCGCATGATCAGCCGTGACCGCGCTTGCGGTCGTCCACCTCCTCGAACTCGGCATCGACCACGTTGTCGCTGCCGGCCGTGCTGGGTCCGCCCGCATTACCAGAACCGGTGGTCTCTTGCGTCGCACCGGCTCGATGGACCGCCTCGCCGAACCGGGACATCGCCTGGGACAGAGCCTCGGTCTGGCGCTGGATCCGCTCGGCATCCTCACCCGAGAGCACGTCCCGCAGCTGCCGGACCGCGTCCTCGAGGGCCTGACGTTCGGCACTGCCGACCTTGCCCCCGTTCTCCTGCAGCTGCTTTTCGGCGGTGTAGACCAGAGTATCGCCCTGATTGCGTGCGTCGATCACCGCGCGGCGCCGCTTGTCCTCGTCCGCATGCTGCTCGGCTTCCCGGACCAGGCGCTGGATGTCCTGCTCCGACAGCCCGCCGCTGGCCTGGATCTTGATCTGCTGCTCCTTGCCCGTTGCCTTGTCCTTGGCTGATACCGAGACAATGCCGTTCGCGTCGATGTCGAAGGTCACCTCGATCTGCGGCATGCCACGCGGGGCGGGTGGGATGCCGACCAGGTTGAACTCGCCCAGCAGCTTGTTGTCGGCCGCCATCTCGCGCTCGCCCTGGAACACGCGAACGGTGACCGCCGTCTGGTTATCCTCGGCGGTGGAGAAGGTCTGGGACTTCCTGGTCGGGATGGTGGTGTTGCGGTCGATCAACCGGGTGAACACGCCGCCCAGCGTCTCGATGCCGAGCGACAGCGGTGTCACGTCCAGCAACACCACGTCCTTCACGTCGCCGGTCAGGACTGCCGCCTGCACGGTCGCGCCGACGGCGACCACCTCATCCGGGTTGACGTTGCGAGCGGGCTCCTTGCCGAAGAACTCCTTCACCGTCTCGACGACCTTGGGCATGCGGGTCATGCCGCCCACCAGGATCACCTCGTCGATGTCCTTCGCCGAGACACCGGCGTCCTTCAGCGCGGCCCGGCAGGGCTCGATCGTGCGCTGGATCAGGTCATCCACGAGGCTTTCCAACTTCGCCCGGGTCAGCTTCATCACGAGATGCTTCGGCCCGGAGGCGTCTGCAGTGATGAAGGGCAGGTTGATCTCAGTCTCCTTGGCGGAGGACAACTCGATCTTCGCTTTCTCCGCGGCCTCCTTCAGGCGCTGCAGCGCGAGCCGGTCCTTGCGAACATCGATGCCCTGCTCACGTAGGAACTCGCTCGCGATGTAGTCGACGATGCGTGCATCAAAGTCCTCACCGCCGAGGAAGGTGTCGCCATTGGTAGACTTCACCTCGAAGACGCCTTCGCCGAGCTCCAGAATGGAGATGTCGAAGGTCCCACCGCCGAGGTCATAGACCGCGACCCGGGCGCTACCCTTCTTCTCCATGCCATAGGCAAGCGCCGCCGCGGTCGGCTCGTTGATGATGCGCAGGACCTCGAGGCCGGCGATGCGGCCAGCATCCTTGGTGGCCTGGCGCTGGGCGTCGTTGAAGTAGGCGGGGACGGTGATGACGGCCTGCGTCACCTT
>NZ_JBNBZS010000243.1:0-1969 GCF_049629625.1 Roseomonas chloroacetimidivorans | reverse complement strand
AGCGCCAAAGACGAGATGGAGTACCGCGCATGAGCCGGAGGAAGGTCGAAATCCGGACGTGCGATCGATGCGATGCGCGGCAGGAGGTGAAGGAGGCGCACCAGGGCTATGAGTGGGCCATCATCGCCGCAGCAGAGCACAACGGCCCTAGCGCCATTGGATCGTTCAAGCCCGAGGGCGCCAAGGATATCTGCCCGGCATGCATGAGGGATCTCATGCGCTGGTGGGAATGCGGCAAGACCGTCGCCGCCACGGAGGCCCGCGCATGACCAGCCGAGGGTATGTCTGGAACCGCCACCCCTCCTGGACCATCTGGGGCGCCCACGAGCGCGACCGCATCCGCCGTCACCGCCGCCTCATCCGGGGCGCCACCATCGCCCTCCTGTTCGTCGCTCTGGCCGTCGTGGGAGGGTAGCATGCCGCTGTTTCCCATCCCCGACGACAAGGACGCCTGGCACGCGATCCGCGCGCAGCACATCGGTGCGTCGGAAGTGGCCACGCTCTTCAGCGTGCAACCGGAATACATGCCCGGCCTGTTTGCGCTTTGGCAGGTGAAGGCCGGTCGCATCCCGCCCGAGAACGTGGACAACGCCCGTACCCGCGCTGGCCTTGCGCTGGAGGAGGCGATAGCTCTCCTCGCTGCTGAGCGTGAGGGCTGGAAGGTGCAGCCGGGCCAATACGCCAAGCGTGGGGGCCTCGGCGCGACGCTGGACCGCATCATCGCGGAGCCGGGCCCGAACGACACCGACTGCAGCGGTCCCGGCGTTTTGGAGCTGAAGAACGCGGACTGGCTGATCCATAAGCGCGAATGGGGCACCGAGCCGCCGAGGCATATCCTGCTCCAACTCCAGGCTCAGATGCTCGCCAGTGGCTTCACTTGGGGCGCCGTGGCCGTGCTGGTCGGCGGGAATGACGTGCGGATCTATCGCTACCGGCCGCGGCCCCGCATCCAGGCAGCCATTGCGCAGCGGGTGGATGCTTTCTGGGCCAGCGTGAAAGCCGGGCGTGTGCCGAACGCGGATGGGTCCGACGGGACCTGGCGCGCGCTGCAGGTGCTCGAGCCCGAGATCGTAGACGAGGAGGCGGATCTTACCGCCGCCGCCGAAGAGGCTGCCGCCTGCGCTGCCGCCCTGGCTGCGGCCCGGCAGGCAAAGCGCGATGCAGAGAAGCGCGAGGGCGAGGCTCGTAACCGCCTCGCGCAGCTGCTGGGCGGCCATCGTTGGGGCCGTGCCGGAGACTTCCTCATCAGCGCCGCCGAGGTGGCGGCCGTGCCGGATCGCGAGGCGAAGCCGGGCGAGATCATCAAGGGGCGCGCAGGCTCGCGCCGCATCATCGTGAAAGAGGTGACCGCGTGAAGCCGGGACCGCGCATGAAGCCACGAACCCCCGAATGGTTCGCCGAACGTTGCCTTCCAGAACCCAACTCGGGTTGCTGGCTCTGGACTGGTCCGGTGAACTCGCAAGGCTATGGCAACGCAGGAATGGGCAGGGGCAAAACGGTATGCGCCCACCGCCTCTCCTACGAGGTGCACAAAGAGCCTCTTTCAAGGACAGTCGTGCTTGATCACCTCTGCCGTGTTCGCTGCTGCATCAATCCGCAGCATCTTGAGCCTGTTACGCAGCAGGTGAACATCCTCCGTGGGGCTAACAGCGCCCTTCGACCGTCTCGATCGCATTGCTTCCACGGCCATCCGCTTACGCCGCGCAGTTTCTACCGGAGCCCTCGCGGTCAGGTGGCCTGTCGAATTTGCAACTGCGAACGCGCGCGCCGCTACGCGCTCCGGAAATCATCTAGGAAGGCAGAGGGGAATTCCCTGTGAGCATGACCACCACCAAGCCCCCTGCCCCGCAGGAAGTGCTGAAGAAGCAGCTCCAGCAGATGGGCCCTGCACTCCAGGGCGCGCTCCCCAGCAACGTCCCGTTGGAGAAGTTCCGCAATGTCGTGCTGACGGCGGCAAACCAGAATGCGG
>NZ_JBNBZS010000242.1:0-2004 GCF_049629625.1 Roseomonas chloroacetimidivorans | reverse complement strand
CGGCTCGGGCGGTCTTTCGTCTGGCGGAGCGATGGAGGTGGCGAGGTCGCGCAGGAGGGGTTTGTTGGGGAGGGGGTCGAGGCGCATGTCGCGTTCCTCCAGCCGTGCCGTGCAGGCATAGATCACGCTGCCGTCCAGCAGCATCATGCATTCCTTGCAGGCGTTCGCGTTCAGGCAGGCATAGCGCATGGCGAGCGAGGGATCCTCGTGCTCGCGGATCCAGCGCAGCCCGTCCAGCACGGAATGGCCGGGCTGGAAGGGCACCTCATAGCGCTGGCGCCGGGGTTCCTCCCCCGCCGTGCCGCGCCGGATGTCGAGAACCGCGACGCTCATGCCGCCTCCTGCACCACCGCGCGCCGCTCGATCCGCAGCGCGCCACCTTCCAGGGTCAGCAGCTGGTTCGTCTCCCAGGCCGGATCGAGGCCGGGATAGTCCTCGCGCTGATGGGCGCCGCGGCTTTCGGTGCGGGCGGTGGCGGAGAGGATCACCGCCTGTGCGACGAGCAGCGCAGCCCGCAGGTCGAACCAGTCGGCGCGCGCCAGATCATGTGGCAGGGCCTGGCCCGGCGGGGTCTCGCCCAGCTCGGCGGCCAGGGCTTCCAGCCTTTCGGCGGCGCGGGCGAGGCCGGCGGCGGTGCGGAAGGGGCCGACATCATCGGCCATGATGTCCTGCAGGCGGCGGAACTGGGCCGCGGTGTTCTGGCCCGGGCGGGCCGGGCCGGCGGCACCGGCCAGGGCCAGGGCCTCGCGGGCGGCCGCCTCGTTCCAGGCGATGCCGTCGCGCCGGGCGATGGCGGCGGCTTCCCGCCCCGCGACGCGGCCGAAGGCGAGCGCTTCCGTGATGGCATTGCCCGAGAGGCGGTTGGCGCCATTCGCCCCGCCCACCGCCTCCCCGGCGGCGAGGAGGCCGGGGATGCCGGTGCCCATGCGCGTGTCCACCCGGATGCCGCCCATATGGTAGTGGGCGATCGGCGCCACCTCGATCGGGGTCCTGGTCAGGTCGATGCCATTGGCGGCCAGGCGGTCGATCACCGGGCCGAAATTCTCGCGCAGCACGGCCTCGGGCACATGCTCGAAGCTGAGCCAGGCGCCGCCGGCCGGCGATCCGCGCCCGGCGGCCACCTCCTTGGTGATGGCATAGGTCGCGAGGTCGCGGGTGGTGACGTATTTGCCGGAATCCGTGCTGCCATAGCGGTCCACGAACTCCTCCATCTGCCCGTTCAGCAGGCGGCCGCCGAGCTTGTAGCGGAAGGGGTCCCACATGATCGGGTCCATGCCGATCATGCGTGGCGCGAGATGGCCGATCGGGAAGAACTGCACGAATTCCATGTCGATCAGCGCGGCGCCGGCGCGCAGCGCCAGGGCATAGCCATCGCCGGCCATGTTGGAGGAGGCGCTGTTGCGGCGGTAGAGGCGGGTCAGGCCACCGGTCGCGATGATGGTGGCGCCGGCCGCGATGGTGACGGGCAGGCCATGGGCGAGGTCGAGCGCTACCGCCCCCTGCACGCGGCCCCCGGAGACGACCAGATCGGTCACCAGCATCTCGCCGATGCGGCGAATGCCCTGCTGGCGCTGGGCCTGGGTGCGGAGCGTGCGGGAGACGGCGGGGCCTGTGCTGAGGAAATCCACATAGACGCAGCGCGGGCGGTCATGGCCGGGCGCGAAGGCCTGGCGGATGCGGCCATCGGGGTGCCGCGCCCAGCCGACCTTCCAGCTCTCCATCTCCCGGATGACCTCGACGCCATCCTCGCAGAGAAGGCGGGCGAGGCGCGGGTCGCAGAGGCCGCGGCCGGCGGCCAGGGTGTCGCGGAAATGATGCGTCCAGTCGTCCGGCTGCTCCGTGCCGATCGCCGCGGCAACCGTCATCTGCGCCATCACCGTCGCGCCGCCGCGCCCGATCAGGGAACGGTCCAGCACCAGGACCTCCGCGCCCGAGCGCGCCGCCTCGATGGCCGCATAAAGCCCGGCACCACCCGCCCCGATGACGAGAACGTCGGTTTGCATG
>NZ_JBNBZS010000241.1:0-2021 GCF_049629625.1 Roseomonas chloroacetimidivorans | reverse complement strand
GGTGGATTCCAATGGTCGTCGCAACACCAGGGCGGAGGGTGGCGCGATGGCGGGTCGGCGGCGTTCGGATTGGGCCATGCGGGATAAGGTGCGGTCGCCGGGTCGGCCGCCGGTAACGCGGCAGGAGCATCGGCGGCGGTTCTGGGCATTGATTGCCAAAGGGCTTTCGAGCGAGGACGCGGCGATGGAGGTTAGGGTATCGTAGCCGGTCGGGTTCCGGTGGTTCCGGGAGGCGGGCGGGATGGCTCCGTCGCACCTGTCGCGGTCGTCGAAGCTGCCCTCTGTGCGGCACCTCAGCTTTGCCGAGCGCGAGGAGATCGCGCTCTGGCGGGCTGGGGGCCTCGGTGTACGGGAGGTTGCGCGTCGCCTGGGGCGAGCGCCGTCTACGGTTTCGCGCGAACTGCGGCGGAACGCGGCGACACGGGGTGGCAACCTGGACTACCGGGCGACGACGGCGCAGTGGCATGCCGAGCGGGCAGCGCGTCGGCCGAAGCCTGCGAAGCTCGCGGCGAACCTGATGCTGCGGTTGTATGTGCAGGACCGGCTTGCCGGATGCGTCGTCGCTCCCGGTGGGACTGCGGTTCCTGGTCCCTCGGTGCCCTGGAAGGGGCGGCGGCACGGGCGGCGTCAGGACCGGCGCTGGGGCAAGGCGTGGAGCCCGCAGCAGATCGCCAATCGACTGCGGCTCGACTATCCGGAGGACGCCACGATGCGGATTAGCCATGAGGCGATCTACCAGGCGCTCTACGTGCAGGGCCGGGGAGCGCTGAAGCGCGAGTTGACGCAGTGCCTGCGGACCGGCCGGGCGCTGCGGGTGCCACGAGCGCGAAGCCGTGGACGAGGCAAGTCGTTCATCACGCCCGAAGTCCTCATCAGCGAGCGTCCTGCAGAGGCGGAGGACCGCGCGGTGCCGGGACACTGGGAAGGAGATCTGATCATTGGCCTCAATCGCTCCGCAATCGGCACCCTTGTCGAACGGACGACGCGGTTCACGATGCTGCTGCACCTGCCGCCACTGGAGGGACATGGGACGGCGGCGCGCGAGAAGAATGGGCCAGCACTGGCCGGTCACGGCGCTGAGGCCGTCCGCGACGCGATCACCCGCACGATCACCACCCTGCCAGAGCAGCTCCGGCGATCGCTGACCTGGGATCAGGGGTCGGAGATGGCGCAGCACGCGCAGCTCCGCGTCGAGGCGGGGATGCAGGTCTACTTCTGTGACCCGCACAGCCCCTGGCAACGCGGGACGAATGAGAACACCAACGGGCTGCTGCGACAGTACTTCCCGAAGGGGACGGACCTGAGCGCGTGGGACGCCGACGACCTCGCGGCCGTCGCCGCGGCGCTCAACGGCAGGCCGCGCAAGACGCTCGGGTGGAGAACCCCAGCCGAAGCTCTTGATGCGGTGCTGCGATCAGCGCAGACAGGTGTTGCGACGGCCAGTTGAACGTAGGTTGGCCACCCCTGTCGCTATGGTGAATGAGACCGCCCTTCAGCGGACGGCGGTCATGCAGCGCCTGCTCGAGGGCATCGAGGACGAAGTCCGCATGCGCCGTCCTCGACACCCGCCAGCCCACAATGCGGCGGGCAAAGACATCGATGACGAAGGCCACGTACACAAAGCCCTGCCAAGTCGCCACGTAGGTGAAATCGGACACCCACAGGGCATTCGGATGCGGCGCCCGGAAGTGCCGGTTCACCTTGTCCGCCGGGCAAGGCGAGGCCTTGTCGGCGATGGTGGTCCTGGTCTCCTTGCCGCGGACGGCGCCGCGCAGGCCCATCCGCCGCATCAGGCGTTCCACCGTGCAGCGGGCTACCACGGTGCCTTCCCGGCCAAGCTGCCGCCAGACCTTGCGGACGCCGTAGACCCCAAAGTTGGCCGCATGCACCTGCTGAATCCTCTCCATGAGCACCAGGTCCCGCCGAGCTCGAGGCGAGGCCTGCGCCGGATCGGCACGTCGCACGACATGGGCATGGTAGGTCGACGGTGCGATCCGCAGGATCCCGCAGATCGGCTCGAC
>NZ_JBNBZS010000240.1:0-2025 GCF_049629625.1 Roseomonas chloroacetimidivorans | reverse complement strand
GCCAACCCCCCGGTGAATGCGTTGAGTGCTGGTGTACGCGGTGGTTTGTTACGGGCGCTGGAGGCTGCGGGGTCGGACGGGTCGGTTCGGGCCGTTGTTCTGGCGGCGGAGGGCCGGGCCTTCATTGCGGGGGCGGATATCAGCGAGTTCGGCAAGCCGCCTGTGCCGCCGAGCCTGCCGGAGGTGGTCGCGGCCCTGGAGGCCTTCGGCAAGCCGGTGGTGGCGGCGATCCATGGTGCGGCGCTGGGTGGCGGGCTGGAGGTGGCGCTGGGCTGCCATGCCCGGGTGGCCGGCCCTGGCGCGAAGCTTGGGCTGCCGGAGGTCAATCTGGGCCTGCTGCCGGGGGCGGGGGGCACGCAGCGCCTGCCGCGCCTGATCGGGGCGGTGCCAGCGCTCAAGATCATGGCCGAGGGCAAGCCGGTCGGGGCCAGGGAGGCGCAGTCCCTGGGCCTGGTGGAGGAGGTGGCCGAGGATGTGCTGGCGGCCGCCAAGGCGCTGGCGCTCCGGCTGGCGGGCGAGGGGCTGCCCAGCCCCGCGCGGGACCGCGCCCATCTGGGCGCGCGCGAGGCCTTCGAGGAGGCGGCTTCCGCCCTGCTGAAGAAGCATCCGAACAACCCGAGCGTCGACGCCATCGTGGATGCCGTGCGGGCCTGTTTCGAGAAGCCCTTCGAGGAGGGGCTCGCGGTGGAGCGGGCGCATTTCGTCCGGCTTCGTGATGACCCGCGCAGCAAGGCGCTGCGGCATGTCTTCTTTGCCGAACGCGCCGCGGCCCGCATCCCCGGCCTGCCGAAGGGCACCCAGCCCCGGCTTGTGGAGCGGGCGGCCGTGATCGGGGCCGGCACCATGGGCGGGGGCATTGCCATGAGCTTTGCCAATGCCGGCATCCCCGTGACCCTGATCGAGACGAGCGAGGAGAACCTCGCGCGCGGGCTGGAGCGGGTGGCCGGCAACTACGCGACCTCGGTCAAGCGCGGCAGCCTGAGCGAGGAGGCCCGGGCCAGGAGGATGGGGCTGATCGAGGGCAAGGTCGGGCTGGAGAATGCGGCCGGCGCCGATTTGGTGGTCGAGGCGGTGTTCGAGGAGATGGGGCTGAAGAAGGAGATCTTCGGCAAGCTCCAGTCCATCGCCCGGCCCGGGGCCATCCTGGCCACCAACACCTCCTATCTGGATGTGGACGAGATCGCGGCCAGCACCGCCCGGCCCGGGGATGTGCTGGGGATGCACTTCTTCTCGCCGGCCAATGTGATGAAGCTGCTGGAGGTGGTGCGGGGGGCGAAGACCGCGCCCGATGCGCTGGCCACCGCGGTCGAGATCGGGCGCAGGCTGGGCAAGGTGCCGGTGGTGTCGGGCGTCTGCTACGGCTTCATCGGCAACCGCATGCTGGCCCGCCGCACGGCGGAAGCCGAGCGGCTGCTGCAGGAAGGGGCGCGGCCGGAGGAGGTGGACCGGGCGCTGACCGGGTTCGGCTTCCGCATGGGCCCCTTCGCCATGGCGGATCTGGCCGGGCTCGACATCGGCTGGCGCATCCGCAAGGCGACCGGCAAGACCTCGCCAGTGGCGGATGCGCTCTGCGAGGCCGGGCGGCTCGGGCAGAAGACCGGGCGCGGCTATTACGACTATTCCGCCGATGGCCGGACCGGGGTGCCGGATCCGGAGGTGATGGCGCTGATCGAGCGCGTCTCGGCCGAGCGCGGCATCACGCGCCGGAGCATCCCGCAGGACGAGATCCTGGAGCGGCTGCTCTTTCCCATGATCAACGAAGGGGCGCGCATCCTGGAGGAGGGCATCGCCGCCCGGGCCGGCGACATCGATACCGTCTGGCTGAACGGCTATGGCTGGCCAGCCTGGACCGGCGGGCCGATGTACCATGCCGACCAGATCGGCCCCGCCCATATCGCCGAGCGCCTCCGCCACTTCGCCGCCCAGTCCGGCGATGACACCCTCCAGCCCGCCCCCCTCCTGCTCCGCCTCGCCGAGCAACGCTCCTCCTTCGCCTCCCTCGATGCAAAGGCCCAGGAGGCGTGA
>NZ_JBNBZS010000239.1:0-2093 GCF_049629625.1 Roseomonas chloroacetimidivorans | reverse complement strand
AGCAACGCAGCGCCAAAGAGCAGAGCGTAGGCCCCGAGCCAGGCTGTCATGACGAGAGCCCCTGTCGCCGGAGCGCAGGCCAGCAGCACGCCCCAAAGGAGCGAAACAAGACCAGCAAGCCCCAGAACCCACTTGCCGTGGCTCCGATGAAGGCTGCCCGAGGCGGCCAGCATGGCCGCCCCGGACAGAATGGCCCAGGCGGCACTCAGGTAGACGAAGGCCATGAGCGTGGCATCCGGGGCCCAGAAGGCGATCACCCCGGCGCCAATACCCAGGAGGCCCTCGATCACGAGCGGCCACCAGCGTTCGTGCTCCCGCGCGGCTCGGGTCGCGGCGACGATCGCCAGGACGCCGTCGACCAGGGTGTACGCGCCGAAGCCAAGGACCAGGGCGCGCGCCGTGATACCCGGCAGGAACAGAGCGGTTATGCCGAGCAGCAGTGCCAGCGCGCCGCGGAGGGCAACGGCCCACCAGTTCCGCGCGAGCAGCGCACTCATCTGCTCACTGCGGGCGCTTGAGGCGAAGAACCAATCACGCATGATCAGAAGCCTCCCCTTATCTCAAGCGGCCCTCGGGGTGACCTCCTCCACATGGATCGGCGGAATGATGGCCAACCCATGGTCGGTGGCACTCACATGGACCCTGTCACCGTCGCGAATGTCTCCAGTCAGGATCATCTCCGCCAGCGTGTTCTGCAGCTCACGTTGGATGACGCGCTTCAGAGGACGGGCACCGTAGGTCGGGTCGTAGCCTGCCTCGGCCAGCCACTCGAGCGCGCCGCGATCGACGTCGAGGGTGATCTTGCGGTCGCCGAGCAGCTTACGCAAACGCCCGAGCTGGATGTCGACGATGTTCGCCATGTCGGCGCGCTGCAGGCGACGGAACAGGACGATCTCATCCAGGCGGTTCAGGAATTCCGGCCGGAAGTGCCGCCGCACCACCGCCATCACCTGGCCCTGCACCAGGGCGGAATCCTCACCGTCCGGCTGAGCCGCGAGAACATCGCTGCCGAGATTGCTGGTCAGCACGATGATGGTGTTCTTGAAGTCGACGGTCCGGCCCTGCCCGTCCGTCAGGCGGCCGTCATCGAGCACCTGCAGCAGGATGTTGAAGACGTCCTCATGCGCCTTCTCCACTTCGTCGAACAGGATCACCTGATAGGGACGGCGCCGCACGGCCTCGGTCAGCACGCCGCCCTCGTCGTAGCCGACATAGCCCGGAGGCGCGCCGATCAGGCGGGAGACGCTGTGCTTCTCCATGAACTCGCTCATGTCGACGCGCACCATCGCCCGCTCGTCGTCGAACAGGAACTCCGCCAGGGCCTTGCAGGTCTCGGTCTTGCCGACACCCGTGGGGCCGAGGAACAGGAAGCTGCCGATCGGACGGTTCGGGTCCTGCAGCCCCGCCCGGGCACGCCGGACGGCATGGGCGACCGCGCGCAGGGCCTCTTCCTGGCCGACCACGCGGCGGCGCAGTTCGTCCTCCATGCGCAGCAGCTTGGCCCGTTCGCCCTCCAGCATCCGGTCCACCGGCACGCCGGTCCAGCGGGAGACCACCGCGGCGATCTGCTCCTCGGTCACGGCTTCGTTGACCAGCTTGCCCTCGCCCTGGCTGCTGGCGATCTTCTTCTCCAGATCCGGGATTGCGCCGTAGAGCAGTTGCGAAGCCCGGGCGAGGTCGCCCTGGCGCTGCGCGACCTCGACCTCGCTGCGAGCCTGATCGAGCTGCTCCTTGAGCTTCTGCGTCTCGGTCAGCTTCGCCTTCTCGGCCTGCCACGCCGCCGTCAGCGCGTCGGACTGCTCCTCAAGCTCGGCCAGCTCCTTTTCCAGCTTCTCGAGGCGGTCCCGGGAGGCCGGGTCATTCTCCTTCCGCAGCGCTTCGCGCTCGATCTTGAGCTGCATGAGGCGGCGATCGAGCTCGTCGAGCTCCTCGGGCTTGCTGTCCACCTGCATGCGCAGCCGGCTCGCCGCCTCGTCCACCAGGTCAATGGCCTTATCCGGCAGGAAGCGGTCCGTGATGTAGCGGTTGGAGAGCGTCGCCGCCGCGACCAGGGCGGAATCGCTGATCCGCACGCCGTGATGCGTCTCGTACTT
>NZ_JBNBZS010000238.1:0-2142 GCF_049629625.1 Roseomonas chloroacetimidivorans | reverse complement strand
CTTGCAGGTCCAGCGCAAGGGCGACATCGGATCGCCCCGTGCTCCCGGTTCCACCAGCGACAGCAGGTCAGGCAACAGCCCAGGGTCCCGCTCCACCGCCGTCTTGCCGCCGCCGCCCCGTTTGCGAACACGTCCCGGCGGCAGCCCGCACGCCAGGTCCTTCAGGCCCCGGCCAATCGTGCTCGCCGCCAGCCCCGTCGCCCGCGACACCGCGGCAATCCCGCCATAGCCCGCAACGCGCGCCTCCGATGCCGCAAGCAATCGCCAACCGCGTTCGTCTAAATGCGCCGACAGCTCCGAAAACCGCGCCCGAACCCCGTCAATGTCGATCATCCCGCTATGCTACGTCTCCGCCAAACGCAGGAGAATCCCTGCCCCACAACCGCAGCCCCAAACCCGATTCACTTATCGGCGGACGAGCCCTTATGCCCGTGTCTCGAGCCGGCGCCAGGCCCAGGCGCAGACCATTGAGCAGCAACTCGACCGCCTGCGCGCCCATGCCGCGACATGCGGCTGGGCCCTCGCGCCGGAGAACGTTTTTCGTGACGACGGCTACAGCGGTGCCAGCCTGAGGCGTCCCGGCCTGGACCGCCTGCGCGACGTCGCCGCGAGTGCCCGGCTGGACCGCATCCTGATCACCGCGCCGGACCGGCTGGCACGCAACTACGTGCATCAGGTGCTGCTGGTCGAGGAGCTGCAGGGACACGGCACGACGGTTGAATTCCTCGACCGGCCGATGAGCCAGCACCCGCACGACCAGCTGCTGCTGCAGATCCGTGGCGCAGTAGCCGAGTACGAGCGGACGTTGATCACCGAGCGGATGCGCCGGGGTCGCCTGCGCAAGCTGCGGGCTGGTGTCCTGCTGCCCTGGACGCGGTCGCCCTACGGCTACCGGGTTGACCCTGAGCGGCCGCGCGACCCGGCCGGGGTTCGGGTCGACGAGGCGGAGGCGGCGGTAGTGCGCGACCTGTTCGCCTGGTTCGCTGACGAGGGGACCTCGGTTTCCGAACTGGCGCGGCGCCTGCACGGTCTTGGCACCGCCTCGCGATGGGACCGTGGCAGTTGGTGCCTCTCGGCCGTGCGCAACGTACTGACCAACCCCGTGTATCGCAGCCAGGTTTTCGCGAACCGCCTACGCGCGCGGCCCATTCAGCGGCGCCGCTCTGCCTTGCGCCCAGCCGGCCGTACCGGCGACGGCAGGCGAGTGACAGACCCGGCCGAGTGGATCGCAGTTGCAACCGTGCCAGCCATCGTCGGGCGCGAACAGTTCGAGCGTGCGCAGGCACGACTGGCCTATAATCAACGCATGGCGCCGCGGAACAACAGCGTGCATCAGTATCTCCTGCGTGGCTTGGTCAGCTGCGGACGCTGCCGCTGCCGCTGCGCCTGCGCCGGCCGGCACGTGGCCCGGGGCTACGACTACTACGTCTGCCGGACTGTGACGCCGCCCACCTCTGCGTCGCCAGGTGAACGCTGCCCAACGCGCCATATCCCCGGCGGGCCGCTGGAGGAGCTGGTCTGGCGCGACCTGTGCGAGGTGCTCGCCGCGCCGGAGATGATCGCGCATGCGATGGAGCGGGCCCGCGGCGGGCATTGGCTGCCGCAGGAGATGCAGGCGCGCCGGGCCAACCTGCGCCGCGCCCGTGCAGGCCTGCACCAGCAGATCGAGCGGCTCACAGAGGCTTACCTTGCCGGCGTGGTGCCGCTGGAGGAGTACGAACGCCGCCGACGGGAGACCGAGGGGCGGGTGCAAGCGCTCGGTGGGCAGGAGCGCGATCTGGTGAAAGAGGCCGACCGCCAGGGTGAAACCGCTCGCCTCGCGGCCCATGCCGAGGAATTCTGCCGCCGCGTGCGGGCGGGCCTGGAGGGGGCGGACTTCGGCCGTAAGCGAGAGCTACTGGAGCTGCTCGTCGACCGTGTGGTCGTCACCGGCGAAGTCGTCGAGATCCGGTACGCGATCCCTATGGCGCCGGAGGGCGAGCGCGAGCCATTTTGTCAATTGCGAACAGACTATCAAGCAGGTATTCCAGGCCCATGGCGCTGATGCGGGCGGGCGGGTGGTGCTTCGCAAGCGCCTGGCGCGGGCCAAAGTACTCGAGTTCTTCGCGGGGCAGGCGCCGTGTGTTGTGGCGCTGGAGGCTT
>NZ_JBNBZS010000237.1:0-2145 GCF_049629625.1 Roseomonas chloroacetimidivorans | reverse complement strand
CGGGCGTGACGACGAGGCTGGAGTGCATCAGCAGGCCGCACTGGGTATGCATCCGCAGCTTGCCGTTCCGGTCGCGGCCCGTGGGGGCGCGGCCGATCGCGCCGAACGTGTCCGGCTTGGCCCATTTATAGCTGAACTCGGTCGTGTCCTGGACGACGAGAAGCGGCCCCTTGGCCGCCGCACAGCGGGCGGCTGTGGCCGCGAAATGGTCCGAGAGGATCGCATCCCCGCCGAAGCGCTCGTTCGAGAAGAAGCGGTAGGCCGCCTTCGTGCCCGCCCAGTCTGCGAATTCCACGCGATGGTGGGCAGTGATTCCACGGCATCGTGGGCAGCGATTCCACGGGATGATGGGCACGGATTCCACGGGATCGTGGGCACCCTGTTGAGGGTTGCCTGGGGTGGATTGCCGACAGTCTGAGCCGGCTAAGGGACCTCGTTCTGAACGGGGTCTGCCTGATGCCTACCGAGAGATTGTCGATGCGACGGATCCGCGACGTACTGCGTCTGAAGTTCGAGGCTGGACTGAGCGACCGGACCCTTGCGGCCGCGGTTGGCATCAGCAAGGGGGCGGTGGCCGCCTATGTCTATCGGGCCCGGGCGGCTGGGCTGTCCTGGCCGTTGCCGGCCGGGCTGGATGACACGGCGCTGGAGCGGCGGCTGTTCCCGGGTCCGCCAGCGCCGGAGGCGGCGAGCCGCGCCGTGCCGGACTGGGCTGGGGTGGAGCGGGAGTTGCGGCGGCGCGGGGTGACGCGGGCACTGCTGTGGCAGGAGTACCGGGCCCAACATCCCGACGGCTTCGGCTATTCCTGGTTCTGCGAGGCCTATGACGCCTGGAAAGGTCAGGTCTCGCCGACCATGCGGCAGAGCCATGTTGGCGGCGAGAAGGTCTTCGTCGACTTTGCCGGCGATACCATGGGCGTGGTCGACCCGGGCAGCGGCGAGGTCTGGCAGGCCAAGCTGTTCGTCGCCTGCATGGGCGCATCGAGCCTGGTGTTCGCCGAGGCCCGGCCCGGCAAGCCGCGCGACAAAGCCAAGGTTGAGCAGTCGGTGTTGCTGGCCGAGCGCTGGATCATGGCGCGGCTGCGCCATGCGCGGTTCTTCTCGCTGGCGGAGCTCAACGCCGCGGTCATCGCCCTGACCGCGGAGCTGAATGCCCGGATCATGCGGGGCTTTGGCGCCAGCCGGGCAGAGCTTTTCGCCAGCCTGGATGCGCCGGCACTCCACGGCCTGCGGACCCCGCCCTATGCCTTTGCCCGCTGGCGGCGCTGCCGGGTCGGGCCGGACTATCATGTCGAGGCTGACGGCCATTGGTACTCGGTGCCGTTCCGCCTGATCCGCCAGTTGGTCGACCTCCGCATCGGCGAGGCCATGCTCGAGGTGTTCCACAAGGGCGAGCGGGTGGGCAGCCATGTCCGGGTGCCGCACCGGCGGGGCCACACCACCATCCCCGAGCACATGCCGGACGCGCATCGTCGCCACGCCCAGTGGACGCCGGCGCGGCTGCTGGAGGAGGCCGGCAAGGTCGGGTCTTCGACCATGGGGTTGTGCGAGGCCGTCATGGCGGCGCGGCCACACCCCGAGCAGGGTTTCCGGACCTGTCTCGGCATCCTCGGCCCGGCCCGGACCTATGGCGCCGCGCGGCTCGAGGCGGCCTGTGGCCGCGGCATCGGCATCGGCATCCGCGCCCGCACCGTCACCTCCATCCGCTCCATCCTCCAGACCGGCCTCGACCGGGCCTGCCTGGGAGAGGAGCCGGACCGCCTGCCGCCGCCGTTGCACGGCAACATCCGTGGCGGCGGCTACTTCCACTGACCCCGAGAGGAGAGCCCATGCTCGTCCATCCCACCCATGAGCGGCTGATCGCGCTCGGCCTGGCCGGCATGGCCAAAGGCTTTGAGGACCAGCGACGATCCCCCGACATCGCCGCCCTGACCTTCGAGGAGCGCCTCGGCCTGCTGGTCGACCGCGAGGCGGCCGAGCGGGAAACCCGGCGCCTGACGACCCGGCTCAAACACGCCGCACTCCGCCACAATGCCAGCATCGAGGACGTCGACCTGCGCACCCCGCGCGGCCTCGACCGGGCGCTGTTCCAGAAGCTGGTCGCAGGCGACTGGATCGACCGCCATGAGGGGCTGCTGGTCACCG
>NZ_JBNBZS010000236.1:0-2171 GCF_049629625.1 Roseomonas chloroacetimidivorans | reverse complement strand
CTGCGCCGAACCGCAGTCCACGCACTCCATCCCAGGCTCCCAGCCATCCAACAACCCGTCACGAGCCTATCCGCGCCTGCCCCCGCTCGCCAATCCGGCCACCCCTGGCGCGATCTCTGACAGATCCCCAAGAACCGGGCATTTCAGGGCAGTGTCAGGCAAGGCCGAGAAAAACGACTGCAGCGCGGTTCAGCCGAGTGAGATCGTCATCGCTCAGTTGCCCGATGCGCTGCCCGAGGTTCGCCTTCGGCACGGTCGTGATCTTGTCCACCATCAGGCGGCAAGCTGACCGTAACCCATTGTCAACATCAGGCTCCAAGACCAGCCGGAACAGAGGAGCCTCGGTCGGATCGGTCGTGCAAGGCACCAATGTCACCGAGGCCGCCTCGCTGAACTGATCGGACTGAAGGATCACCGACGGGCGAGGTTTGCTCGCGTAGACCCCGCCTGAGACAGTCCACACTTCGCCGCGCTTCAATGCCACTCAGCCGAGATGGCGTCCACGAACGCCTGATCTTCTTTGGCGTGCTCACTCGCGGCAACGGCCGCCGACTGCCGCCGGGCTTCCTTCGCAAAGGCCTGGGACCGTGTATCCGGCAGCCAGATCTGGACCGGGCGCAATCCCTGCTCTCGCAAGCGGTCGCGATGGCGGCGGACCTTGTCACGTGATGACCGGACGGCAGACATGGTGACCTCCTAAACCAAGTTACATGTAACCGATTGGAGGGTCATTTTCAACCATGAAACCACAGTGTTGCACGGGTCGGCTTGGCGGTCTGGCTAGGTTAGGTTCCTGAGGGTCGACGGCCCGTCATCCTCCAGGAGAGCGCAGCTTGCCGTTCAACGTATGGCCCGCCCCGTCTGCAAGTGCTTTTTGCGAGCAGTCTGATCAGTCTACGTCAACGTATCCGGTCTCGGGGCAATGCCCCGGCCAAGATGGAGAGCCGCGCATTCTGGTCCTCCTAAGGCACATCGGCGTCGAGCGCCATTGAACGGCACAGGGTTCCAGAACACCGGTCGACTGTCGGGCCATCTCGCTTCCACCACCCGCAGACCTCATCCAGCCGTGCGCGCCGGGTGAGCGCGAACGGCTGATCCTCTGGCTACGACACCGCCGCAGCCGTCATCTTGAATTTCTGCCCGCTGCGCAGCACCGCGCAGATGATCCGGGCCAGCTTGGCCGCGAGCGCCACGACCACGGTGTTCTTGTGCGACCGCTGCAGCAGGCCGCGCAGCCACTGGCCCAGCGCTGTGTCCGTCTTGGACGTCATCTTGAGTGCGGCCCGTGCGCCGTGGATCAGCATCTTGCGCAGGTAGACGTTGCCCCTTTTGCTGATCCCCAACAGCTTTGGCTTGCCACCCGTCGTCACCTGCCTCGGCACCAGCCCCAGCCAGACGGCCAGGTCTCGTCCTCGCCCGAAGGTCTCCGCCCGCCCGATCGCCGCGACCAGGGCGGTCGCGTTCAGCGGCCCAATGCCGGGGATGGTGGTCAGCAGCCGGGCGGCCTCGTCGGTCCGGGCCTCGGCCGCGAACTCATCGTCAAAGGCCTGGATGCGCCGGTCCAGCTCGCGCCATTCCGCCCGCTGGTCCTCGACCAACAGCCGCGTCCGCGGGCTGAGTGGGACCTGCTCTTCGGCCAGAAGGGCCTCGAGATAGACCTCCAGCTTGCGCCGTCCCTGGGGCACCGTGATGCCGCGCTCGAGCAGAATGGCGCGCAGCTGGTTGATCAACGCTGTCCGTTCTCCCACCAGCCGGTCGCGGGCTCGGTGCAGGCTCTGCATGTTGAGCTGCGTCTCGCTCTTGAGTTCGACGAAGCGCATGGTCGGCCGGGTCGCCGCCTCGGCGATCGCCTCCGCGTCCCGCTCGTCGTTCTTCTGCGACTTCACATAGGGCCGCACGTATTCGGGCGACATCAGCCGCACCTCGTGCCCCGCCTCGCGCAGCCTTCGGCCCAGGTGGTGCGCCCCGCAGCACGCCTCCATCGCCACCACGCAGCCCGGCAGCCCCGCCGCCAGCTTGACCACCCCGTCCCGGTGCAGCCGCCTGCTGCGCGGCAATCAGGATGAGAACGGCCCGGCGATCAGGATGAGAATCGCCGCCGTGGTCCCGTAGGTCGGGCGTAGCCCGGCCGGGGGGACCACGGCGGTGAGGCGCGATCCTGACAAGGGTCT
>NZ_JBNBZS010000235.1:0-2245 GCF_049629625.1 Roseomonas chloroacetimidivorans | reverse complement strand
CAAGATCCTCGCCCACCTCAGGGTTCTCTTGGCCGCCATCCTCGCCAGCCTCAGCCAGGCCCACACCGCACAAGACCACTACCTGATCCTGCGCCAGCGAGCCTAAACAAGTTATTCAAGGCCGACTATGTATATCGCTTGGGGCGCCTGAAGGACGCCCGGCCGGGAGGGAGGTGAGCCCTGCTCCAGATCCACCCCAACGCCCGCACCACCCCCGCCGCCGGGCCGAGATCGCCCGTTCCTCCGAGCCCTCGGGCGGTTCTCGCCCGACGCTTCGGGGTGAGCAGCGAGAACCTCCGCAAGTGGCGCAAGCGAGGACCTTCGGACTGCCTCGACCACTCGGCCCGGCCCATAGCTGCCCTGGAAGGCAACGGACGAGGAGCGCGCCACCGTCTGCGCCCTGCGCCGGGCCACCCACTTCGCCCTTGATGCCCTCGCCTTCGTGGTGACCCACCTCTTGCCGCATCTGAACCCCTGACCGGGTAACTTCCCAGCCTCGCCGTGGCCGATCGCGGCTACCGCGGCCATGGCGCCCATGGCACCAGGGTGCTCATCAGCGGCACACGCCGCGGCCTCACGCCCGCCTAGCCAGGCTCCTCCGGCGACGCAGCGCCATCGAGCCCGAGATCGGCCACATAAGACCAATGGCCGTCTCGCCCGCTGCGCCCTCAAGGGCACCCTTGGCGATGCCATCTTTGCCGTGCTCTGCGGCTGCGGGCACAACATCCGCAAGATCCTCGCCCACCTGAGGGCCCTTCTGCTCGCTCTCCTCGCCAGCCTCATTCACGCAATCGCCCAGCCGGGCCGTCATCCAGTTACAGTCCGGGCGTCCTGACGCGGTTATTCAAGGCCGACCAAACAGCATGGTGGAGAGGTTTGACGGGCGGGTCGGAAGCGAGGTGCTGAACGTCACGATCTGGTTCCATGCCCAGCTCGAGCGGCTGCTCCGAGGCTTCAACGCCGCCTACAATGCCCGCTGGCAGCGCGTCCTCGATGGCAGGACACCCGACCAGGTGGTCAGGGAACGCCTCAAAGCCCGGCGCAAGGTCGCCCGCCCCAAACCTGCGATGCCTGAAGGCCGTGCCGGGCTAGACGACATCGCCCGCGCACGCCTCATCGCAGAACGCGTCAAGGATGCTTCACAACCGGACAGTTAGCATAAATTCAGTCCGCTGAACGCAACAGAGTTGATAGGATCATGTATGGTTGAAAATCCAGCAAGCGTCCCGAGGACCGTCCTTTTCCTGACTTATGCAAATTACCGGTACGAGAGCTTCGCCATCTCCTATATTTTGAGCGTCCTATCGCATGTAGATAACTCAGTCGTTGAGATCTTTGTGGATGATGTGCCTGCCTTCACGAAACGCTTTAAGCTAGCTCTAGACGCAATGTCCGAGCTGTTCGGAGGTGAGCGTTTTCGTATATCGCGAGTGGATCATGCACTTCTCAAAGGCAAAACTCTTCCGAACAGCATTCGTTTTTTGGTGACGCCAACCTCGAGCGCCGAGTTTGTCTATATCGGCGACGTGGACATTATTGTGCTTGAGCGAGATATCCTGGCACGACATCTCCGCTTTATGCAGCACACAGGCCTGCCTTACTCAAATTCTGTCCGATTTACCGACCGCAGTCGTATGTCGGGCCTGCATTTTTCTTATTTCAAGGCTTATTATCCCGTCCCCGACGTTTCGGACCTCGACACACAGAGACTTAACGACGAGATGTTGCTACGGATACTCTGCGAGCGAAAAAACTATCCGATTCAGGACAAAGTTTGGTTTCGGCCGGTGCACGGAATTCATGCCTCGCCGAATCGTCAGCCTTTACCTTCGAAAAACGCGAAAGGGCGAGCCATCCCCGGGTGGGATTTCGAAGCGCATTCCTGGGCCTATCGCCGTTTTCGACGTTCGGCCGCGTTCCGGACGGTCGCTCCATTATTCGATGACACAATAAAGGACGTTTTCCGCACCCTTGACCAACTGTTTCTCACGCTTCATTGGAAACAGATGAACAGGCTTTCCTCGAACGGCGTTCTAAAACTTGCGTCCTTCAGATGCGCCATGGCGTTTCTTTCCATGGTGGGACGCAAGCCTTTTGGCTCTCCATTGTGAGACCCCTCGTGTGTGGATGCCCTCATGAATGCAAGTAGAAACTCGATCTGGTAATGGCTGTGCAGTGAGGTGCGGCCGTGATGGGATGGACGGCCCCGCTTTCCTAACTGCTCTCCTGGCCGAGGATGCGGCCA
>NZ_JBNBZS010000234.1:0-2289 GCF_049629625.1 Roseomonas chloroacetimidivorans | reverse complement strand
GCCCCGCCCAATGAGGGCGGGGCGTGGGTTGTGTTGGCTTTAGAGGGCGAAGTCGGAGGCGGCGAAGGCGTAGTGGCCGTTGACCTCGATCTGGAAGTCGGCCTTGCCGTCGCCGTTGACGTCGCCCTCGATGAGGGTGTTGGCGCCGGAGGTGATGGCGTGGAGTTCGCCGGCCTGCTTGGAGAAGGCGTGGTCGCCGATCCAGGAGAAGGCCTGGTCGCCGCCGGCCTTGGCCTGGGCGTCGAGGGCGGAGAGGTCGATCAGGTCGCCCTTGGCGAAGTCGGCGATGGTGTCGTGGCTGCTGCCCAGCTTGCTATCGGCGAGGCTGGTGTAGACGAAGCTGTCCTGGCCCGCGCCGCCGGTCAGGGTGTCGGCATCGAGGCCGCCGGTGAGGCGGTCATTGCCGGCGCCGCCGGTCAGCGTGTCCTTGCCGGCGCCGCCGGTGAGGATGTCGTTGCCCAGGCCGCCGTCGAGGCTGTCCTTGCCCTCGCCGCCATCGAGGGTGTCGTTGCCGTCACCGCCCGCGAGCTTGTCGTCGCCCTTGTCGCCGGAGAGGGTGTCGTTGCCGATCCCGCCGTCGAGCGTGTCCTTGCCCTCGCCACCCCGGAGGATGTCGTCGCCGGCGCCGCCCGAGAGGGTGTCGTTGCCATTGTCGCCCGAGAGGGTGTCGTTGCCGTTGTCGCCGGAGAGGCTGTCGTCGCTCGAGCCGCCGATGAGCGTGTCATGCCCGTCGCCGCCGGAGATGACATCCTTGCCGCCGAGGCCGTCGATGGTGTCGTTGCCGGCCGTGCCCGTCAGCTTGTCCGCCGAGCCCGTGGCATGGATCTCGGCCGGCTTGGTCTCGACCGGCTTGGTCACCTCTGGCGTGGTCTCGACCGGCTTGGTCACCACCGGGGCCGGCTCAGTCGGCTTGGTCACCACCGGGGCCGGCTCAGCCGGCTTGGTCACCACGGGGGTGGTCACCACCGGGGTGGTGGCGCCGAGCTTGCCGACACCGGCATTGGCCAGGTTGTAGGCCTTCACCGTGGAGGCGGCGTCGAGGTCATAGGCGTAGGGCACGGTGTAGTCGGAGGTGGACTTGCCATCGGCCGCGGAGGCCTCGCCCTTGCCGACCTTGCCCCAGGTGACGTTGTCGAACTCGTTGCCGCTGAGGTTCCAGTAGCCGATCGTCTTGCTGTCGACGCTGACGATGGGGTTGTGGGCGTTCTCGAAGACGTTGCTCTCGATCAGGCCCTCGGCGCCCATGCGCAGGTTCACCGCGGAGGTCTCGATGTCCTTGTAGTAGTTCTCATAGACATGGACATAGCCGTCGCGGACGCTCGGCGCGCGTGAGCCGATATTCTCGAAGACATTGTTGTTGTAGGTGACGTAGCGGCCGCCCTGGTCGGTGTCGGTGTAGCCGTTCAGCGAGACCTTGTGGTGGTCGTGGAAGTAGTTGTTGGAAACGGTGACGTATTCCGTGCCCTTCTTCATGTCGAGCAGGCCGTCATAGTAGTCCTTGTTGGCCGACATGGAGCTGTAGAACTCGTTGTGGTCCACCCAGATGTTGTGGGAGCCACCCTCGATGCCCAGCGCGTCGCCCTCGCCGCCATGGACGTCGTGGATCACCAGGTTCTGGAAGATCAGGTTGGAGGAGGCACCCTTCACCTGGAAGCCGATGCCATCGAACTCCGCGCCGGAACCGGCGCCGACGATCGAGACGTTGTGGACGTCATTGAGGATGATGCTGGCCGCACCGGTGTTGGCGGCGGTGATCTCGCCCTTGACGAGGATGGTGATGGGCTTGTCGGCCGCGGCGTTGATGGCGGCCAGCAGCTCCTTGCCGGTGGTGACCGTGACGGAGCTGCCGCCGAAACCGCCGGTTGTGCCGCCATTCATCGCGGCGAAGCCTGTGGCCTGGTTCACGCTGGACATGGTCATTCCCTTCTGGGCCCAGGCAAAGCTGCGCCGTTCCTGAAACAGGCAAAAAAGCCCGGTCTGTTGCTGCTGGCCTGTTAAGGCCAAGTATTCGCGCGGGCCGTGACCCAGCCTTCACCAGATTTATTCTGGATCCCTGCTCTGTCTGCCGCGCTGTTTTCTTCACGACCCGCGTTGGTGTCGTGGGGGCTACCTATCAGCCCCTGGGAACTGGCCGCAACAGGAAAACACACGGAAACGTGATCGACGCATTCATCGCCAAAACAGGCCGTCTGCAACCTTGAGTTTTAGGATAGTACACCTATACATCACGCAAAAGTGATGACCGCGCCCCCACCCCGCCCCACCCCCACCCGCTCCGCCCAGTGCCCC
>NZ_JBNBZS010000233.1:0-2326 GCF_049629625.1 Roseomonas chloroacetimidivorans | reverse complement strand
GGCCGTGGACTGGGAGGCCTGGGGCCGGCGCGACCTGGCGGGGGAGGAGGTGGTCCGCCTGATCCTGGACGGGACCGTGGTGCGGGTCCGGCTGGCCCGCAAGGCCACCTCGGTCTCGCTGCTGGTGGTGCTCGGCGTGCGCCGGGACGGGCAGAAGGCGCTGCTCACCGTGCGCAACATGGGTGGGGAGAGCGAGGCCGCGTGGCGGGCCGTGCTCGACGACGTGGTTGCCCGCGGGCTGCGGACCCCGGAGTTCCTGATCGTCGACGGCGCGGCCGGCCTCGAGAAGGCGCTGGCTGCCCTCTGGCCAGAGGTACCAACTCAACGCTGCACGGTCCACAAGCACAGGAACCTTCTCGCCCACGCGCCGGAGCGGCTGCATCAGGAGATCTCGTCCGACTACACGGACATGATCTACGCCGAGACCGCAATGGAGATCGAGGCCCGGCGCCGGGCCTTCCTGCGCAAGTGGCGGCTGAAGTGCCAGGCCGTCGCCGGCAGGCTCAAGGAGGCCGGCGAGGCGCTGTTCGCTTTCACCCGGTTGCCCTCCAGCCAGTGGAAGTCAGCGCGAACCACCAATGCGATTGAGCGCCTGCATGAGGAGTTCAAGCGCCGCATCAAAGCGCAGACCGTGCTGCCCTCGGCCGAGACCGCCGCCATGCTGTTCTGGGCGCTGCTCGCCTCCGGCCAGATCAGCATGCGCAAGGTCGATGGCTGGCACAGCCTCGGTCAACCGCCTGTCAGGAGCATGATTGACCTTGCCGCCTGAAGCAGTACCGTCATCCTGCCGGAGACACTGAACGCGATTTCCTACAGCCTTTGCGACGGCACCAAGGATCCGCCGGTTCGGGTGCCAATTCTGCGCAAGGCGCCGAAAGAGGTCTGACCCTGAGGGGCCGCCCGGTGGCGGCCCTTCGCCTGTCAGTCGGGGGATTTTCCGAGTGCCGCGAGGATTTCTTCGCCGTGCTCCTGGACGTAGCGGATAAGCATCGCAGTCGTCTCTGCCTGATCTGCCTGGAGTTCCGTAAAGACGGCCACGCTGCTCGGGTCGTGACTGTCCAGGTCGAACTGGTCTGTGTCCTCTGTGGCCTCGAATGCCTCTCGGAGTAGGAGGAAGAACTCGGGAAGCGGATTGGCCTCATTCGTCGGCATGTCAGGCGGCTATCGTCTGGCGCGCGCGTTCCAGGTCTAGCCCCACTTGAAGGCCAAGCCAGAACTCAGGGCTGTTACCGAAGCGACGGGCCAGAAGGATGGCGGTCTCGGCTGTTACGGCGCGAGTGCCATTGATGATGCTCGTGATACGGTTCGTCGGCACGCCGATCTCGGCAGCCAAGCGCTTCGCGGAAAGGCCCATGGGCACGAGGAACTCCTCGCGTAGCACCTCGCCAGGGCTGACGGGCGGGATGGTCTCGCCTGTGACGACGTCCAACAGGTCCACCCGGCCGGCGTCTAGGTCTTCGCGCGTGATGGTCATCTGTGGGTCTCCTTAGTGGTAATCCACGATCTCAACTTCCCAGGCGTGGCCATCACGCCAGATGAAGCAAAGACGGAATTGGCGGTTGATCCGGATCGAGTGCTGGCCAGCACGGTCCCGAGTTAGCGTCTCCAGTTGGTTGTTGGGTGGCACCTTTAAGTCATTGAGGATGATGGCCCGGTCGAGCATTGCGAGTTTCCGGCGGCTGACAGGGCCGATGCGTGTGGGAAAGCCCTTAGGCATCTGCCCCGTGAACACCGCCGCTGTACGCTTGTCTTTGAAGCTCTTGATCACGAAGGGTTACGTAAGACGTAACTGCGGTTACGTCAAGCATAGCCGGGCCGCAAAGCGGTAATTTTGGGCGTCCCACCCGGGGCGCCCTTTTCATTTGGAGGGGAGGTAATCAGCGATGGCGTTGTCAGGTTGGCGATGACGGCGACGTCGAGAGCTTACGGCCGGTGATGGCCTCACACGGCGGATGCAACTCCGGTCACATCTCGCCAGATGCCGAATGCGGCGTCACGAACAGTCCGGTATGCAGTGGCGGTCAGGCGGTCGCGGCGAAGTTGGAAGTGGTTGTGGATCCGGCTGTGTGTGGAGAGGAAACGTTGCGCGTGGCGGGCTGACTTGAACCGCTGCATCTGCCGCTCTCGTCGCCTCGTTGGCTGGTGCGACACTTCGGCCCGGTTGTTGAGGTACCGGCTCTGCCGGTGCTCCACCCCGGGCAGGATGTCGCGCTTCGCGGCGGCGTAGCTCTTCAGCTTGTCGGTTACGATCACCCGCGGGACGTATCGCAAACCCTTCAGGAGCTTGCGGAAGAACCGCTTGGCTGCCGTGGCATTACGTCGGCTC
>NZ_JBNBZS010000232.1:0-2332 GCF_049629625.1 Roseomonas chloroacetimidivorans | reverse complement strand
ATCGCGCGACGCTCAAATTCACCGAGCACGGCATCGAAAGCCTCAAGGAACTCTGCCTCGACCAGAAGCGGTGAGCGCGGTCAGCACGTCTGCGCTCGATAGCCCGCGGCCCCGGCCGGATGGATACGCCGATGCGGCCGGCACCCGAGCTGCGGAGATCAACCGCGACGCTGAGGAGGCCACGGCTCGCGTCCAGGCGCTCGAAGGCAGGGCAACGGGGCTCCCGCCGACCGGGGTGCCGCAGACCCGAACCTGGAGCACCTGCGGCCTGAAGCAGCCGAACTGGAGCAGCAGGTTGCCCTACGCCGTCAAGAACTGGCCGCCCTCGAAGAGCAGGCGGCCCGGCTTCGGGCCGCGCCGGACACCCAGGTGATGCCTTGAGCCCCGACAGTGCCGAATGCGGGGACGCCGCTGGGCGGAACTGGAGGCATGCGCGACTGACGTCCTGACGCATTTAACGTGGGCGCCGACCCGGGCCACCTCAGGGCTGTCAGGCTGCAGGAACGGGCGGCTCGCGGCTCGTCTCAGCAAGCCGCTGCGGGGCGATAGGCACGATGAACTCTTAACCAGCGCGCCTGATGAGCAGGGTAGGGCATTTGCCACAATCACCGCCTAAAGCCGATTGTAGGCACAGAGGCGGTCTTCGTGCCCGGGTGCGTCATGTCTGAATGTCTCCCCGGCGCTGTCGTCGGGGAGGTAGCTTGGCCTCAGGTCATGCTGATGTTGGCGGCGCGGATCACCGGTGCCCAGCGCTCGACCTCCGCCCGGATCATCGCGCCCATTCCCGCCGGAGTAGAGGCGGCGTAATCGGCCCCCAGCGGCGCGAGCCTGGCCTTGGAGGCGGGATCGTTCAGCGCGTTGCGGATATCGGCCGAGATCTTCTCGACCAGCGCGACCGGCGTGCCCGCCGGCACGGCGATCCCGTTCCAGGACTGCGCTTCGAAGCCCGGCAGGATCTCCGCGATGGTGGGCACATCCGGCAGGTTTGCATTGCGCTTCGCGCCGGTCACCGCGATCACGCGCACGCTGCCCGAGCGAATATGGGGTAGGTACGTCTGCAGCTGGTCGAACATGAGTTCGATCGTGCCTGCGAGCTGGTCCGTCACCGCCGCCGCTGAGCCACGATATGGGATGTGCACGAGGTCGAGCCCCGTCCGCAGTCGCAGCATCTCGCCAATCAGGTGGTGCGCGGTGCCGATCCCTGGAGAGCCGAAGCGCAGCGGCTCGCGGCGCGCCTGCGCCTCAGCGATGAAGCTGCTCAGGTCCCGTGCCTTCACCGTGTCGTTGACTGTCATGACGTGGTCGGTCGTGAAAACGACGGAGACGGGGGCGAGATCGCGCTGCGGATCATAGGGCATCTTCGGGTTGAGCAGCGGGCCGGTCGCCAGAGGGTAGGCTGCGGCGATCAGCCAGGTATGTCCGTCAGGGGCGGAACGGGCGACATATTCGCCACCGATGCCGCCACTCGCGCCGGGGCGGTTCTCGACGATGACGGGCGTACCGTAGCGCTGAGAGAGGAAGTCGGCGATCACGCGGGCAGAGCTGTCAGTTGCTCCACCAGGGGTGAAGGGAACCACCAGGCGCACCGGACGGCTGGAGAAGTTATTCGCCCGGACCGGGTAGCTCAGCAGCGCCGGAACAGCGAGGGCACTGCCGAAAAGGGCGCGGCGCTTCAGGGAAGGCATCGTCGAAACTCCTGATCAGGCACATGTCAGCCGCGCGCCGACATTCATCGGCACGCCAGCATCTGCCCTTTGACTTTCGACCAGCGTTCCTGAGCCATGCTGCCCCATGGCGAGACAGCGCGGGCGGGATTAACGCGCGTCCCCGCTGCCGGGCAAGATCCCGGGTCAGAAGCAGCGGAGCGGCAACAGCCACCGCTTCAGCTTTCCGTACTCAACCGCTCCGGGCTGAGCGTCTTTCCCTTGATCTCCAGCGGACGCGCCGCTCCCGTTCCTCCGCGCAGGCCGACGAAGAAGGTCGGTGCCTGGATGTCCGCTCACGAGAGGGGAGCAGAACGCCCGGATGTGAGCCCAGACAGCTGCGTTCTACCCGCCCACGGGGAGGTGTCCCGGTGGAGATGTCCAGCCGGCCGAGCGACTGTGCGCCAGTCTCGCCAGGGGAGGGCGTTGCCCCGACCTATCGCGTGTTGCTCACCCAGACCCAGCAAATCCGGGCACAACGCGCATCTATGGCGGGGCTTTAGGCACGATAATCCTGCATTATCGTGCCCAAGGGGGAAGGCGAGGGGGATTGCCATCAAGACACCGGCCCTGGCACTCTCGACGGGGCCGTAGAGGCGGGCGCGGGGGCGCCGGCTGGGACGGCTCGA
>NZ_JBNBZS010000231.1:0-2363 GCF_049629625.1 Roseomonas chloroacetimidivorans | reverse complement strand
GCGCCGCGGTCGCGCAACTTGACCCGTTGCACCGCAACCGGGCCGATGCCGGTCTGTACTTTGCGCTCCGGATTATGCCCGTGCCGCACGACACGCTTGCGCCCGTCCGGCAGCCGCAAGCCGCGCATCTCTGCCAGGAAGGCGTCCGCCTCAGCCTCGATGGCCCGCGCCAGCAAGCACCGGGCGCCGTTCCGCAAGACCGCCTTCAGCGGATCTTCGTCCGTCTCGGGCTGGCGGAGGGGGACGACGGTGCTATTGCTCGTCATGCCGTATCGCTCCTTCGGGAGGTTCTGGCAGGCTCGTCCCCCGCCTCGATACGCCGCCTTTCTCAGGTCGTCATCACCCAGCTTCGCCCATAGCTCCTCAAGCGCAGTCCAGAGAGCCGCCGGCCGCCGCAGCCACGGGTCACCCCTGGCCTGCCTGGCGAGCAGCAGAGCGGTCCCACCCTTACTATCACGCGCCGACTCTCTTCTCGTAAACGCGGTAGTTCTTGTAGACACGGGCGCCCAGCGCTTCCGCTAAGTGCCGCATGGGCAGGTTGTCCTCCAGCACCCAGGACAGTTCGATGCGCTTCAGGCCGAGCGCCAGCGCCTCCCGCCGCAGCGCCTCGACCAAAAACAGCGGTAGCACCCGGCCAAGAAGTCCCGCGGCCAGTTGCCGGCGCACGCCCATCAGCGGCACGCGCGCGGTGGCAACGCCCGCGATCTTCAGGCGCCAGAGCAGCTTAGCCCAGCCGAAGGGCAGCAGCCGCCCGGAAAGATCCCGGACCGCCTCATTCAGATTGGGCAGGCATACGGCGAAGGCTACTGGCTTGCCCGCCATCTCCGCGAACCAGACCAACCGCTCATGCAGCAGCGGGCGCAACTCGGAGGCCAGATGCGCTACCTCCTCCTCCGTGAGAGGAACGAAGCCCCAATTGCCCGACCATGCATCGTTGAAGATATCGATCAGCACGGCGACCTCCTCGCGCAGCGATCCGCGGCGCATGGGGCGCAGCGTGACACCGGCGGGCAGGCCGCGCGCCACGACGCGGGCGGCCGCGGGCCACACCGGGATCGAAGGCTCCGAAACATAGGCCAGCAGGTCGCGCACCTTGCGGTAGCCAAGCTGCTCCAGACGTTGCCCGGCATAGGGCGGGTCATGCGGCATCATCAGCATGGGTGGGGTGTCGAAGCCCGAGACCAGCAGCCCGGTCTGCTCGTTGATGGAAAGGCTGAAGGGACCCTGCATCACGCGGAGCCCGCGCGCCCGGGCCCAGGCTTCCGCCGTGGCCAGCAGTGCCGCGAAGACCTCAGCGTCGTCTTCCGCTGCCAGCAGGCCGAAATGGGCCGGGCGTCCCTTTTCCCCGCCCGGCACCAGCCGGTCCTCCTGCGCACTGATGCGGCCGACATCGCGGCCATCCCGGCGGGCAATCCAGAAGGCGGCCTCGCCATGGCGGAACCACGGGTTCTTCTTCGGCGACAAGGCGTCGCGGCGTTCCATCAGAAGCGGCGGAACCCAGGCGGGATCGGCCTGGAACAGCTCATGCGGCAGGCGGATGAAGCGGTCGAGGCCAGCGCGGTCGGTCACCGGCAGGATCTCGAGCGACGAGGCCCGCGTTTGCGGCGGGATCACGCCACTTCGCCTAGCATTGACGAGACCGACGTCTATGTTTGGTCCGCGTCTTATCGTGTCGGGTTACAGTCTCAGTTGCACGCGCGCCTGCGGTGATGAAGCTCCCGGTTCCGGAATTCAGATCGCGTCCGACCGGGCGCTCTCGGCTCTCCAACATCAGCGTGCAAAGGCCGAGCAGCATGGAGAAGATGATCACCCGGGCGGCGAGCCAACGCAGGCTTGCCAAACTGGGGTCAGTAGCTGCCGCACTAGCTTCCGCTATCCTCGCCATGAACCTGGGAACTCTTGCACTTGGCAAGCTCGAAACCTCCTTCAGTGCCTCGAGGACTGGCCGCGCCACCAGACGCTGCATCGTCAGCACCCTGAGCTGCGATCTCCGCCAGCGCGTCCTGGACGGCAAGACACCTCAACAGATCGTGCCTGAGCGCCTCAAGGTCAGGCGCAAGGTCCCACGGGCCGAGATCATGGTGGCTAGCATCTAAATGTCTCCCACTCCTCCCTCAAAACATGTGCTGGCCGCCATTGATGGAGAGGGTGGAGCCGGTGATGAAGTCGGCGTCGTCCGCCGTCAGGAAGGCGACGCCACGGGCGATGTCGTCCGCGGTGCCGAGGCGACCGCGCGGGATGCGGGCGATGATCTTCTCCAGCACGTCCGGCGGCACGGCGCGGACCATCTCGGTGTCCACATAGCCGGGGGCGATGGCGTTGACCGTGACGCTGAAGCGCGCGCCTTCCTGGGCCAGGGCCTT
>NZ_JBNBZS010000230.1:0-2382 GCF_049629625.1 Roseomonas chloroacetimidivorans | reverse complement strand
ACAGGAACATGGTCGCCGCGCTGCTGGTCATGTTCGTCGTGGGCGTGGTGCTGTTCGCGACCTCGGCGCTGCTGGCACCCTACCTGCAGACACTGGCTGGCTATCCGGTGTTCACCGCCGGCCTGCTCATGGCTCCGCGCGGGGTCGGCACTATGGTGGCCATGCTCATTGTCGGACGGCTCACCAGCCGGGTGGATCCGCGCGCGCTGATGGCCTTCGGCATCCTCGTGATGTGCTGGACGCTCTGGGAAATGACGGGCTGGACCCCGGACGTGGATCGTTGGGGGTTCGCCTTCGCCACGGTCTTGCAAGGCTTTGGGCTGGGCTTTGTGTTCATCCCGTTGCAGGTCGTGGCCTTCGCGACACTCGATCCCGCCCTGCGCACCGACGGCACGGCGATGCTGAGCCTCTTGCGAAACGTCGGCAGCGCCATCGGCATTTCGGCGTGCCAAGCTTTGTTGACGCGGAACGTCCAGATCAACCATTCCGAGATCGTGCAGCACGTCACGCCGCTGAACCGCGCTTTCGAGCAGCCGGGAGTGGAGCAGTTCTGGAATCTCTCGACCAGGAATGGGCTCGCCACGCTGGACGCCGAAGTAACCCGGCAGGCACAGGTCATCGCCTATGTGAACGACTTCAAGCTGCTGCTGTGGCTGTCCCTGCCCTTGCTGCTGCTCCTCTTCCTGATGTCACGGCCACCGAGGAGCACCGGCTCCGAGGCCGAGCACGTCGCTCTTGATTGAGACGCATGCGCGAACGCCACGGGCAGAAGGCATCTCCTCTCTTCGCCCCGCCATTCGGCCGGAGGATACGATCTGTGAGAACAGGGACGAATGCGGACTGAAAGCTCCCGGCGCAACAGATGCGTCGTCATGCTGTCCTTATCGGCCTGGCTGGCCGGTTGCACCGTGGGCCCGGATTTCCAGCGCCCGGAGGCGCCAGTGCCGCCAAGCTGGACGCCGGCGGCGCTCAGTGCGGAGGCGAGTGCCGGCAGCCGGGTGGTCCAGGAGCCGGTGGACGCCGCCTGGTGGCAGCAGTTCCATGATCCGCAACTCGCCGCTCTTGTCTTGCGCGTGGAGGCGGAGAACCCCGACCTGCAAGAGGCAGAGGCTCGCCTTGTCGAGACCCGCTACCAGCGCGATATCGCCGCGGCAGGCTTTTACCCCACCGTGTCGGCTTCCGCCTCGGATACCCGACTGCGCATCAGTCAGAACAGCCCCTTCGCTGCGGTCGCCGGTGGATCGCCGAGCACCAGCGCTGGTGCTCAGCCCAATGCAGCAGCAGGCGCGCCGTTGCCGAGCGGCCCAAAGCCGAGCTTCGCAATTTACCAGGGCGGCTTTGACGCCTCATGGGAACTCGACCTCTGGGGCCGCACCCGGCGCAACGTGGAAGCGAGCGAGGCCGAGGTGCAAACGGCGGAAGAGGCCCGGGCCGGGGTGCTGCTTTCCCTGCGTGCGGAAGCCGCCCGCACCTACATCGAGCTTCGTGGCATGCAGGCGCAGCGCGCGGTGGCGCAGCATAGCCTCGATCTGCAGAGGCGGACGGTGCAGCTGACGCGAAATCTCGTCTCCAGTGGTCTGGCCGCCGATGTGGATGTCGCGAATGCTGAGGCGCTGGCCGCCGGCACGCAGGCCCAAATTCCGCCGCTCGACGCCCAGATCACTGCCGCCATCAACCGGTTGAGCCGAATTGTGGGGCGCGAGCCGGGTGCACTGCGAGGCGAGTTGGACGCGGCGCGGCCCGTGCCGCCTGCTCCGCCAAAAGTGCCGGTCGGACTGCCTTCGGAACTGGCGCGTCGCCGCCCTGACATTCGCCAGGCCGAGGCGGCGCTCCACGCCCAGACGGCGCGGATCGGGGTTGCGGTGGCACAACTCTACCCATCGATCAGCCTCACCGGCTCCCTCGGCCTGCAGTCGGGCAACACCGTCAACCTGTTCAACTGGGCCAGCCGCTTCTACTCAATCGGGCCCGCCCTCACGATCCCGATCTTCGAAGGGGGGCGGCTGCGGGGCCAGGTGCGGCTGGAGGAGGCGCGGCAACGCGAAGCGGCGCTCGTCTATCGGCGCACCGTGCTGGATGCCCTGCACGAGGTCGAGAACTCCCTTGCGGCGTACTACGGAGATCAAGGGCGCCATGCGGCGCTGGAGCGCCAGGTGCGAACCGCGCGCGAGGCGGCAGGGCTGGCCCGCCGGCACTTCGCAACCGGCCTGGGGAACTTCTTGGAAGTGCTGGATGCGGAACGGACGCGCCTGGCGGCGGAACTGGCGCTGGCGCAATCGGCCGCAGCCCTCGATACCGACCTGGTGGCCGCCTACAAGTCACTCGGCGGAGGTTGGGATGCGCATCTGTAGAGCTCCGGTTGGGCTGCCGTGTCTCTCTGCC
>NZ_JBNBZS010000229.1:0-2462 GCF_049629625.1 Roseomonas chloroacetimidivorans | reverse complement strand
AACGACAAGCCGCATATCTATGCCGGCCTGCCGGACCAGCCCCGGATCTCGCCGCTGGTGCAGACCTGGAAGGGCGTGACCAAGTATGTCGGCCTCGCCGCCATGGGCTTCCTGGCGGCCGGCAGCCTGATCCACGGCGTCTTCGCCAGGCCGAACCGTGTCTCGCATGAGGATGAGGAGAACGCGGAGAAGCTCGTGGAGGGCAAGCCGGTGCCGCCACCCAAGCCTGCCACGCAGGAGCCTGCCTGATGGTGGAGCGTATCCAACCCGGGGATGCCATTCACCCGGGCAAGCCTGTCACGGTGAATCGCTACGGGCCGGCGGCCCGGGCGAATCACTGGATCACGGCGCTCAGCCTGATCCTGTTGGGGATTTCGGGCCTCGCGCTGTTCACGCCCTCGCTCTACTTCCTGACCGGGCTTTTCGGCGGCGGGCAGAACACGCGCGCCTTCCATCCCTAGCTCGGCGCCGTCCTCTTCGTCAGCTTCTTCGTCTTCTTCTTCCAGCTCTGGAAGGCGAACCTGCCGGCGCGGGTGGACTGGGTATAGCTGTCGAAGTTCAGGGACGTGATCGGCGGGCGGGAGGAGAACCTGCCGGAGCCGGGCAAGTACAATGCGCAGGCGAGACACCGCGATGGCTGCGCGAGGCCGAGGCACAGGGCGCGCCAGTGCCGGGTTGGGTTCCATCCCTGCTTCTGGTTAGCTCCCGGGCGGCTAGGTGGTAAAGCCCATCCGAGCTCTCGGCGAGCGTAGGAATGGCTCAGCCGCCCATTCCAGCAACGACAGCGCCGCCAGTCCGAAAGCGGCCCCGCCCAGCGTGAGCAGCAGACGAGTCATGGCCGTCTCTAGAGGGTGGGTGTTCACTGTTGCGCCCGCGACGATCACGGCCAGCGCGGAGAGGGCGAGCTGGTAGGTGTTGGCGGTGCCCGGTCCGGCCATCATCCGCTCAGTGAACCACAGCACGGCCAAGAAGACGAGCAGCAGCAGGATCGGGAACTGCGCCTGCAAGGTGAAAAGCATCAGGATCACGATCGCCGCCCCGCCGCCCTGCAGGGTGGACAGGATGCGCTCCCGTCCCTCGGTCCGCTGCGCCTGCCGCGTCGGATAGGCAAGCACCAGCGCCGCGATGATAAGGAAGATCAGGCCGGAGGAGGGCGCCACCCCGGCCAGGAAGGTCAGCACCACCGGCGCCAGCACCGACAGCCGCAGCAGTGCGTGGATACCGGGTCGCTCGATCTCCGGCGGAGGTGGAGGTGGAGGCACGGCCGCATCGGCGCGCGGGGGCAGCAGGATGTTGAGGAGGGGGATCAGTATGGCGGATACGATCGCCGTGACCGTGAAGGCATCCCGCATCGCCTCAGCGGCGGCCCGCGACGTCCCGAACAGCACGCCGATCATGCTGGTGAACATCAGCAGCATGACGCCGAGCTGGTTGCCGGTGCGCAATAGCAGGTACAAGGCCCCGTAACAGACCGCCATCAGGCTGATGAACTGCACTGCAGGCAGGCCCTGGGTCAGCACGCAGAGCCCGAAGATCAGCCAGATCAGGGTCATGAGCATCAGCCCGGTGACGATGCTCCTGACGGGGCTGTAGGGCCCGCGCTGGCCGCAGAACAGGCTGACCAGCATGGCGGGCAGGATCATGCCGGGATTGACCGCCAGCGGCTCGATCAGCGCGAGGCTGAGCGTGATCCCCATCGCACAGCGGATGCTGAAATAGGGATCGTCGCGGCGCGATGGGCGGGGCAGGGCGGCCATGGCGGTTCAGTACAGGTAGGACAGGGCCGAGCTGGCCCGCATCAGCCCCTGCGCGATGGGCCAGAGAATCCCGGCCTCCTCGCCGGCGGCATTCACCGCCACCGAAATCTTGGCGCCGACATGCACCTTCGCCGGCCAGTCCCCACCCGGATCAAGCTCGATGCGCACGGGGATGCGACGCGCCGGCTCGAACCAGCGAGTGCTCGCATCCGGCTGGGCCAGGCCGCCGGCGCTGCGCCGCCCGGCATCGATGCCCCAGGCGAGGCTGGACACCCGTCCGCGGAAGATCCGCCCCGGCGCCACGTCGAAGGCGATCTCCACGGGATCTCCCGGGTCGAGGTTCCGCAGCTGGTTCTCGCGGAAATCCGCCACGATCCAGCCGCCGCGCGTGTCGATCAGCGTCAGGGCGGGTTGGCCGGCACTCGCATACTGGCCGACGGCAAGGGAAAGGTTGGTCACGACGGCATCCGTCGCTGCGAGGACCGTGGTGTTCAGAAGGTCTGTCCGCGCCCGCTGCAGCCGGGCCGTGGCCGCGACCACCTGGGGATTGTCGGCGCTGGCCGAACCGAGCTGCCGCGCCGCCTGGTCGCGCTGCGCTTCGGCCGCGTGAAGCTGGGCTTCGGCGGTGCGGAGAGCGCCCCTGGCATCGTCGCCGCGCGCCTGGGCGTAGACCCCGCGTTCGACGAGCTGCAAGGTGCGGGAGGT
>NZ_JBNBZS010000228.1:0-2474 GCF_049629625.1 Roseomonas chloroacetimidivorans | reverse complement strand
TTGCCGAGACGGGGGGAGAGGCGGTGCGTGCTTTCCTGGCCTCAGTGGGCGCCGCCTCCAGCGACGAGCGCCGCACCCGTTGACCGCGCAGCAGGCCTCTCCTGGTTGGCAGGTCCATCGGCAGGGAACCGAGGCCGAGCTGCGGCTGACCGGTGACTGGATCGCCCACGAGACCGGTTTGCGTGATTCTGCCGCCGTGCGTCAGGTGCTGACCGAGACCGAGGGCGCCACACGGCTGCGCTTCGAAAGCAGTGGTCTGGGCCGCTGGGACAGCGCCCTCGTCGTCTTCCTCCAGGCGCTGCAGGAGGCGGCGGCGGCTTCGGTCACTGGCGCGGGGCAGCGAATTGAACTGGACGGGACAGGCCTCCCCGAGGCGACGCGTCGGCTTCTCACCCTGGCAGCGGAGACCGGCCCCGCGCCGCCAGTCGTCGCGCCGCCCGTGGCTTCACTCTTCACGCGGGTGGGCCGCAAGGCCATCGCCCGTTGGGCTGATGGTGTCGCGGTCTCCGCGCTGGTCGGGGAGACGGTGCTGCGCAGCTTCGCCGCGCTCCGCGGTCGCGTCCGGACCCGCGGGGTGGATGTGCTGGAGCTGATGCGCGAGGCCGGAGCGGGTGCGCTCGGCATCGTCGCGATCGTCAACAGCCTCGTGGGGGGAATCCTGGCCTTTGTTGGCGCTGTCCAGCTGCGCCGCTTCGGTGCAGAGATCTTTGTCGCGGACCTGGTCGGCATCGCGATGGTACGCGAGATGGCGGCGGTGATGACGGCGATCGTCATGGCCGGGCGCACCGGCGGCGCCTATGCCGCGCAGATTGCCACCATGCAGGGCAACGAGGAGATCGATGCGCTGAAGGCGCTCGGCATTCCCGTCTTTGACTACCTCGTGCTGCCGCGAATCATCGCGCTGGTCGCAATGATGCCGCTGCTCTACCTTTATGCCAGCGCGGTTGGCCTGCTCGGCGGCCTCGCGGTCGGTATGGCGACGCTCGACCTCACGGCCACTGCCTATTTCCAGGAGACGCGGCAGGCCATCTCCGGCACGCAGTTCGTCTTTGGCCTGACGAAGAGCGTCGCCTTCGGCGCGCTGGTTGCGCTCGCTGGCTGCCATATTGGGCTGAAGGCCGGGCGCAGTGCCGCCGATGTGGGCCGTGCCGCGACGAGTGCGGTGGTGGCCGGGATCATCGGCGTGATCGCGCTCGACGCCATCTTCGCCGTTTGCGCCGATGCGCTGGGAATCTGACGCCATGGCCCGAGAGCAAGCTGGGAACGATCGGCTGCATGCCCAGGGTCTGACGCTGGCCTTCGGGGAGCGAACCATCCAGCGTGACCTGGCCTTCTCGGTCCGTCGCGGCTCGGTCTTCGCGGTGATGGGCGGAAGCGGCTGCGGCAAGAGCACGGTCCTGAAGGCGATGATTGGCCTGTTACGCCCCACCGCCGGGACCGTCCTGGTGGATGGCGAAGACTATTGGGCCGCCACAGAGGCGCGCCGGACTGAGATCGGCCGCCGCTTCGGCGTCCTGTTCCAGAGTGGAGCGCTCTGGAGCTCGATGACCGTGGCCGAGAATGTGGCGCTGCCCCTGCAGATGTTCACGCCGCTCGACCCCGCTTCGATCGACGCACTGGTGCGTTTGAAGCTCTCGCTGGTCGGCCTCGGAGCCGCCGGCGGCAAAATGCCATCGGAACTCTCCGGGGGTATGCGTAAGCGCGCGGGCCTCGCCCGCGCGCTCTCTCTCGATCCGGATGTCCTGTTCTTCGATGAGCCATCGGCGGGGCTGGATCCTATCACATCAAAGAGGCTGGATGACCTGATCCTGGAACTCAGAGACGGCCTTGGCGCCACGATCGTCATGGTCAGCCACGAATTGCCGAGCCTCTTTGCTATTTGTGACGACGGCATCTTCCTGGATGCCGAAACGCGCACCGCCATCGCCCACGGCTCGCCAAAGGCCCTGCGCGACCATTGCGAACACCCGACCGTGCGCGCGTTCATGGAGCGCGAGAGGCCTGAGCACGCCGGGACGAGGAAGGACGCCCATGGCCGCCACTAGACCTGCCGTCGTTGGCGGCTTCATCCTCGGCGGGCTGGCGCTCGCCGTCGCCGCAATTCTGCTCTTCGGAGGCTCGCGTCTGTTTGAGCAGACCAAACGCGCGGTCGTCTTTTTCGAGGGTTCAGTCGCGGGCCTCGATGTTGGCGCCCCGGTCACCCTCCGCGGCGTTCGTGTCGGTTCGGTCCAGCGCATCGCGCTCCATCTCTCCGCCTCGGGGCAGGCGCGGATTCCCGTCACCCTCGAGCTCTTGCCAGACCAGGTGAACCGCGAGGGGAAGGATGCCCAGCAGAGCGATGCGGATATCGAGCATCTGGTCGAGGCTGGGCTGCGGGCGCAGCTCAATTCCCAGAGCTTCGTCACCGGCCAGCTCCGGGTTGATCTCGACTTCCGTCCCGGCACCCCCGCAGAGCGGGTCGCAGCGGACACAGG
>NZ_JBNBZS010000227.1:0-2515 GCF_049629625.1 Roseomonas chloroacetimidivorans | reverse complement strand
CCGGTATCGCTGACGCACAGGGAGACATACTCGCCCGGCGGCAGGTCATGCATGCGCGCGGCGCGGGCATCGAGCCCGCGGTTGGCTGTCTCGATGGTGAGCTTGCCACCCTCGGGCATGGCATCGCGGGCATTGATGCACAGGTTCAGCAGCGCGCTCTCGAGCTGGTTCGGGTCGACCAGCGTGGTCCACAGGTCACCGGCCGCGACCACCTCCGCCTCCACGGCGGGGCCCATCGTGCGGCGGACCAACTCCTCCATGCCGGCGACCAGCCGGTTGATGTCGGTGGGGTTTGGGTCGAGCGCCTGCCGGCGCGAAAAGGCCAGCAGCCGGTGCGTGAGAGCCGCGGCCCGATCCGCCGCGCCGCGGGCCGCGACGATGTAGCGACTGAGATCGCTGATCCGCCCCTGGTCCAGGCGTGCCTGGAGCAGCTCCAGGCTGCCGATGATGCCAGTAAGCAGGTTGTTGAAGTCGTGCGCGATGCCGCCCGTGAGCTGGCCCACCGCCTCCATCTTATGTGCCTGACGCAGCGCCTCCTCGGTCTGGCGCAACACCTCGGCCTGCTCCTTCTCCGCCGTGATATCCCGCCCATAGGCGAAGACGAGGTCGCCTTCGGCGAAGGTGTTCCAGGAGATCCAGCGCGACGTGCCGTCCTGGTGGCGGTAGCGGTTCTCGAAGCTCGTCTGGTTCCTGTTCAAGGCGGCTTCGTGGTGGCCGCTCTGGCTCAGCTCGGCATCCTCGGGCCAGACGAAATCGAGAAAGCTGCGCCCGATGACCTCCGACGGCTCGTAGCCGAGCACGGTGGTCCAGGCCGGGTTCACGGCACGAAAGATCCCGTCCGACCCCACGACGGCGAGCAGGTCGCGCGAGTAACGCCAAATCCGATTGCGTTCGGCCGTGCGCTCCGCGACCCGCTGCTCCAACTCGGCGTTCAGCCTGGCCAGCTCCTCCGCCGCAACCCTCAGGCGTTGCTCGGCCTCCACCTTTGCCGTTGTTTCGCCGACGATGGTGATCACACCGTCCGGCCGGCCGCTCTCGCCAAGGATGGGCGAGTAGTCCAGGTCCAACCAGACCTGCTCCGGCTGCCTTTTCCGCTTCAGCAGCAGCTTCTGGTCCCGGTAGGAGAGCGTTCCGCCTGCCAGGACCATCCTCATCGCGTTGTCATTGAAATCCGCGACCTCGGGCCAGCCCTCGCGGACCTTCGAGCCGAGGAGTTGGGGATGTCTGCTACCCGCGAAGCCAGAATAGGCATCATTGTAGATCATGATCCCGTCCTTGCCCCACAGCGTGGCGATTGGAACGGGTGAGCGGAGGATCAGCGAGACCGCGGTCTTGCGGCTCTGCGGCCAGTCGGTGATGGGCCCCAGCGGCGTGGAGGCCCAGTCGAATGCCGCGATCAGCCTCGCGAGTTCACCGCCGCCGCTCAGGAAGGCGTAGCCCATCTCGTCTGCTGTACCATTCTGGTCCATCATTCTGATCCGAATAGCCGCGCGGTGGCCGGTCCGGCCTCCACGGCGCCGCGAGCACCACAGGTGCTCCGTCCGTTCTCATTTTCGGCCACGCGAGCCTCCTGGCACCACCCGAGGTGGCCATCCTGGGTCCAGACCGCGTCCAGGCCGCGCGAAACGGTGGTCTGGAAGAGACTGCGTCGGAAATTCATCCCCAGCGTGGCGAGATTAAAGCGACAAGGTGACAATGTGTAAAAGTCCGGATCTGATATGATGGATAGTCTGAGTTGGCCTTGACATCGGCACGGGCCATGCTGGGCAGGCGCCGGCATTGACCGCCCCAGGGGCGGACTTCCGGCCGAGCGCCGCCGCCAGGCCCCGCAGCCGGGAACCAGCCTCCCGACCGCGTCGGCCTTGAAGGGCAGCGCAATGGTGCCGGAAGACCCTGGGACAAATCATCCCTGTGTCGTCCAGGCCGGAGTGGCCGGAGGGTGCCTCCTGGGACGCTCGAACCGTGCGCTTTGGCGAGGCCGCCAGGTCTGCATCCCGTCTTGGGCGCCTTTGCGAAACTGCACCCGCTCCAGAAGCTGCAATCGCCGGTTGCACCTCCCGCATGCACCGGCCATGGGTCTCTTTTCGTTAACGTCCTTTGTCGGCCATACGGGAGTTGCGCGGCGCCATGATCCAGGACCTCGGAGATCTGGAGAGCTTCCGCCGTGATTTCCGCAGGCATGTCGTCCTTCCACTGGCTGCGGTCTTCCTGGTCACCGTGGCCCTCGGCGGGTTTGGCCTCCACTGGGCCACCAGGACCAGCGACACGGTCTCGACAGAAAGACAGGCACGGGTCACGAACCGAGCCGTCGCGGCAAGTGTCCAGGATCTCACCGATCAGCAGCAGGGCGCTGCGCTTTGGGATCCCCTGATCACGCGACTGCGAGCACCGGTCCTGGATCTGGACCCGCTGGAGGAGAATATCGGCCCCTGGCTGTTCCGGATGTTCGGCCATGAGCAGGTCTACATCCTGACCCCCCGGGGCGAGCCGGTCTACGCGGCAGTTCACGGGCAGA
>NZ_JBNBZS010000226.1:0-2517 GCF_049629625.1 Roseomonas chloroacetimidivorans | reverse complement strand
GTATGCGTCAGCCGATCCCGGCCTTGAGTTGATGGTGGTGGTTCGCCGAAGTGGCTGTCATGACGGACAGCACGACGACGGCATCACTCGCTAACCCCTCTTACGACGGTAGTATGAGCGGCTCCGGTGCCCGCGCGGGCCGCGGCGTCGAGGTTCGTGTGCGGGAGGTCCGGCGCCGGAACTGGTCGACGGAGGAGCGGCTGCGGATTGTCCGGGAGACGCTGGAGCCCGGCGTGATCGTCCAGGCGGTGGCGGACCGGCACGGCGTCAGCACCGGCCAGCTCTACACCTGGCGCAAGCAGATGCTGGCCACGGCGATGGCGGGCTTTGTGCCGGTGGAGGTGGTCCCGGAGGCGCCGCAGCTCCCGCCGCCCGGCCCGGTCATGTCGCCTGACAGCTGCGTGCCGTCTGGCATGATCGAGATCACGCTGCCCTCCGGCGCCAGCATTCGCATCACCGGATGCGCCGACGCCGCGACGCTGCGCGTCGTGCTGGCCGGGATGGGTGGGCGCTGATGCTGGGCCCGCCGCCGGGTACGCGAGTGTTCCTTGCCTGCGGCACGACGGATATGCGCAAGGGCTTTGACGGTCTGGCCGCGCAGGTGCAGACGGTGCTGGCGCAGGATCCCTACGGCGGCGCGATGTTCTGCTTTCGCGGCCGCCGCGGCGACCTGCTCAAGATTCTGGTCTGGGACGGACAGGGCCTGATCCTCATCGCCAAGAGGCTGGAGAAGGGCAGGTTCGTCTGGCCGCAGACGCAGGCTGGCGTCGTCTCGCTGACCGCGGCGCAGCTCTCGATGCTGTTCGAGGGGATCGACTGGCGCATGCCCGCCTGGACTGCGCGGCCGCAGGCCACGGTGTAGCCAATCCGCCATTGCAGCGGCCATCGCGTTGCGTAGAATCATGATGTGCACGCCGCGTCGTTCGACACGCCTGACGCCGAGATCGCAGCGCTCCGCGCGCTGCTGGCGGAACGCGACGCGGTGCTGGCCGAGCGCGATGCCGAGTTGCGCAATGCGACCTTCGAGATCGAGAAGCTAAAGGTCCAACTCGCCACGCTGCGGCGGGACCGCTACGGCAAGTCGTCGGAGAAGCTGGCCATCGAGATCGGCCAACTCGAGATGCTGATCGGCGATGCCGAGGAGGACCAGGCGCAGGCCGCCGCCAGGGCGGAGGCCAAGGCCAGGACGAAGGGCCAGCCTGGCAACCAGCGGCGCCCCGCGCTCCGCAAGCCGCTGCCGGAGCACCTGCCGCGCGAGACGGTTCTGCATGAGCCGGTATTCGCCTGCCGCTGTGGCTGCACCGACCCGAAGCGCCTGACGAAGCTGGGCGAGGACGTCACCGAAGTGTTGGAGAAGATCCCGGCCCGGCTGAAGGTCATCCGCCACGTCCGGCCTCGCTATGCCTGCCGGGATTGCGAGGCCGTCCTGCAGGCGCCCGCCCCAGACCTGCCGATCGAGAAGGGGCGGCCGGGTCCCGGCCTGCTCGCGCATGTGCTGGTCTCGAAGTATCTCGATGGCCTGCCTCTGTATCGCCTCTCGGCCATCCTGGCGCGCGAGGGCGTGGAGATCGAGCGGCAGACCCTGGCCGACTGGGTCGGCCGCGGCGCCTGGTGGCTGAGCCGCCTGGCCGAGGCGATCGGCGCCTATGCCCTGCGCCACGGCATCATCTGGACTGACGACACGCCGATCGCCGTGCTGGCGCCAGGGCGCGGTCGGACGCGCGAGGGGCGGTTCTGGGTCTATGCCATCGACCCGAGGCCCTGGAAGGGTCATGGGCCGCCCGCGGCGTTCTATCGCTACTCGCCCGACCGCAAGGGCGAGCGGCCACGCGGACACCTCCAGGACTTCGAGGGCTGGCTGCATGCCGATGGCTACACCGGCTACGACGCGCTCGCGCGGCCGCGTGGCAACCAGCCGCCGCAGGTCATCCACGTCGCCTGCTGGGCGCATGCCAGGCGCAAGCTGTTCGAGGTGTTCGAAGCGACGAAGTCGCCGATTGCGGAGGAGGCGTTGCAGCGCATCGCCGCCCTCTATGCCATCGAGGCCGAGATCAACGGCAAACCCGTCGATCAGCGCCGCGCCGAGCGCCAGGCCCGCAGCAAGCCGCTGGTCGACGACCTGCATGACTGGATGCTGACGCAGCGGCGCCGGTTGTCCAGCAAGTCGACGCTGGGCAAGGCGATGCAATACGCGCTGAACCGTTGGGAGGCGCTCGCCCGATATCTCGAGGATGGCAGGCTCTCGATCGACAATAACCTCGCCGAGCGGCTGCTGCGCGGCATCGCTTTGACGAGGAAGAATTTTCTGTTCCTTGGGTCGGACGCAGGCGGCAATCGGGCCGCCATCATCTACACCGTCGCCGAGACCGCCAAGCTGAACGGCCTGGACCCGGAAGCCTACATCGCCGCCGTGCTCGACCGCCTCGCCCGTGGCCACACCATCGACCGCCTCGACGAACTCCTGCCGTGGAACTTCACGCCCGCCGCGCCACCTGCGGGGATCGGCTGACGCTTACC
>NZ_JBNBZS010000225.1:0-2535 GCF_049629625.1 Roseomonas chloroacetimidivorans | reverse complement strand
TAGTCCGAGGTGGTCTCCTCGATCTGCGCCTTGATCTGCTCCACGCGGCCCTGGATGGCCTCCTTCTCGCCGGCACCGTCGACGATCGTGGTGTTTTCCTTCTCGATCCGGATCATCTTGGCCCGGCCGAGCTGGTTCAGCGTCACGCTCTCGAGCTTGATGCCGAGATCCTCGGAGATCACCTCACCACCCGTCAGGATGGCGATGTCCTCGAGCATCGCCTTGCGCCGGTCGCCGAAGCCCGGGGCCTTCACGGCCGCGATCTTCAGGCCGCCACGCAGCTTGTTAACGACGAGCGTGGCCAGGGCCTCGCCCTCGACGTCCTCGGCCACGATCACGAGCGGACGGCCGGACTGCACGACGGCTTCCAGCAGCGGCAGCATCGGCTGCAGCTGGGAGAGCTTCTTCTCGTGGATCAGGACGTAGGGGTTCTCGAGCTCGGCGATCATCTTCTCCGCATTCGTGATGAAATACGGGGAGACATAGCCGCGGTCGAACTGCATGCCCTCGACGACGTCGAGCTCGGTCTGGATGCTCTTGGCTTCCTCGACCGTGATAACGCCCTCGTTGCCGACCTTCTCCATGGCCTGGGCGATCATCTCGCCGATCTCGGTCTCGCCATTGGCGGACAGAGAGCCGACCTGAGCGACCTCGGCGGAGGTGGTGATCTTCTTGGTCTTGGCCTTCAGATCCTCGACGATCACGGCCACGGCCTTGTCGACGCCGCGCTTCAGATCCATCGGGTTCAGGCCGGCGGCAACCGCCTTCGCACCCTCGCGGATGATGGCCTGGGCCAGCACGGTCGCGGTGGTGGTGCCGTCACCGGCCAGGTCGTTCTGCTTCGAGGCCACTTCGCGCACCATCTGGGCGCCCATGTTCTCGAACTTGTCGGCCAGCTCGATCTCCTTGGCGACGGTCACGCCGTCCTTGGTGATCCGAGGCGCGCCGAAGCTCTTGTCGAGCACGACGTTGCGGCCCTTCGGGCCCAGCGTGACCTTCACGGCATCGGCCAGGATGTCCACGCCACGCAGCATGCGCTCGCGGGCATTGGCGCCGAACTTAACGTCCTTAGCAGCCATCTATGTGTTCTCCTGTTTCTCGTTCTTGCTCAGGCGGCCTTGGCGGCCGAGGCGGTCTGCTCGACGATGCCCATGATGTCGGACTCCTTCATGATCAGGAGCTCCTCGCCATCGAGCTTCACCTCGGTGCCCGACCACTTGCCGAACAGGATGCGATCGCCGGCCTTCACGTCCAGGGCGACAATCTGGCCCTGCTCGTTGCGGGCGCCGGCGCCAACGGCCACAACCTCACCCTCCTGGGGCTTTTCCTTGGCGGTGTCGGGGATGATGATGCCGCCAGCGCTCTTCTCTTCGGCCGTCACGCGACGGACGAGAACGCGGTCGTGCAGGGGACGGAACTTCGTCATGCGGTCCTCTCCTGAGCCTCTCTTGGGATGAACCCGGCCGGTAGCCTTGTGCCCTGAGCCGCCCCTTACGAGCCGCCGTTAGCACTTGCCCCCGGTGAGTGCCAACGATCTAGGGGATAGCCCCCTCGCCCGTCAAGTCCGGCAGCACTCCCAGGCAAAGAGTGCCAACGCATTGATATGAAACATTTATTGTGTTCCGCGCTTCATATTGCGTGGCACCATCTGCCCGGGCGGCGCCCTCGCCGCCCTGCTGAGGAGGAAAGGACATGCATTTACGGGGCATTGAGCACGTCGTCCGCATCCCCGAATGGCACCTTACCACGGCCGAGATCCTTTACCGGATGCCGGACCACCCGGCCGTGCTGCAGTCCTTCATTTGGCAGAAGGTCGATCGGGCCCCGACCTTCCCGGAACTGCACGGCTTTCTTGAATTCTGGCGCAAGGATATCGAAGGGCAGCTCCATTCGGTGCGGGTCGCCTCCGCCGCCCTTTGGCGCCCGGCTGAATTCACCTATGCCGAGGGTATGCTCCACCTGCACTGAACCGCGAACGGCCGGGGCATGGTCCCCGGCCGCGCCCAACGGCGCTGTGATGCATCTCGCCCGCAGCCGGTCAGCTGATTGACGGGCCAGATCTTCCGTCCGGGACCAAGCGCGCCCTCACTCCACGGCCGCCATGACCGGAGCGATTAGGGCTGAGTTGAATCCTGCCTCAGCGCGTCAGGGATCCCAGAATCAGGCTCAGAGACACGACCGAGATGATGGTGCCCAGCAGCACCGCCGCTCCGGAGCGTTCCATCCCCACCGCATAGCGCCGCGACAGAAGGAAGGCGTTTGCCCCGGTCGGCATGGCCGCAATCGTCACCGCCACACCCAGTTCCATCGGCGGCAGCCCGGCCCAGCGGCCCAGCCCGAAGACCAGTGCCGGCATCGCAAGAGCTATGCGGGAATTTGGGTGACGCGGTGATCAGGCGGCGTTCTGCGCTGGCGTGTTGGTGACCTCGACGCCGTTCTTGAATGTGACGCCCTGGATGAGCTTGGGCAACTGGTTCTCGCCCTTCAGCCTGCGCCAGGTCTTGGCCGCGGCCATGACGAGCTTGAACACCATGA
>NZ_JBNBZS010000224.1:0-2580 GCF_049629625.1 Roseomonas chloroacetimidivorans | reverse complement strand
GACAGGTCCTGCCGCGTGATCGCCAGCGCCATTCCAGCCTCCCGAACCAATCACCGGAAGGAGCGAATCACACCTACTGCGCTGGCGGGATCACATGCGAGTCAGCGATCAAGGCGGTTGGTATAACGGGCTGAAGGGTGGCTGGGAGCCTGCGATGGAGGGTTCTGATGGGACTTCCCACCCGTTGGCAAGTGACCGAGGCTTGGTTCAACTGCCGCCGCTTACACAATAGCGGCGGCTATTTGCTGTGGGTCGGAGCGGAAGAGAGATCCGGTTCTGAGCATGGCACAGGCGACCGATAGGAGCCGGTCGGCGACGCTCCGCAAGGCGCGAGGGTGGGAATGCCCACGCTCGCGCAGAGCGGCATAGCGGGCGCGGCTGGCTGGATCGCGTTGGATGGCGACCCTGGACCAGTGATACAGGGCAAGGCGGAGGCGGACATGGGCCGCGCGGCGCATTGATACGACGAGGCGCTTGCCACTGCGCCGGGTCACGGGCGCCACGCCGCAAAGGTTGCGCAGGGCGTCGTTATCGCGGCGCGCCAGGGGCTCAGCCGCCTCGCTGAGCAGCACGGCGAGGACGATCCTGAGGTGGTCCCCATCCGTCGGACAGTTTGACGGCCTGGATAAGCTCGGTTCTGGTTTCCGTCAGGCCGCCAATCTCTCCACCGCATTTGCCCCATAGGCCTCGTCGGGGGTCCGCCCCGCCAGCGCGCTATGTGGGCGTCCGGCATTGTAGTAGCAAATCCACTTCGAAAGCCCGGCCCGCAGCTCGGAGCCGGTTTCGAAGGCGTGCAGGTAGACGCACTCGTATTTCAGGCTGCGCCACAGCCGCTCGATGAAGACATTATCCATCCACCGGCCGCGGCCGTCCATCGAGATGCGCACCCCGGCCCGTTGCAGCACTTCGGTGAAGCGCGGCGAGGTGAACTGGCTGCCTTGGTCACTGTTGAAGATCTCCGGCCGCCCGAAGCGCGTCAGGGCTTCTTCCAAAGCCTCGATGCAGAATTCCACATCCATGGTGTTGGACACCCGCCAGGCCAGCACCTTGCGCGTCGCCCAATCCATGATGGCGACGAGGTAGAGGAAGCCACGGCGCATGGGCAGATAGGTGATGTCGGTGCACCAGACCTGGTTAGGGCGGTCAATTGTCAGATCGCGCAGCAGGTAGGGAAAGACCCGGTGCTCAGGGTTCGGCACCGTAGTCCGCGGCCGTTGGTAGATCGGTGCCAAACCTATCTTGGTCATCAGCCGCCGGATCCGCTTGCGGCCGACTGTGTAGCCCTCACGCCGCAGATGTCGCGCCATCTGCCGAGACCCGTACCAGGGCGTCTCCAGGAACTGTGCGTCGATCAGCCGCATCAGTTCCAGGTTCAGTGCCGTCTCGCCCGCAGGCGCGTGATAGAACCCCGATCGGCTGATCGAGACCAGTTGGCACTGCCGCACCACCGACAACTGCGGGTGCTCCGGCTCGATCATCTGCCGCCTCCGCTCCAGGCTCATCGACCGGAGGCTTTCGCCAAAAAATCCCGTTCCACCAGCAGCTGCCCGATCTTGGCGTGCAGCTTCTCGACCTCCGCCTCCGTCGACTTTGCCGTCTCCTGCGCCGCCGTCTGGCCGGAAAACACCCCTGCCATCCCCTCCACGGCTTGGCGCTTCCACTCGCCAACCATCGTGTGATGGATGCCGTGCTTGGCCGCCAGCTGCACCGTCGTCAGCTCCCCACGCAGCGCCTCCAGTGCCACCTTCGCCTTGAACTCCGCTGAATACCGCGTCCGCTTCCCCGTCATCGGGTCCGTCCTTCTCAGGGCGAACCGAGCTTATCCAACTGTCCGAAACCCGGGGACCACCTCATCCTGCCCACCCCCGGCAGGGAGCGCAGGATTGCCGCATCGGTGGGAGCGTCCTGCGATGCCTCGCTGCCCGCCGCTTGGTCACAAAGGGCGTCCAGCCTGCCCTGTGCCTCGCGCAGCTGGGTGTTCACGAGGCGAACGCGCGCCGCGAGGAGGCGAATGCGGGCGACCGCTGCCTCGGTCGGGCCTGGGGCGACGATCACCGCCGTCCTGCGGAGGATATCGAGCGCCTCAGTGGGGCCGATGCGCCGGATGCGATGTCTGGTCAGCACCCGGCTAACTCGTACTGGGCGCAGAAGCTTCGCATCGGCCGGTGTGGGCGCGAGGTCCCAGAGATCGAGGAGCCAATCAGCTGCGATGTCGTCGCCAAGCTCCAGGACCTGCGGGTAGTATCGCCAGAGCTGCTGCCGGATGCGGTTAGACAACCGTGTGCGTTCCTGCTGCAGCTCCTCGGCGGCCCGGGACCACTCGCGGAGTTCGACGAGGAGGGGCGCGGAAACTTCGAGTGGCCGGAAGCAGTGCGGGTCCGTCCTGAGGGCATCGGCCAGGACCCTGGCGTCACGCCTGTCGTCCTTAGCGCCGGCGACGGTGTGGCGGTCACGTGCGAATTCCACGCGATGGTGGGCAGTGATTCCACGGCATCGTGGGCAGCGATTCCACGGGATGATGGGCACTGATTCCACGGGATCGTGGGCACCCTGTTGAGGGTTGCCCGGGGTGGATTGCCG
>NZ_JBNBZS010000223.1:0-2601 GCF_049629625.1 Roseomonas chloroacetimidivorans | reverse complement strand
GTCACCGGTGCCCTCTTCGCGCAGGAAACGGGGCTCCCCGCGGAGCACGTCGCCTATCGTGGCTCAGCCCCTGCGCTTACCGACCTCGTCGCCGGCCGGATCGACGTGATGTTCGAGAACATGCCGGGCACCCTGCCCTTCATCCGCGATGGCAGGCTCCGCCCCCTGGCCGTGACCACGCCGGATCGGTCGCCTGCCCTCCCGGACGTGCCGACCATGACCGAGATCGGCCTGCCCGGCGTGACGGCGGTGCCCTGGTTCGCGGTCTACGCTCCCGGCGCCACACCGAGCGCGCTCCGTGCCCGCCTCGCCGCCGACATCGCCTTCGTGCAGGATCAGCCCGAGCCGCGTCGCCAGCTCGAAGGTTTCGGCCTGACGGTGGAGACGAACGGCCCCGACGCGCTCGGCGCGATGGCCGGCCGGGAGCGGGAGCGCCTCGGCCGCATCGTGCAGAACGCCAACATCCGCCTGGATTGAACCCTCCCATGACCTCGCACCATCCGCCCGTCTACATCGATTTCCTCAATGGCCCGGACATCGCGGCGCTGGCCATGACGGACGGAGAGATCCTGGAGGCCATCGAGAAGAGCCTGGAGGCGCAGGGCCGCGGCGACACCGTGATCGATCCGCGCATGCACCACATGCCCGGCGTCTCCAATGGGCACTTCAACGTGCTCCGCGGCACGGTGGGAGGCGCGATCGGTCTCTCGGGCGTCAAGGTGGTCGGCGACTTCGTGGACAACTACAAGGAAGGCCTGCCGTCCGAGTTGGCAACGCTGCTGCTGATGGATCCGCGCAACGGCGTCCCGCAGGCCATCCTCGACGCCTCCGGCATCACCGACATGCGGACCGGGGCCGTCACCGCGCTCGGCGCGAAGTACCTGGCGCGCAAGGGCTCGAAGGTGCTCGGCCATATCGGGGCCCGGGGAACGGCCTACTGGAACGTGCGCCTGCTCGACCACCTCTTCGACTTCGATGAGATCCGCATCCACTCCCGCCGGCCGGAAAGTCGCGAGGCCTTCGGGGCGCGACTGGAGCGCGACCTCGGCAAGAAGGTCACCGTTACGACGGACTGGGAGTCCACCGTCCGGGACGCCGACATCGTGGTGGAAGCCTCCCGCCTGACCGATCCCGCGCCGATGCTCCGCACGGAATGGATCAAGAAGGGGGCGTTGGTCATGCCCTACGGCACGGTCAGCGCGGTGGAGCTCTCCCTCACCGACATCATGGACAAGATCTTGATGGATGACTGGGGACAGGCCCGGTCGGGCAAGTTCGGCGCGCTGCGCGCCCACGTGGACAGCGGCCGTCTCTCGGAGGCGAACTTTCACGCCGAGCTAGGCCAGGTGGTGGCCGGGCTGAAGCCCGGCCGCGAGAGGGACGACGAGACCATTCTCTTTTGGCACCGTGGCCTGTCCCTGTCGGACGTCGCGCTGGGTCATGCCATGCTGGAGAAGGGGCGTCGCACCGGCATCGGCCAACGGCTGCGCTTCTCCTGAGGGAGGCGCGGCCGTGTTGATCGCCAATGCCCGCATGTACGCGGTTACGCCAAGCGCCGCGGCTGCCTGGGCGCACCTGCTGCGGGAGGTATCCGAGCGCGCGGGCGTGCCGATGTCGGTGCTGGACTATCCGGCCCCGCTGCCACTGGAGGATCTCTGGTCGCGCCTGGACCTGGGATGCGCCTTCATGTGCGGCTTTCCCTTCGCCTCGGCCGGGACGCGGCCCGTGCTGCTGGCCACCCCCGTCCCCACGCGCTTCGGCGCTCCGGCCTACGCCACGGATTTCGTAGTCAGGGCGGATGCGGGGTTCACGACGCTGGAGGAGACCTTCGGCCATCGCCTGGCATGGACGGTCGGGCACTCCCACTCCGGCTGCAACGCGCCCCGTCATCATCTCCTCCGTTATAGGAAGGCGGGGCGGGAGCGCCTCTATGAAGAGACCGTCGGTCCGCTCGTCACGGCACGAGGGGTGGTTGATGCGGTACTGGATGGACGCGCCGATGTGGGCCCCTTGGACGCTTGGTGGCATGAAATCTTGAAAATCCACGAACCTGCCACGGCCGCCCGACTCCGCACCGTAGCCACGACAGAGCTGGCACCGGCACCTGGCTTCGTCGCCTCCTCCGGCATGCCCCGAGCCGTCTCGGACCGGCTGCGAGAAACTCTCTGCTCACTCGGAAGTAGACCAGAGTTGGCGTTGAATGGCTTCGTCATCCGTGAGCCACGCGACTACGAGGTAATGCTGCGTTGGGAGCAGCGGGCACGGGATGCGGATTACCCAATGCCTGCTTAGCGGCCTTCCAATCACAGCTGCACTCCGCGCGCCCCGACACCACCAAGCGCTTGCGGCGCGCTGCGACTGGCTTTTCTTGGCATCGTTCGCCCGAGCCGCCGACGTCTCGGCCAGCGTGGTGTCACCGCCGTGCGTAGCGCAATCTTCAGTCCCCGTTGCGCTTGGTAGCGAGGCTCTCACCGGGGGAGATGCCGCAATGGCAGAGCTTGTATTCCGTCTGGCACCCATTGAGGATTGTCTGGGTGATGCGTTCGCTCATCCGGGCGAACGGTCCAACACACGCCGCACCTGCCAAGGTCGCCATCCTTC
>NZ_JBNBZS010000222.1:0-2632 GCF_049629625.1 Roseomonas chloroacetimidivorans | reverse complement strand
CGTTCGGGCTGTCGTGGCGCCTGCTGCCTCTGGTGCGGCGCGAGCGCGATGGCTGGCTGGTACGCGTGCTGGGGCTGCGGCTGCATTACCGGCGCGCTTACGGCGGGAGGTTCGTATGACCCAACCCCTAACCCCCACCCCGCAGCCGGGCGAGATGCGGGAGGCGGACGAGGACAAGCGCGCCTACTGCGACGTCTTCGTGACGGAGAAGGGCGGCGACGATCTCAAGCCCTGTGACGGCCTGCAGTCTGTTCTCAGCAGCGGCAGCCTCTCGTCAGCGGGCGCGCACATTGCCACGACGGTGAACCGCAAGACTGGCGTAATGCACCGTCGCCTGGTGATCCAGCCGCTCAAGAAGGATGGCAACGGTCTGTTTGCCAACTTCTGCCCGATCTGCGGCACCGCGCTGACCGGTGAGCACGCGCTGTCTTTCGTCGAGGGCCGCGCCGCCCTCGCCCGCGCCTCCGCGCCGCAGGGAGGGGTGTGATGAGTGGTGACCAACAACCGAACCAGCAGTGCCAACGCTGCGGCGGTAGCGGCATTGAGGAAGTCTATGGCGGCCACGGCACTGTGCTGGAGTTGCCATGCAGTCATTGCCAACAGGAAGCGAGCCCGCCAACGGCTGGCCAGTCCAGCCCAAGCAACGCCGATATTGTCTGCCACGATGAACAGCTTCGCGTCTGGGCAAGTGGGGTGATGGGCGCCCTCAGCATGGGCGACTTCCTGCGCGACGATCTGAGCTACGACGATCGCCTGGACCTTGAGCGCGTCGTCATGGGCGAGATCAAGCGCATCGTCGCTTCGGCCTTTAATCATCCGGAGCTTAATCATGACTGACCGGGTACAGGATCAGGCCCCGCGCGAGGAGATGGTGCTGGTAGAGCCCTGGCCGCAGTCAGGGCCAGACTACAATAGCTGGAACCTCGATGCGGCCCGCTTCGTTGCGCTGGTTCAGGCGCATCCCACGCTCTGGCACAATGACAGCCCGCTCAAGTACCTGGGGATGCGGATCGACACACGGGACGGCGCGTTCATCCTCACCGACCGTGACGGCAATGCTCTCGACGCCAACCGCGTAATAGCTGCGATCCGCAAGTCAGCCGAACGCTATGGGTCCGATAGCGTAGGTGCTGGCCCACGCCATCCGTCTCGCACCCCCACGCCCAGCGCGGCGGTGGCACAGGCGGGCGCGTCGTCGGGGGAGGCGATGCGGGAGGCAGGTATTCCGCAGAGCGTAGTGCGCGATCTGATGAAACGAGCAGGATACGACGACAGCCGCCCTCACCCAGACTGCTACACGCACTTTAGCTGGATTACGTTCTCCAAGTTGCTGTTCGCCGTCCGTGCAATTCTGGGGAATGAACGCCCTCCCCCGGAGCGTGCCACCCCTCAACGCATCACCCCTCGTAGCAGCATGACTGAGTTGGACGCGAGAGAACGAGCGATAGAAGACGGGTTCCTGAAAAAAGGGAATAACCCCCTCGCCCCGCCTGCCCCGGTGGAGACGGCCAGCGCGGGGGTGGTGGAGGCGTGGGAGATGCTCGACGCCCACGTTCAGAACCGCCGCGACATGGGGCAGTTCGGCATGGCGGATCAGATGGAGCAAGCGCTCTCCGTGATCCGCACCGCCCTCACCGCCGCCCAGCCTGCCCCTGTGGAGATGGCCGGCACGGGGGTGGCGGAAGCTGCGCGCGCGGTTGTCCATGCATGGCAATACACCGAGACCGATCCTGATGGTCCGCTGAACAGCGCCATGAAGCGGCTTCAAGCTGCCCTCGCCGCCGCCCAGTCTGCGTCGGGCGGAAGGTTGGAAGAGCAACTCGCCTCCGTAGAAGCCGAGTTGAAAGCGGCGGATGCGCGAGGGCGTCACGCAAGGGGTCTTCAGGCTCGGCTCCATAACAAGGCAATCGCTCTCCGCACCGCCCTCACCGCCGCCCAGCCTGCGTCGGGTGGGGAGGATTGGCAGCCGATCGAGACGGCTCCGAAGGGTGATGGTCGCTTCAACACACCCCGCATCCAACTGTGGGCACCCACCCTGTTCGGCGGAATGGTCGTCACCGGTCGGTTCAGCGATGACGGGCACAGCCGTAAGCCGCGACCCTACTGGGGGTACGAAGGTCAGGACATCTCCACCGCGCGGGCGGCACCTCCAACCCACTGGCGCCCGCTTCCTGCACCTCCCGCCGCCCTCACGCCGGGGAGCCAGTCATGAACGCCTACACCCGCCCCGAGACCGCAGCCCCGAGCAGCATCTCGCCCACGAGCCGGGATCTACGCGAGGAATGCGCCGCCGATCGAGCCCGCATCATGCTGGAGATGATCGGGAAGGACGGCCACCACTCGCAGATCCGCGACGACATCCTGGAGCTACTGGAAGAACTGGACGTCATCGAGGCCAAGCAGGCCGCGAGCTGCATGCAGTACGACTATGACCCCGGCCAGGATCGCATCGACTGCGGCCGGCGGGTGTCGATGAAGCTCCGCAGCGCCAAGGCCCTCATCCGCAGCGCCAAAGACGAGATGGAGTACCGCGCATGAGCCGGAGGAAGGTCGAAATCCGGACGTGCGATCGATGCGATGCGCGGCAGGAGGTGAAGGAGGCGCACCAGGGCTATGAGTGGGCCATCATCGC
>NZ_JBNBZS010000221.1:0-2636 GCF_049629625.1 Roseomonas chloroacetimidivorans | reverse complement strand
CGTGGTCGTCCAGATCGAGGGCGCCAGCTACCGTCTCCGCCAGCACGCCGATCTCGTCCCCGAGCACATCCGCTCCAAGGCTCTGATCCACCCACCCGCAACCGCCAACCCTCCAAGCCGTCGGGGGCGGCCACCCAAAGCAGAGGCACAGGTCACCCCATAGGGCAGAACCAAAACCACCAAAGTGAGGAATTTTCAAAGCCCACATGTGAGGAAGATCCAACGCCCGTTGACACGCCGCGCCGAAGCACGACGTGGCCGACCTGCGGGCAGCGCTGGAAGAGGTCCTCGGCGACCGTGCTCTCGGCGACAGCCTCACGCGCCTCGTCATTCCCGCCTACGACGCGGACCGCCGAGATGTCCGCGTCCTGAAGACATCCCACCACGAACGCTTCGAGAGGGACTGGCGGATGCGAGCCGTGGACGTCGCCCTCGCGACCGCGGCGGCGCCGACTTACTTCCAGGCTCACGAGCTCCCGTCGGGTGCCCAACTCCTCGACGGCGGCATCTGGGCGAACAACCCCGTGGGGCTCGCGGTCGTGGAGGCCATTGGCGTCCTCGGTTGGGATCGGGCGATGCTACAGGTGCTGAGCCTCGGCTGCTCGGAGGAGGCCTTCGTTCCCCACCCGCGGGCCGGCATCCGCCACCTCGCCATTGACGCCGCGACCCTCCTCATGCAGGGACAGTCGTTCGGATCGTGGTGCACGGCGAAGATCCTTGCCGGACCGGGCAACGTTCACCGCGTCAGTCCGGTCGTGCCGAAGGGTCTCTTCTCCCTCGACGACGCATCGATGGTCGGGCGCTTGGCCGGCATGGGCGAGGGCTGCGCGCGGGACTTCCTGCCGACGTTTCGCCGGAGGTTTCTCCTTGCCCCGCGCGAGGAGTTTAGGCCGTTCCACGGAGCACCCGCAGCACCCCGCCCTGGCGACGTAGCGACCAGCTGATGCGCGAAGGGCCCCGGTCTTCACCGAGGTCCGACGCCGCCCTCGCGTTCCTTCACTCCTGGACGAGAATAACCAGCACCGTGCCAGGTGTCCCCGGGCAGCGGCCGCCGGCAGCGGAGCTTTCGGGCGAGGTCGGTCCCGAACCGCAGCACCCAGCGGCGGATGCTCTCGTGCGCGATGGTGATGCCCCGCTCCGTGAGGATCTGTTCGACGTCGCACAGGCTGAGGCTGAGGCTGAGGAGGTAGCGGAGCCACACGGCAGGATGAATGTGGGAGAGAGCCTGACGACCGGACACTGTTGGCGAAGTCGGGTGAGGAGCGCGGCGTGGGGTAGGCTCGGGGCGACCCGGAGGTCGTCACCATGTCCCTCTTCCCGCAAGCCGGTGTTCCACCTACCCCTGAGCAGACCGTGCAGGTTGCCCGGGCCGCGTTCCCGCGCGGCAACCCCTACCTGCTCCTGCGTGATCGGCTCGGTACGGTCTTCGGCGATGCTGATTTCGCTGACCTCTACCCAGCGCTCGGCCAGCCGGCTTACGCACCGTGGCGGCTGGCCTTGGTCACGCTGATGCAGTTCCGCGAGGGGTTGAGCGACCGGCAGGCAGCTGAGGCGGTCCGCGGCCGAATCGACTGGAAGTACCTGCTGGCGTTGGAGCTGGCAGACGCTGGCTTCGACCATAGTGTGCTGTGCGAGTTCCGCGCCCGCCTGCTTCGGCACGAGGCCGGCGAGCGCCTGCTCGCCCGCGTGCTGGACGCGGCGCGCGAGGGCGGGATGCTCAAGGCACATGGGCGGCAGCGCACCGACAGCACGCACGTGCTCGCCGCGGTGCGTGACCTGAACCGGCTCGAGTTGCTGGCCGAAACGCTGCGCGCTGCACTGAACGCGATTGCTGCGGCCGCACCCGACTGGCTGTGCGCGCTGGCGTCGCCCGAGTGGCAGCAGCGCTACGGCCAACGTATCGAGGACATGCGTCTGCCAGAGACCGCCCCCAAGCGGGAGGCCTATGCCTGCCAGGTCGGTGCCGACGGCTACCGTCTGCTCGACGCCCTGGCAGATCCAGAGGTCCCGCCCGGCGTCGTCGCGCTGCCCGCGGTCGCGGTGCTGCGTCACGTGTGGGCACGGCACTTCGAGCGAGACCAGGCAGGACCAGACAGGGATGGGACGAGCACCGTGCGGCTGCGGCCGGTGCAAGGACGCGGGCCTGGGGACCGAGTGGAGTCGCCCTACGACACGGATGCCCGGTTCCGGACCAAGGCCGGCACACGTTGGACCGACTATATGGTTCACCTGACGGAGACCTGCGACGCCGATGCGCCGCACTTGGTGGTGCATGCCGACACCACGCCGGCCAACGTGCACGAGGCGCCTCGCACAGGGCCGATCCACGCTGCCCTGGCAGCCAAGAGTCTCGCCCCGGCCGAGCACCTGGTGGACTCTGCCTGCGTCAGCGCGGATCTGTTCATCACCGCCCGCGAGCAGCACGGCATCAATCTGGTTGCGTAATCCGGTGGATCGTGATCAGCGATTCCGTTTGATCGTGATCAGTGGATCCGGTGGATGCTGATCAGTGATTCCGGTGATCGTGATCACTGGAATTGGGGACGGGGTGGAGGAGTGGCGCGGCCGGCAAGTCTCAACCAGCGGTAGTTTCGCCCCTGTGCTGAGCAGGGGGGCGGGATGCCAGGCGAGAGAGT
>NZ_JBNBZS010000220.1:0-2660 GCF_049629625.1 Roseomonas chloroacetimidivorans | reverse complement strand
ACCTGTGCCTGCCGGGTTACTTCGGCGTCCAGCGTGGCGAGCCCATTCCTGGTCGAGAGATTCCAGAACTGCTCCACTCCCGGCTGCTCGAAAGCCCGGTTCAGCGGCGTGACGTGCTGAACGATCTCGGAATGGTTGATCTGGACGTTCCGCGTCAACAAAGCCTGGCACGCCGAAATGCCGATGGCGCTGCCGACGTTCCGCAAGAGGCTCAGCATCGCCGTGCCGTCGGTGCGCAAGGCGGGATCGAGTGTCGCGAAGGCCACCACCTGGAGGGGGATGAACACGAAGCCGAGCCCAAAGCCTTGCAAGACCGTGGCGAAGGCGAACCCCCAACGATCCACGTCCGGGGTCCAGCCCGTCATTTCCCAGAGCGTCCAGCACATCACGAGGATGCCGAAGGCCATCAGCGCGCGCGGATCCACCCGGCTGGTGAGCCGTCCGACAATGAGCATGGCCACCATAGTGCCGACCCCGCGCGGAGCCATGAGCAGGCCGGCGGTGAACACCGGATAGCCAGCCAGTGTCTGCAGGTAGGGTGCCAGCAGCGCCGAGGTCGCGAACAGCACCACGCCCACGACGAACATGACCAGCAGCGCGGCGACCATGTTCCTGTCGCGGAACAGGCGCGGCGGGATGAAGGGGTTCTCGGCCGTCGCCATATGAACCAGGAAGAGATAGAGGCCGAGACCGGCCAGCACTGCCTCGGTGATGATCTCACCGCTGTTGAACCAATCCTTCAGCTCGCCCCGGTCCAGCATGATCTGGAAGGCGCCCAGGAACAGCGAGAGCACACCGAAGCCGAGCCAGTCGAAGCGCCGCGCCTCACCCGGCTCATCGCGCTGCATGAAGAACAGCAGACCCAGGAAGGCCAGGATGCCGATAGGCAGGTTGATGTAGAACACCCAGCGCCAGCTGTAGTCATTGGTCAGCCAGCCGCCCAGCGTCGGACCCAGGATCGGGCCCACCATCACGCCCATGCCCCAGACGGCCATGGCCGAGCCCCGTTGTTCCGGCGGGTAGATGTCCAGCATGGTGGCCTGGCTGAGCGGCACCAGTGTCGCGCCGAAGATTCCCTGTAATACACGGAACACGACGATCTGCCCAAGCGACTGGGCCATGCCACAAAGCACGGAGGCGATCGTGAAGCCGGTGATCGAGGCCAGGAAAACGTTCTTGCGGCCGAATCGCCCGGCCAGATAGCCGACCGGCGCCATCATGATGGCGGCAGCCACGATGTAGGAGGTGAGGATCCAGGTCGCCTGATCCTGTGTCGCCGAGAGGCCGCCCTGCATGTAGGGCAGGGCGACATTGGCGATGGTGGAATCCAGCGCCTGCATCAGGGTTGCCAGCATGACGCAGACGGTGATGATGCCGCGATAGGGGACCGTCCCACCCGGCGAAGGCGTGCTACTGGGCATCACTGGCTCAGAACAGATCGGACAGGTGACGCTGGTGCCCGGTATCGATGGAAATCACGACACTCATACCGGCCCGTAGCGGAGGATCACCCGGTTCACGGTCGACCTGGATTCGGGCTGGAATGCGTTGGACAACCTTGACCCAGTTGCCGCTGGTGTTCTGCGCCGGCAGGACAGAGAACTGGCTGCCGCTGACCGGGGCAATGCTCTGCAGCCTGCCGTGCCACACGCGGTCCGGGTAGGTGTCCACGGTGACCGTCACCGGATCGCCAAGCTTGGCATAGGTGAGCGCTGTCTCCTTCGGGAAGGCATCCACCCACACATGCTCACTGGACACCAGGCCGAAGGCCGGCGTTGAGGCGGTGAGATACTGGCCAGGCTGCAAGGACGCCACTTGTGTGACCACGCCGGCGAAAGGAGCGCGCAGCACGGTATGGTCGAGCTGACGCTGCGCCTCGTCCACCCGGGCCTTGGCACTCATATAATCCGGATGCTGATCGGTCGGGATCTCCGCCTGGCCATTCAGCTTGGCGAGCTGGACCTGCGCCTGCTGGCGCAATGCTTCAAGCTGCGCCTGGGCCTGCTGCAGACGGAACCGCGCCCGGTCGTAGTCGGACCGTGAAACCGAGTTGCTGCGCACCGCCTGTGCGTAGCGGTCGTTCTCCACCTGTGCCAGCTGCACCTGCGCCTGCTGCGCCGCGGTCTCGCGCAGGATGCGCTGGTAGTCGGCCTTCATCGCGTCAATGGCCAGACGCGTCTGTTCGAGCTGTGCCTTGGCGCCATCGAGCGCGAACTGGAAAGATGCGGGATCGAGCCGGAACAAGATCTGTCCCTGCTTTACGTCCTCGCCCTCATGCACCGGAATCTCCTGCACCACGCCAGAGACGTCCAGAGACAACATCAGCTTGTCGGCTTGCACATAGGCGTCTTCCTCGGAGACATAGCGGCCGCCTGTGAGCCACCAGTACAAGGAACCACCTGCAACCAGCACCAGCCCGCCAAGCATCAGCGGCCAGCGCCAGCGGTTACGACGCGGCTTCTGCTTCTGTTCCTGGTCCCTGCCTTTGGCGTCGCTACGCTCATTGGCCGGCGGTGATGCGCGGTCCTGCTCCTCCGCTCGGCGGCGGACAGGCTCCTGCGCAGGGGCTTCGTCCAGGTTCACCGGGTCGTGTTCACTGACGGGAGGGCCATCGGCAGGGGCCGACATCCGCCGTGCCGGAATGGACGACGAGGACCTCG
>NZ_JBNBZS010000219.1:0-2667 GCF_049629625.1 Roseomonas chloroacetimidivorans | reverse complement strand
TCGAGCATCTGGTCGAGGCTGGGCTGCGGGCGCAGCTCAATTCCCAGAGCTTCGTCACCGGCCAGCTCCGGGTTGATCTCGACTTCCGTCCCGGCACCCCCGCAGAGCGGGTCGCAGCGGACACAGGAGGCCTGCCCCAGATTCCGGCTATCGCATCGGACCTGGACCGCCTGCGGGAGACGCTCGCCGACGTCCCGGTGCAGGAAGTGGTGCGGACCGCTCAGCGGAGCTTGGCCTCCCTCGAGCGCTTGGCCAACCACGTGGATGCGGAGCTGGACCCTCTGCTGGACAGCACGCGGCGTGGCATCGCTTCCGCAACCCGGACCCTGGACACGACTGAGCAGGCGGTTGTCCGTCTCCAGACCGATGCGTCCCGCACCCTGCAGGAGTTGGACGGGCTCGCGTCCGGTGCCCGGCAACAACTCGACGAGCGGGGCGCCGAACTCGCGCGCGTCCTCGGCTCTGCGGACCGAGTGGCGCGGCAGGCTGAGACGATACTCTCTTCATTGGGTGGCCTGGTGGCCCCGCGCTCGCAGCTCCGCAGCGATCTCGAGGCTGCGACGCGTGACCTCGCCGCCAGTGCCGGCTCGCTGCGCGGCTTCGCGCGGACGATCGAACGTGACCCCAGTGCCGTGCTCAGAGGGAGAAACGCACGATGAGCGGCTTTCCGGTTCCCACCACGCGCCGGCGGCGAACCACCGCGCTGGGGACTGTGCTTGGCGTCTGCAGTCTCGCCCTCGCCGCCTGTGGCTCGGCTGGGCCGCCCCCGGTCACCTATGTGCTCGGGCCGCCCGAGGCCGGCACCGAGGGCTCCGAGTCCTTGACCGGCCGGCCCGTGGTCGAGGTGAAGCCGGTTCTGCTCCCGGACTACCTGGACGTGACCGATATCCTGGTCCGGCGCGCCGCGAACATGGTGGCCTCAAGCGCGACCGGGCGCTGGGGCGAGCGCCTCTCCGTGGGCGTCACGCGCGCCCTCGCACTCGGGCTGACGCGTCGCCTGCCAGACATCATCGTCACCACCACCGAGCCCACCGAGCGACCGGCGCGGCAACTCCTGGCCGAGGTCGAGACCTTCGAGCCGCGCGCGGACGGGTCCGTTGTTCTCGTAGCGCGGTGGCGCGTGCTGGACGGCGGTGGGCGCGAGACGCTGGCCGGTGAGCGCGTGTCACTGAAGGAGTCCATGGCCGAGCCGGGTGACGCAGCGATCGTGGCGGCAATGACCCAGGCGGTCGAGAACCTCGCCGATCGTGTTGCGGCCGGTGTTCGGCGTGCCATGCCCGCGCCCCGCCCGGGACGGTGACCCATCTCCTCCGCCAGCCGCCCAGTCCCACTGCTGCACCAACCTCCAGAGCAGCCCAGCCGGTGCGCTTCCTGCCAGGTCGAGGAGAATGCTCATGAGTGCCACTCAGTCCCGGTCTGACCTCGACGAGGTGAGGTCCGGGCTTCGTTCGCGATGGGGGTGGTCTGTCGCCGCCGCCATCATCTCTTCACGATGAGCGCGAACAGACCCTGATGCGAGCACGTGGGCTTGCCGGCTGTCGGGCGCGGCGAACGAAGGTCCGTCTTTCACGCGTGCTCCGATGCATCCTGGCGTTGGGACCGTCCGCATGTGCCGTGGAGGACTCGCATGTGGCGCAGCTAGCACAGAACAGTCTGGTTGGCCTCTCGGAAGCTGAGCTGGTCAGCTGCCTTGGCGTTCCCAACCGCCGGGAGCGGTTCGGTCAGATGAGCGTCCTCTCCTATGATGGAAGCTCCACCAGTTCTGGAGGCCTCAGCCTTACTCTTCCGGTCGTCGGAGGATTGAGTTTTACTGGAGGTGGGAACTGTCATCTTGCTGTTCGCGTGGACAGTGGACGGGTGAGCAGCATCAGGTACACCGGGGAAGTTGATGCGCCATTCGCCCCACGGGCTTACTGCGCACCTCTGGTCAGGAGTTGCGTCACTCAGCCTCCGTCACCTGCTCCTGTGCAAGCCCCGGCCCCTCAGGCTCCGCTGGGGAGCCAGGCAGAGCCACCACCGGCGTACCCGGAAGGGCAGCAGGGGGTAGTCACGGCAGCGGCGGCCGCAAGATCAATCGGCTGCCAGCAAGATGGAGCGGCGGATGGTTCAATCGAAGGGCAAAGCCATTCCGAAGGAACAATCAAATGAAGAGTGACGGCCGTGGCAACAAGGCCGGCAATCTCTTCAATGCAAGTTCAATCAGCCCCTTTGGAGGTCCGACATTGCGGTGGAACATCCTGGATCCCGGCAGGACTCGCGCCGATGTGGACCGAGCCACTGCCAGGTCCGAGGCCGCCCCGGCGCCGTATCGCAGAACCGTACTTGCGGCGCTTCAGGACGCCGAAAGCTCTCCGTCAGGATCCCGACCTCAGGGCCAGAACGTAGCCAGACCCGGGCAGGAAAGCCGGGCAATTCTTCGCGCCGCGTCACTGACGCGAGATCTCAATCGTGCCGGGACCGTGTGCCGCATCGATAGCCTCGACACGGAGCGCCAGTGGCTGCCAAGCCGCCGTTCGTTTCTTGCCCGGCACTTGGCTCAACTCGTATGAGGCGGCCCGGCATGCCGCATCGTGGTTCTGGGCGTGGTTGAGGGAGGCAGGCAGTGTCACCTTTCTGGACAGCGGCGGCTCCCCTGACGCTGCTCTTCCTGACCGGCTGCTCGGGAGG
>NZ_JBNBZS010000218.1:0-2676 GCF_049629625.1 Roseomonas chloroacetimidivorans | reverse complement strand
CGGTGACCAGCAGCCCCTCATGGCGGTCGATCCAGTCGCCTGCGACCAGCTTCTGGAACAGCGCCCGGTCGAGGCCGCGCGGGGTGCGCAGGTCGACGTCCTCGATGCTGGCATTGTGGCGGAGTGCCGCGTGTTTGAGCCGGGTCGTCAGGCGCCGGGTTTCCCGCTCGGCCGCCTCGCGGTCGACCAGCAGGCCGAGGCGCTCCTCGAAGGTCAGGGCGGCGATGTCGGGGGATCGTCGCTGGTCCTCAAAGCCTTTGGCCATGCCGGCCAGGCCGAGCGCGATCAGCCGCTCATGGGTGGGATGGACGAGCATGGGCTCTCCTCTCGGGGTCAGTGGAAGTAGTCGGCCTTGAATAACCCCTTCAGGCCGCGCGGGCTGTGACTGGGATCCGGTTTGTCCGGTCGAGTGCCTGGATGAGGCTGGCGAGGATGGCGGCCAAGAGGGCCCGGAGGTGGACGAGGATCTTGCGGATGTTGTGCCCGCAGCCGCAGAGGACGGCGTAGAGGGCGTCGCCGAGGGTACCCTTGAGGGCGCAGCGGGCGAGATGTCCGTCGGTCTTCATGTGGCCGATCTCGGGTTCGATGGCGCTGCGGCGGCGGAGCAGTCTCGTCAGCCTCGGCGTGAGGCCGCGGCGCGTGCCGCTGATGAGCACCCGGCTACCCTGCACCCCATGGCCGCGGTAGCCGCGATCGACCACGGCAAGGCTGGGGCAGGATCCGGTGAGGGTCTCGACCTGCTGGAGGGTGTCGGCGAGAGTATGCCCGTCATAGGGATTGCCGGGCATGGAGCGCATGCCCACGACGAAGCCCCCGGCGAGCGTCGTGGCAATGCTGACCTTGGTGCCGAACTCGTAGCGGACACGGGCCTTGCCCTTGGAGATGCAGTCCACTTGCGGCTCGTGCAAGGCGTAGAGCTTGCGCGGGCTCCTCGGCGGCTGTCGCAGCAAGCGGGTGACGAGGGCCATGCGTTCTTCGATCCGTGTCCGCAGCCGCCCCTCGGGTACGGCGCCGATCTTGCGGCCGATGTCGCGCAGGACGCGCCCCGTGTAGCCCTTCAAGGTCCGCAGCGCCTTGCGCATGCGCCGGAACTGCCGGGCATGGGCGTGCCGCCCCGCTTGCGCTGCCAGGCGTGGCGCCAAGCGGTTGTAGTTCTGCCGCAAGGTGAGCCCGGCCTTGTGGGCCAGCGCCACCAGGGAGCGGCGCGCCTTCTCGTAGAGGCGGCTGTCAGTGGGATGCGCGATGGCCTTCTCCATCACGGTGGTGTCCACCGCGACCTCGGAGAGGCTCCGTTCCGACACGGCACCCGAGGCCCGGCCCGCCTCGATGGTCTTGGTCAGCAGCCACTCCACACCCTCCTCGCCGATGCGGCCGCGCCAGCGGCTGAGCGAGGACGGGTGGATGGGCGGGCGGTGCTGGAAGAAGGTCTCGCCGGTGAAGTGCTGGAAGTAGGGGTTCTCCACCCAGCGGGCGAGGACAGCCTCATCAGAGAGCCCGTAGGCGTGCTGGAGGTACATCAGCCCGGCGACCAGCCGCGGATGGATGGCGGGCCGCCCCTCGCCAGCCGGGAAGAAGCCGGCCCATTCCTGCTCGAACCAGGACCAGTCGATCAGCGCCGCCAGCCGGACCAACTCGTGCCGTCCATCGATCATGTCGACCAGGCGTGGGCGTAGCAGGTCGTCCTGCTCAGCCGGGCGGGAACGGTGCTTCATGCCCGCCACAATCGCAGGAATAGCACCTCATTCCAACAAAACCCTGCAATTCCAGCATCCCAAATCCTGAGCTTTCCTGCCCCAGATCAACGGGTTGCTGGTTGTTCAAGGCCGACGAAGTAGCCGCCGCCACGGATGTTGCCGTGCAACGGCGGCGGCAGGCGGTCCGGCTCCTCTCCCAGGCAGGCCCGGTCGAGGCCGGTCTGGAGGATGGAGCGGATGGAGGTGACGGTGCGGGCGCGGATGCCGATGCCGATGCCGCGGCCACAGGCCGCCTCGAGCCGCGCGGCGCCATAGGTCCGGGCCAGGCCGAGGATGCCGAGGCAGGTCCGGAAACCCTGCTCGGGATGTGGCCGCGCCGCCATGACCGCCTCGCACAACGCCGCGGTCGAAGGCCCGACCTTGCCGGCCTCCTCCAGCAGCCGCGCCGGCGTCCACTGGGCGTGGCGACGATGCGCGTTCGGCATGTGCTCGGGGATGGTGGTGTGGCCCCGCCGGTTCGGCACCCGGGCATGGCTGGCCACCCGCTCGCCCTTTTGGAACACCTCAAGGGTCGCCTCGCCAATGCAGAGGTCGACCAGCTGGCGGATCAGGCGGAACGGCACCGAGTACCAATGGCCGTCGGCCTCGACATGATAGTCCAGCCCGACCCGGCAGCGTTTCCAACGGGCAAAGGCATAGGGCGGCGCCCGCAGCGGACGCAGGGCCGGCGCATCCAGGCTGGCGAAAAGCTCTGCCCGGCTGGCGCCAAAGCCCCGCATGATCCGGGCATTCAGCTCTGCGGTCAGGATGGTGATGGCGGCATTGAGCTCGGCCAGGGAGAAGAACCGGGCATTCCGCAGCCGCGCCATGATCCAGCGCTCGGCCAGCAACACCGACTGCTCAACCTTGGCTTTGTCGCGCGGCTTGCCGGGCCGGGCCGGCAGGATGGTGGTGCCGTAGTACTCCGCCATCTCCAGGTAGG
>NZ_JBNBZS010000217.1:0-2686 GCF_049629625.1 Roseomonas chloroacetimidivorans | reverse complement strand
ATCCAGGTTCCCCAGCCACTCCGGCACAAGCTTGTGATCCGACAGTGAAAGTTGGCGATCGCGCCCACCCGAGGCGGCGAGACGCACAACTGTGACACATCACTGGGCCACAACGGCACAGGTCAGTCCGGATCCAGCCCCGCGCCGAGGCTGCTTCCCCTTCCTCGTTCCCGCCCATCTCACCCACCGCAGCGGCATCTGGTACTGGCGCCGCCGCCTCCCCGCCCCCCTCGTGCGAGGCACAAACCTCGCGAGCGGAAATCCGACGGTCCGGCTATCCTTGCGGACGCGCGATCGCCGCATAGCCATCTCCCGGGCCCGGCAACTGGACGCGCTGCTCGAAAGGACGGCCGCCATGGATGCTTCCGGGACGATCACCGCAGCCCAGTTCGCCGGCCTTGCCCGCAACCACATGCAGTCCCTGCTCGAGGCGGCGCGTGCCCGGCGCGCCCCCGACCCAGTCCTTGCGACTGGCGGGGACATTGAGGCCTCCCTCGACCCCGCCCTCGCCAACAGGATCCTCGACTTCGTCCTGGCGGCGGAGGACGCACCCCCTGATGACGACCATACGGCTTCGCATCTCAGTCCCGCTGGTCGCGATGGCGGCCCGATTTACCTTCCCGACGACCTGGCGGCGCCGCTCATAGCCGCAGTCGGATCGGCGCCGCCCGAGCGCCCGATGCGGCTCAGCCCCCTCGCCGGGGCCCTGCACCGATCCCAGGCGGCCCTCGGCCGCGCCATGGTTGTAAGGCGCGCCCTCATGGTGAACGACGGCGCCTTGGCCCGCGAGATGGTGGTCAGCGCCGCTGCCGCCGCCGGCGTCGAGATCACGCCCGAGGTCCGGCCACTCCTTGAGCGTGTCGGCCTGCGGGTGCTGGAGGGCGTGTTCCGCGAGGAGGCCGCGCGGGAGGCAGGCATCTACAAGAGCGTTCCGGAAGAGGACCCCTCCCTGACCGCCTTCCATCGGCGTCCGAGCACCCCGCAGGAGGCGCGAACGCCCTCCGTCGTGCCCGGCGAGATCGCTGTTCCTGCACTGCTCGCTGTGGCGCCGGAGCCATGCCAGGCAACTGCGGTTCCCGCCGAGCCGTCAGGCGCAGCGCCCCCGCCCAATGCGCCCGACGTGCCGCTCTCCTCCCTCGTCGAGCCGTTCTTCGCCAAAAGGACGCGCGACAAGATCCGCCAGCAAGGCATGGCCCAGGAGCGCACAACCCTTCGCCTTCTTCGAAATCGCCGGCGACCGCCCCGCGCGGGAGTACAGACGCCATGACATCACAACCTTCCTCGATACCCTGCGTCGCCTTCCCTCTCGCTACGGGAAGTCGCCGAAGGATAAGGACCTTTCGGTCCAGGAACTGGTCTGGCGCGCGGACGAGACTGACGCACAGCGGCTGACCGATAGGACAGTCAAGCGCCACCTTTCTGCCCTGTCCGTGTTTTTCAAGCTCGCCGTGGATCGTGGCCACCTCACCCTGACCGAGCGGAACGACATCATTGGCGAGCACGACTTCTCACTCGATGACGCTCGCGAGGCGCGCGACCAGTGGACAGGAGAGGAGCTACACCGGCTGTTCTCCTCCGCTATCTGGACCGGTCGTGATTCCTCCCGGCGCTCCGCTCCCGGAACGGAGATCACCCGCGACGCCCGGTTCTGGATCCCACTGCGATGCGTCTTTGAGGGAACGCGTCTTGAGGAGGTCGCCGACCTCCGTCGTAAGGACGTCAGGAACGAGGCTGGCGTTTGGCAGATGGAGATCACAACAGAGCATCGGCGTCTGAAGAACAACAGCGCGAAGCGTGCGGTTCCGATCCACCCGGAGCTCATTCGGCTGGGCTTCCTGGAGTATGTCGCGCGCATCGCCACGCAGCCGACCGATCCGCTCTTCCCCGATCTTGAGCCTCAGGGAGCTGACCAGAAGCGAGGCCCGCGTATCACCCGGTGGTTCGTGGAGTATCGTCGGGACATCGGCGTCTTTCGCGAAGGCGTCGGCGCCCACGCGTTTCGCCATAACGTCAACACCCGCTTGCGCGAGGAACTGCACGACTACTCCGACCAGCTGCGCCTGAGCTATCTCCTCGGCCACGCCAGTGGAACGGGTGAGGGCGATGTCCGGTATGATAAGGGGCGCGAGGCACATGCTGTGGCAGCGCTGGTGGCCCGGCTGAAATATCCGGAGGTCAACCTCGCCCACCTGCACATTCGAGAAGATCGCGATTTGTCGGCGCCGAGCAGCTGGTAGGAAACGGACCGGATTGATTGTTGGGGCGCCAGGATCCCCACTCCCGACCTTTGGATTCCCATTTACTTCAGCAGTTTACGCTGGCTTGCGAGGCATGTGTGACGCCGTTGTGTGACGGTTAAGGAGCTTGGCCGTTTCGGCGAACACCTTGCTCGAATCCCGAGTGCTTGAGAGATCTGAGAAGGGGCTACCTACATGCTTGGCCTGGCAAGGAAGCGCACGCAGCAGCTCTTCGCCGCACTGGCCTGCTAGAAGCGCTCTTTCGGCCGACTTAGCGCCCTCCTCTCGGACAAAGGTAACAGGGTGCGGAGGGGGTGGTGGGGGTTGTGCCGTGGGAGGATACTCGGATGGATCGGCGCGCCGCTGAGGCGCGCTTCCTGATCACAGGCCCCCGAACATGGCTCCGCTTGGGGGGGAAAGGTGCGTCCCAGCGAGGGCTGCTTTGCGCC
>NZ_JBNBZS010000216.1:0-2696 GCF_049629625.1 Roseomonas chloroacetimidivorans | reverse complement strand
TCCCGCCCCCGTCACGCTCGACCTGCCGAACCCACTTCCGGAGCGTCTCGGTGGTGCAGCCCATCTTCGCCGCGACCGAATTGATCGCCGCCCACTGCGTCGGGTGGTCGCCGCCACCCTCCAGCACGATTCGCACGGCCCGCTCCCGCACCTCCGGCGAGTAGCTCGCCGCCGTCTTCTTCGTCGTCATGGCTCCACCTTACTCAAGGGTTGGAACCTCCGCGAAACCCGGGGCGGTTCAGGTGGCGCCGAGCGGCGTTCGTTTTGAAAGGCAAGAAGGCGGCCCCTGGAGAGTGAAGGGGAACACGCCCCAGCCTCGTCCTACACGAAGCGGCCCAAGCCGCCGACCGCTGCAACAAGGCGCCTCTAAGCTCGAGTTTGGCCATTTAGGCAGCGTGGCAGAGGGCGTAAGCGATGCCTTCGCGGAAGGTAGTCGGGAGTTTCGTAGCGTCGAGGGCGTGGCGGGACAGTGCGAAACCCTGCTCACTCCAGATCTCCCGCCGTACGGCGGCAAGGCTGTCGGCAAAGGTTGGCCGCTGCTTGTGGTACCAGGCGCTGGCCGAGACCCGGAGCTGATCTCGGCTGTTGAGGCGCGATGCCAGCAGGGCGACGACCGAGAACAAGCCGAGCAGGCAAGGTGTGGTGCGGGCGACCGCTTTGTCAGACCACTGCCGCTGGGTCTCGACGCCGAGGTGGTCACGCACCTCTCGGAAGGTGACTTCCAGCTGCCAGCGCTGGACGAACCAGCGGAGGATCTGCAGCGGCTCCTGTGCGAGGTCGGTGCAGAGCAGGGCCTGCGGATCGAAGCGCCGGCCGGAGTCGCGCAACAGCACCCAGCGGATCGGCACGACCGGCATGCCAGCGTGGCGCCAGACGGCGCAGTCGGAGCAGATCTCCACCACGCGGTCGCCCTCGCCATACCAGCCGGGCATGATCAGGCGCTGCCACCGAGTGGTCTCGTTGGTCAGCACCTTGGCCAGGGTCGGCAGACGCTCACCTTTGGTCCGAGGGCGTCCGATGGTGCCGGAGTGGCGTGGCGGGGCTGGCTGGTAGAGAGCAGCATCGAGGCGCAGGCGGGTGACGCAGGTGACCTCCTGGCGGAGCAGGGCGGCCAGGAACTCGAGAGCGGAGAAGCCGCTGTCGGTGACCAGCACCAGTTGCCGCTCCGGCATCCAACGGCGGGCCTGCAGGACCAGTTGCCGGCCCCAGTCGGTGAGCTTCTTGTGGCACCGCCCGCGCTCGCGGCAGTACCGCTCCGAGGGGGCAAGGGCTGTCAGGAAGGGTAAGGCCCAGACCCGCCCGACCCAAGGAATGGGGACCAACAGCATGAGGCTGAGCCAGCGCAGTCCGCTCGCCTTGACGAAATGCCCGTGGCTAGAGCGGACCGGATCCCGATAAATGCCCTTGGCGCTGATCCGCTTGCCTTTCAAAGCCCATCAGGATCGTCGGCATCGCATTCCAAAGCAGCGGCACCGGGTCGCGAATTGGCCAGCCTACGAGGCCGGCCTGCGCGCCCGCGGCAGCCTGATCGTGTGGTTCTCCGAAGCCGCGATCGAGGCCTGGAGGGCGGCGCCGCGTACGACCCGCGGTGGTCAGCCCCGCTACTCCGCCCTGGCGATCGAGACGGCGCTGACCCTTCGGGCGGTGTTCCGTCTGGCACTGCGCCAGACCGAGGGCCTGATCGGCTCCCTCCTCCGGCTGCTCGGCCTGGATCTGGCGGTCCCGGACCACACCACACTGAGCCGCCGGGCCGAGACGCTCGAGGTGCCACGGCCGCACGGCGGGCGAGAGCCCGTGCACCTGCTGGTGGACAGCACCGGCCTGCGGCTGTGCGGACCCGGCGAGTGGCTGGTTGAGAAGCATGGGACACGGAGGCGCCGGTCATGGCGGAAGCTCCATCTCGCGACCGACGCCGACACCGGCCAGATCGTCGCGTCGGTGCTGACGGACAGGGATGCCGACGACGGCTCGCAGACTGGCCCGCTGCTCGAGCGGGTTGCCGGGCCGGTCGCCTCATTCACCGGCGACGGCGCGTTCGACCGTGACGACGTCTACGCCGAGGTTGCAGCACGCCATCCCGATGCCGACGTCATCGTGCCGCCACGCTCGAGTGCCGTGCCGAGCGGCACTGCCGAGATCAACCCGACGCGGCGTGACCGCCATCTGCAGGTGATCGCTGAGCGCGGGCGTGTGGGCTGGCAAAGGACGTCCGGATATAACTGGCGCGCTCTGGTTGAGGCCGATGTCTCGCGCTGGAAGCGCGTCATTGGTGACGGGCTGCGCTCTCAAAGCAAGGAACGTCAGACCACCGAGGTGGCCATCGCCATGAATGCCCTGAACCGGATGCTGGACCTCGGACGCCCAGAGTACGTCCGCATTGCATGAGCCTGGATGAGGGTAGGGCGCCATGCGCTCGTACCTCCGATCCATGCACCAAGGTCCCGCCGGATCAAGACTTCCCTGGCCATGGCCAGGCTCTCCACCATCAAAACGCTGGCGGGGTTCGACTTCGCCTTTCAGCCGTCCCTCGATCGCAACCGGATCCTCGCCCTGGCCGAGCTGAAGTTCATCGAGCACAGCGAGGTCGTCCACTTCATCGGTCCGCCAGGTACCGGCAAGAGCCACCTCTCCATCGCTCTCGGGGTCGAGGCCGTGAGGAGGGGACGCAGCGTGCACTTCATCACCCTGGCCGACCT
>NZ_JBNBZS010000215.1:0-2712 GCF_049629625.1 Roseomonas chloroacetimidivorans | reverse complement strand
GCTCATGTCAGCGCCCAGACGCAAACCGCCCCGCCGGTCAGGGGGGCGGCTAGGAGACTACTGTTAGTCGAACGGGCTCCATTGCTGCGCGGCAATCAGGATGAGAACGGCCCGGCGATCAGGATGAGAATCGCCGCCGTGGTCCCGTAGGTCGGGCGTAGCCCGGCCGGGGGGACCACGGCGGTGAGGCGCGATCCTGACAAGGGTCTCGCCGTCTGGCGGTTACGGCCGGTCGGCACCGGAATGGCTTCCTTCTCCGGAGGGATCCGCCTGGTGCCCGGCCGCCACGTCACCGACCGCCAGATGAGGCTGTACATGAAGTTCCGCCGGACAGAGCCGGTGCCGATCGCCGCCGCCAAGGCCGGGTTCAGCACCGCGACCGCCTACCGCATCGAGCAAGATCCGCGTCCGCCATCGCTAAAGGCCCCGCCACGAGAACGCCGCCGACCTGACCCGTTGGCGGCGGTCTGGGACAGCGAGATCGTCCCCCTGCTGAGGTCCGCCCCCGGCCTGCGCCCGATCGCCATCTTCGAGGAGGTGCTGCGGCGCCATCCTGAGCTCGGCGCCGGGGTCCGCCGCACTCTGGAGCGGCGGATCCGGAGCTGGCGAGCGCTGCACGGCCCCGAGCAGGAGGTCATCTTTCGCCAGGTCCACGAACCCGGGCGGCTCGGCCTGTCCGACTTCACCGACATGGGTGAGCTCGCCGTCAGCACTGCCGGCGAGCCCCTTGAGCACCGGCTCTACCATTTCCGGCTGGCCTATTCGGGCTTTGAGCATGCCCATGTGGTGCTGGGCGGGGAGAGCTACGTCGCCCTGGCCGAGGGGCTGCAGGATGCCCTCTGGGCGCTCGGCGGCGTGCCGCACGAGCATCGCAGTGACAGCCTCTCGGCCGCGTTCCGCAACCTCGACCGTGATGCCAGGGAGGACCTGACCCGCCGCTACGAGGCGCTCTGTGCCCACTACGGCATGGAGCCGAGCCGCAACAACCCCGGCCTGGCGCATGAGAACGGCAGCATTGAGGGCGCGCACGGCCATCTCAAGGCGGCCATCGCGGATGCCCTGCTGCTGCGCGGCTCGCGTGACTTCGCCGACCTCACCGCCTACCGACGCTTCGTCGACGAGGTGGTCGGCCGCCGCAACGCCCGGCTGGCGCCGCGCATCGAGCTCGAGCGCGCCGCGCTCCAGGACCTGCCACCGCGCCGAACCGCCGACCACGAGGAGGCAATCGTCGCTGTGACCTCCTCCAGCGGCTTCGTGCTACGCAAGGTGTTCTACAGCGTGCCCTCGCGTCTGATCGGCCACCGGCTGCGGGTCCGGCTCCATGACGACCGGCTCGAGGTCTATCTCGGCAGCTCCCATCAGCTCACGCTGCCTCGGGGGCGGCGGCAGCCCGACGGGCGGCACGGTCACGTGGTCGACTACCGCCACGTCATCCACTCGCTGCGGCGCAAGCCGATGGCGCTCCTCGGCCTGGTCTACCGCGACAGCCTGTTTCCGCGGCCGTCCTATGCGCGGGCATTCGAGGCCATGCTGGCCCGCCAGTCCGCTCGGCAGGCCTGTCGCACGATGGTGGAGATCCTCGCCCTTGCCCATGAGCGGGCCTGCGAGGCCGAGCTGGCCGACGTGCTTAATGCCCTGCTCGAGGCAGGCAACCTGCCCGACATGGCGGAGCTGCGGGCCCGGTTCAGGCCCGATGCCGCGGCCTTACCCGGGGTCGTCGTCGCCCATCCCGCGCTCGGCGCCTATGAGGAGATTGGTACCGTGCGCCAGGGAGACGCCGCATGAGCGCCGCCGACCCGATCGACGCCGGCCGCCTGTCGCTGGCCCTCAACGATCTCCGCCTGCCGGCCATCAAGCTGATCTGGCCCGACTTCGCCGCACGGGCCGACAAGGAGGGGTGGCCAGCCGCCCGCTTACTCGCGACCCTGGTCGAGCACGAACTGGCCGAGCGCGCCAACCGCCGTATTCAGCGCCATCTTGAGGAGGCCCGTCTGCCGCCAGGCAAGACGCTCGACAACTTCGACTTCGAGGCCGTCCCCATGCTCAGCAAGGCACAGGTCATGGCCCTCGCAGCAGGCGACAGCTGGCTGGAGAAGGGCGCCAACTTGCTGGCTTTCGGCCCGCCAGGCACCGGGAAGTCGCATCTCGCGGCTGCCCTCGGCCTTGCCCTGGTCGAAAATGGATGGCGGGTGCTGTTCACCCGCACCACCGACCTCGTCCAGAAGCTGCAGGCCGCCCGGCGCGACCTTCAACTCGAGGCCGCCATTGCCAAGCTCGATAAATACCACCTCCTGATCCTTGATGACATCGCCTACGTCACCAAGGATCAGGCAGAAACCAGTGTCATCTTCGAGCTCATCGCCGCCCGCTACGAGCGCCGATCGCTGTTCATCACCTCAAACCAGCCCTTCGGGGAATGGAACAGGATCTTCCCGGATCAGGTCATGGCGCTCGCAGCGGTGGACCGCCTCGTCCACCACGCCACGATTTTCGAGATGAATGTTGAAAGCTACCGCAGACGCGCCGCCGTCGAGCGCAAACGAGGACCAGGCCGCCCACCAACACGCGCGACAATCAACACCTCATCCTGATTGTCGCGCCGTCCCGGAAATCTCTTGCGCCCGTGTCGCTCCGCGGCAATCATCCAGCCGCCGCGACCACAGACTCTCATCCTGATTGTCGCGCTGCTCGCATCCAGATTGTCGCGCCATA
>NZ_JBNBZS010000214.1:0-2785 GCF_049629625.1 Roseomonas chloroacetimidivorans | reverse complement strand
ATGGGGTTCCCGTGCAGCCGCGTGCCCGGCGTGCCCTCCGCCATCTCCTCCGGCCGGCAGAACTGGGCGTTGAAGGGCACCGCGTGATGCGCGGGAATGACCGCATCCTCGATCACGACGGTGTTGGAGCCGGAGGACCGCATCCCCAGGATCTCGTCCCCGCCCCAATCCTTCAGGATCGTGTATTGCCCCTGCGGCACCACGATGAGCACGGGGGAGGGTGGCGTTCCATCCCCGTTCTGCAGCAGCGCCGTGCCGATGAAATGCGTCGCATGCGGCACGCCCGAGGAATAGTTCCAGCGCCCCTTGATGCGCAGGCCGCCCGGCACGGGCGTCGCCGTTCCCAGCGGCTGGGCCCGGTGTGGGGAGATGAAATGGCCGGTTTCGCCGAATAACTCGCGCTGCGCCTTCTCCGGCCAGTGGCTGGCCAATAGAAAGGCATGTGAGGCCGCCAGCGTGAGGCACCAGCCCACGCCTGGATCGCCGCGTGAGACCTCCACCATCGTCCGGAAGAAGACGGGCAGACTGAATTCATAGCCGCCGAACATCCGGGGCTGCGTAATGCGGTAGAAGCCCATCCGCTCGAAGGTGGCATGCACGTCTTCGGCATAGGTGCCGAGCAGCTCGTGCTCCTTCTGCCTCTCCCGCAGCATGGGCCGCAGGGAGATGGCACGACCAAGGAGATCCTCCGGGGTCAGGCCGGGTTCGGGCACAGCGAGCGAGACTGGAGGCACGACTGACGGATGGCCCATGACGGCGAGCTGCATACGGATGCTTCCTTCCCTGTGCCGCGCGTTCGTTGAGGCGTGCCATGCAGTGCATGCGATGTCGGCCACTAAAACCGTGTATCGATACACTGCATCGGCGTAATGCACGCTATGTCGGGGGCTTGATTCTTGTCAACCGCCTTCTTTGCCCGTTGCAATGGGTACTGCTGGACAGCAGCTGTTTGACCCTTGCCCCTGATAGCGGACACCTCGGATAAGCTCCTGAGGGCATTGGCAAGTTGTTTGACGAGAGGGCGAGTTTGGCCGCGTGACGGAGGGTGCGGCAGGATCAGGACGCTGCTTGGGCGCAGGTCTCCTGCCGCCAGATCCGAAAGGCCTTGGTCTGAGCGCGCCGGTACTCGATGGTCGTCATCAGGTGCCGTCGCGGACGGAAATGGCCATAGATCATGCCGTGTGCCGCGAGGAAACGCTGGGCCTGCCCGGCCGACTTGAAACGCTGCATCTGCCGCTCTCGACGGCGGGTGGGCCGATGCGAGTTCTCCGCCCGGTTATTGAGGTAGCGGCTGCTCCGATGCCGGACCTCTGGCAGCATTTCGCGCTGAGCTACGCCGTAGCTCTTCAGCCCGTCAGTGACCAACCGACGCGGCTTGTACTTGAGGCCTGCGAGCAGGCGCTTGAAGAACCGCTTGGCTGCACTCCCGTTCCGTCGATCCTGAACGAGGATGTCCAGCACCACGCCGTGCTGGTCCACCGCTCGCCAGAGGTAATGCAGCACGCCATCGATACGCAAAAATACCCCATCGAGGTGCCAGGTAGCGCCCGGCTTCGGCCGACGCCGCCGCAGCTTTGCCGCGAACCCCGGGCCGAACTTCCGGCACCAGTTCCGGAGGTTCTGTTGCGAGCTTGCGGAGCCTCCCTGAGCAGGTACAAACCACGGCATGGCAAGACGGCGGAGAGTGGCCTCGGTGAGGCCGGATCAGGCCTTCAAGGGGCGGCAGTTCACTGCGGAAGTGATCCTCTGGGCAGTCCGCTGGTACCTGATGTTCCCGGTCAGCTACCGCGATCTTGAGCTGATGCTCGCCGACCGCGGTGTGGACGTCGCGCACACCACCCTCTTCCGCTGGACCCAGACTTATGCGCCGGAGATCGAGAGGCGGATCCGGCCGCACTTGCGTGCCTCGAACGGCTCTTGGCGGGTCGACGAGATGGGGTATCCCGGCCTGGCGTAGCCGCCAGCCCTTGTTTGGGCGGAGCGGAGTGCCTGGTTTGGGAAGGCTGGCGGTAGCCTGCCAGCTTCATGCCCCAGCTCTGGAGGACGGTGCCATGCTCTATTGCGGACTGGACGTATCTCTGAAGCTGACGGCGCTTTGTGTTGTGGACGGCGATGGACGGGTGGTCAGGGAGGCCAGGCTGGCCACGGATCCGGAGGTGATCAGCCGCTTTCTCCAGGAGAATGAGCTCGGCTGCGAGCGCATCGGCCTGGAGTCCGGAGGGACGTCGTCCTGGCTCTGCCTGGAGCTGCGCAGGCTCGGACACCCTGCCGTGTGTATCGACGCCAGGCATGCGGCAGCCGCCCTGCAGGCGGGGTTCCGGAACAAGAACGACCGCAATGATGCCCACGGCATCGCCGAGCTGATGCGCGTGAGGACCTATCGCGAGGTCTGGATCAAGTCACAGGAGAGCCAACGCCGGGGCATGCTGCTGACGGCCCGTGGGACACTGCACAGCCAGAGGGTTGCCCTGGAGAACACGATCCGTGGCCTGCTGCGGCTCGAGGGGATCCAGTTTCCAACCCGCGGGAGCCGCTTTGCCGAAGATGTCCTGGAGCGGATTGGCGGTTGCGATGCTTTGCATCCGATCATCCGCCCCCTGCTGGAGGCGCGTGCCACGATCATACGCCAGATCCTTGTCCTGGACCGGCAGATCATCACGGCAGCGCAGCAGGATCCTGTGTGCCGCCTGCTGATGACGATCCCGGGCGTGGGCGCGCATACCGCGCTGTCCTTCAAGGCCTGCGTTGACAACCCCGCGCGCTTCCGGCGGTCGCGAACCGTTGG
>NZ_JBNBZS010000213.1:0-2803 GCF_049629625.1 Roseomonas chloroacetimidivorans | reverse complement strand
CAAATTAAACCTGCCTGCGCGCTCGAAGGCATTGCGGACCTTCCTCGACGGATGAACCCCCGAGGCAAGCCCGAACTTGGTGAGATCTGCACGGATGTGTTTGGACGCGCCGAGGCTTGTCGGGTTCGTTGCTCTCGTGGAGCATGCACAGGACGGCATGGTGCAGCCGTGGATCGGCCAGGGAGACCTGACTGCACAGCCGGAGCCGCGGGCTGGCGGGCGGGAGCAGGGAACTCGATCCAAGCTGTCCCCTCCGCGATGCCGAGCCAATGTGCGACAATCCGATGAAAAGCGATGGTTCCCGAAAAACTGAGTTGCAGTGCTCCACAACTCAGGATTTGAGTAACCGGAGCGGGTGTGGTCCGTATAACCGCTCGTGAGAGATGATGACTTCTACCATGGGATCACGGTGGTAGAGCTTGGGTCGAACCAGTGTCTCTCCCATTGACGTCGTTGCGGCGGCGGACACGGTTGGACGGGCGGATGACCCTGGAAGTTCGGGATCCATTGTGCGCCACGCTTTTGCGGCGGAGCACTGGAGTGACACGCACTTCCTTCGTCTCGCAGCGGGCGCGCAAGACGCTCGCAACATCGATGGGGAGGAGCGGATCATGTTGACTCTTCAGGCCGTGGAGCGCGAGCTCACCGGGGCGACCCTCGTTGCCGGCGTGGGAGACCCACGGGAGAACGCGTTCTGCCTGATGTCGCTCGTGGCGCATTTGGCAGGCGAACAGCACTCGGACCGACCAGACGCGGCTTCACCTCTCATTCGTGACTTCGCGGTCGTCATCAACGACGCTCTTCCGCATGCGCGGCGGCAAAGGCTAAAGCTCTACGCACCGCGCATCATTGGCACGAATGACGGCCGGGACGCTGAGCGGGCGGAGATGCTGCTGCGGGAAATGGCCCATGCCATCCTGCCCCGGCTTGCCTGTGAGGTGTTTCTGTTGCGGGCCCGGGCTCAGCGAGGCGGCCCACTCGGCCGGCTCAGGTCATGGATCGCCGCACTCCGCCTCGAAGGCCAAATTGTTGCGGCTTTGCGTGAGATCGAAGGCCAAGTTCCGTTGCAGTCAGTCAGACACCCCGGTGGTCTCACGGCGGGGCTTCTGGTGCTCGGCGCGAAGCAAGCGGCGTTTCCACGCCAGCGTGTCTGGTACTGGAGGGAGATGCTGTCCTTGCTCGACCGCCTGTGCGACCCTCCAGGCTTGATCCTCCGTGAGAAGGCGGTGCTCACGGCTCCGATCGACGCTGGTAAGGCGGATCCCGGTTCGAGGCTGGGTACCCCAAGCTCGCTGCGGCAGATCTGGCCCCGACACGGCATGCGGGAGCGGAGCGTGTGGCAGCCTCATGCGCAGAGCGCTCCTGATCTGCAGGAAGCGGTGGAATGGGGTGTACGACATGCTGCGGACTGAGGCGGGCCTTTCCCAAGCCGACCGGAAAGCGATTGCCCGGTTCGCCGCTCACCTGCCGCGCGCCTGGCTCCACATGCCGGTCACGCCTGACGATGCGGCCGGAGTTGCCTGGCTGGGTATGGGCACGAAAGTCTGGCGGATTGAACGCCACGGCGAACGTATGGTGCTGCTGAGGGAGCATAGCGGCGCCGCTCCGGTCGCCGCGAGAGGGCCGTTTGACCTTTTAATTCAGCTGGAACGCGCTTGTGCGTAAGAGGGTGTTTGGCAATTTTATTGCGTGCTGTCTGACGGGCATGCGGCCGGGCCAGCAACCATCTGGCTGTGATGTGCACCTTACCCTATCCCTCTGATCTGAGCGACGCCGAGTGGGCAGTCTTGTGTCCCCTCATCACCCCGGCGCGGCAGGCGGGACACAGACAGGTGCGCGACCTACGGCGGATAGTGGAGGCGGTGTTCTACCTCCTACGCACTGGCTGCCAGTGGCGGGCGATCCCGCATGAGTTCCCGCCCTGGCCTGCGGTGTACTGGCATTATGCGAAGTGGCGGCGCGCTGGCACCTGGGAGGAGGTCAACGCTGCCCTTCGCGAGCGCCAGCGGATCGCCCTTGGGCGCGCAGCCCAGCCGACAGCTGCCATCATCGACAGCCAGTCGGTTCGCAGCACCGAGGCCGGTGGGCCGCGCGGCTATGGCGGGGGCAAGAAGGTCACAGGCCGCAAGCGGCACGTGCTGGTGGATACGCAAGGCAACCTGCTCAAGGTCCGCGTCCCCCCTGCTGACCTGCACGATCACCGTGGCGCCGAGGTGCTGCTCCAGGGACTGGCTGCTCAGTTTCCGCTGATTGCGCTCATCTGGGCCGACACGGCCTATCGTGGCCTGGCGGACTGGCTGGCTTCCACACTCGGCTGGAAACTCTCCATCGTGAAGCACTGGTGGACCGGGCTGCAGGGTGTCTGGGTTGCTCCAGGTCAGTTGCCACCAGAGGTTCCACAGGGTTTCCACGTGTTGCCGCGCAGGTGGGTGGTCGAGCGAACATTCGCGTGGATCGGCCGCAACCGGCGCATGGCCAAGGACTGCGAACACCTGATGCAGACCGGCGAGATGCTCACCTTGCCAAACACTCTCTAACCCGCGTCATGCAGTGAATGCGTCTCGAACTTGCGTCTGGAGCATGGGCCATAAAGCGGCACGAAGGCATCGCTTGCTTCCGTAGGCCAGCTTCGACGCGCTTACCCCGTTTCTGGACCAGCGGAGACGACCCGTCCCTGCAGCGGATGAGGCCCGGGTCGCAGGCCGACCCGGTGGGATTCGGCCGAGCTGGACGCGATCTCTGCCAGATCCTTTCGAACGGGTGCTCGTCGGTTGCAGCGTTGAGGTGGACAGGTCCGCGGTCT
>NZ_JBNBZS010000212.1:0-2808 GCF_049629625.1 Roseomonas chloroacetimidivorans | reverse complement strand
CTCAACAGCCGAGGAAAGACTTGGTGTTTTTCTCGGTTCCGCCTGGTTTCGCGTTGATCGCTGATGTCCGGATCGCCAACGACGCAAGCATCCTCAATAAGCCTCCCTTCATAGTCGAGTTCGAAGCACATGACGGCATGCGGCAGGTCAGGCTCTCGCCGCGACGCTTCAGAGAACTCGGGGTCCTGGATGCCCTTCTGACTGGGCGGCCTATTCCCATCCCGAAGCCCTAGCCGATGAGGCTGGGCAGCAGCGAGGCGCCGATGGCCACCAGGGGTGCTATCTTCGTTCTCCGGGTTGTTAGGGGTGCCGGGGGCAAGCCCAGCGGCAGTAAACTTAAGTGGTCGCCAAAGGCCGGTCGGGGGCGCACATACGCCTCCATGGCAAGTGTCGTCCCGCCAGTCGGCCGGGTCCTGATTGAAGGCTTGAATTACCTGCTTGACCCGAAGGGGGACGGTGGGTCTTTGGTTGTGGTGGCGTACCGCACACGCTCGACGGAGAACGCGATCCTGCTCAGCCCGGAGCGCGTTAAAGAACTCGATCTCATCCGGGCCTTTCGAGACCAGACGCCCGTTCCGATGCCCACGCCTTAGACCCCGTTTGAGAATGCAGTTCGGGCCTGGGTTGGGCTGGTCTGCATGGCCACATAGGCGGGATGTGGACCAAGGAGCACCGTGCGCGACCGTGGTGCATGGATCGGGCTTGAGGGCGGTTTGGGGTAGGATGGGGGTGGGGCGAAGCCCTATCATCGAACAGGGACGCCCTGCTTGCCTTTCAAAGCCCATCGGGATCGCCGGCATCACATTCCGAAGCAGCGGCACCGGGTCACGAATTGATACCGTTGGCGAATTCGGCGAGCGGGGGGTCAGGCGGCCAATAGTCGGACGAGGCGTGAGCGTCGTGTGGCGGCTCGTGGCCTGCCCCGTAGCCAGGCATCCAGGCGCACGACGTTGAGGGCCGCCGCGGTTGCGACATGCTGCAGGTGTGTCTTGGCCAGGCCTACGTAGCGCGAGCGGCGCAGCCCGCAGCGTCGTATGGCCTGCGACAGGCAGCCCTCGATCCCTGCGCGCACACCGTAGAGCGCTCGCCATTGCGGTGTCTGCTGGTGCTGGCGCGCGTGCTGGATCGCCTCATGCCGGTCTTCGAGGCGGAAGGTCAGCCGTCGCGAGGCGACCTTAGCCCGTGTGCACAGGGGGCGGCTCGGGCAGGCGCGGCAGACCCGGTCTGCGAAGACCGCCTGGACGCGCTGCGTACCCCCGTCATCTACTCCCGGCAGCCAGTTGATGCTGTTGTGCCCTTGTGGGCAGGTCACGACCTGAGCATCCCAGTCGATTCTGAAGGCAGAGATGTCGTAGCCCTGACCGGCCTTGGCCTGCCAACTGGAATCCGGGCGTATGGGACTGATCAGTTCGACATCATGCTCTACCCTGACCTCCAGCAACAGGTCGGCATCCATGAAATGCGTCCGTGGCAGCAGGCCCCGTCGCGCGAGATCGGCGTGCACAGGCGCCGTCATCGCCGTGTCCGGAACCGGAGCCGGCGTCGTTGCGACGTTGGTGATGACGTGCGGGGCATCAGCATCGCAGGTCTCGCTGAAGTGCGCCTTGTAGCCGATCCAGGCCGTGGTGCGCTTGTCGCCGAAGCTGGCATCCACGTCATAGGGGCTGTGGATGCGCGCTCCTGACGGAGGCAAGTCAGTACGGTCCCGCCAGCTGACCCTGTCGCCCTGCAGATAGAACTGCTGCACCCAGGCCCGGCGCAGCGCCTGCACGGCGGGAAGTTCGTGCAGCCACCTCGGGGCAGCCGGGCCATAGACGTCAGCGAGCAGCCGGTGGCCGTCCCTGCCGATGCTTTCACCAAGCTCTCGACGTGCGGCCTCGCTCTTGGGCAGCCGGTAATCCTCAATGCGGCGTCCATACCGATCAGCCCAGCTGCGTTCCGCGTGCTGAGCCAGCCAGTCGGGCGCGGCTGCGGCGAGGGCGTTGAGCGCGGCCCGCAGCACCTCGCCGACGTTCTCCAGACGATTGAGCTTGCGCACAGCGGCCAACACGTGGGTCGAGTCGGTGCGCTGCCGACCGCGCGCCTTCAACAGACCGCGTTCGCGATGCCGCGTCAGCATGGCATCGAGCAGGATCGGCTCGAGACCGCCTGCGACCAAGCGGGCGCGGAACTCGCAAAGCACCGAAAAATCGAACCCTGGATTACTCAGGTCCAAACCCAGCGCATATTTCCAGTCGATCCGGCCGCGAACCGCATCCGCCGCCTGGCGGTCCGCTAGCCCCTCGGCAAACTGCAGGACCGTCACCAGGGCCAAGCGCCAAGGTGAGTGCGCTGGCTGCCCTCGAGCTGGGAACAGAGATGAGAACATCTGGTCGTCGTAGATCGCACCGAGTTCATCGCGCATGCGCATGGCGGCACACCCGCGTGGAAATGCTGCCGCCGCGACCTGAGCAGTCATGGCGGGAACCGGTGCGATCCCGGCAGGGCGTAGAGACATAGCAGATCTCCTCGGCTGCCCCCCGACCGCAGAGTGTCACGTAGCCAACGAATTCGCCAACAGTATCACGAATTGGCCGGCCTACGAGGCTGGCCTGCGTGCCCGCGGCAGCCTGGTCGTGTGGTTCTCCGAAGCGGCGATTGAGGCCTGGAGGGCGGCGCCGCGCACGACCCGCGGCGGCCAGCCCGGGACTGTCAGGAATTTCGTGTGCGGGAGGGCGGTTGCACACGTTCAGGCCATGGCTCTGGTGAAGCGCTCGCCAAAGAGGACGGCGAACTGAGCCTTGGCCATCGACCACTCACGGGGTGGCA
>NZ_JBNBZS010000211.1:0-2810 GCF_049629625.1 Roseomonas chloroacetimidivorans | reverse complement strand
CACTTGTCCCTTGGATTGCAGTCGCTCTTCTGCCAGATCGGCGGCCTCTGTAGCATCCAGTGGTACTCTTTCACGACAAGGCTGGTGGCCGGGTGTGAGCCGTCTCATGGTACGTTTCGCGCGACTATCATGAGGCTTTCGGCGAATGGCCGGTGTGCTGGGCGAGGATCTCTTCAGCACGTTGGAGGACACGACGGGGCATGCCCGCTAGCGCCGCCACCTTGAGGCCGTAGGAGCGTCCGGAACGACCGGCGAGCACCTTGTAGGAGAAGACGTCGCCGTGCCGCCCTGCGGCCGCATCCATGGTCATGCAGATGCTGTGGGACATACTCTCGGCCGCATCTGCCAGCTCATGGTAGTGGGTAGCAAAGAGAGTGCGGCATCCGACCTCGTCATGCAGGTACTCCATGCAAGCCTGTGCGATGGACAGCCCATCATGCGTCGACGTGCCGCGCCCCACCTCGTCCAGGATCACCAGCGAGCGTGCCGTCGCCTGGCTCAGGATTGCTGCCGTCTCCAGCATCTCAACCATGAAGGTGGAGCGCCCGGCCGCCAGGTCGTCCGAGGCACCGATGCGGCTGAACAACTTATCGACCTTGCCGATCCGTGCCCGCTTGGCCGGAACAAAGGAGCCGACCTGCGCCATCAGAACGATGAGGGCGACCTGCCGCAGGAAGGTGGACTTGCCCGCCATGTTGGGGCCGGTCAGCAGCCAGAGCCGCTGAGCGTCAGGCATGTGGCAGTCGTTGGGGATGAAGGACCGACCGGCACTCTCCAGAATGGCTTCCGCCACAGGATGGCGCCCACCCTCGATGTACAGCTCCGCATCGTCGCAAAGCTCCGGCTCAATCCAGAGCCCCTCGGCCGCCGCCTGGGCAAGGCCGCAGACCAGATCCAGGGCCGCTGCGGCATGGGCGATCCGGGTGAGTGCCGGGCGGGCCGCAAGGGTCATCGAGCGGAGCGCGCCGAAGATGCGCTGCTCCGCACGCAGTACCGTCTCGGCGGCAGCCGCGTGCTCAGCTGCGAGACGATCCAGCTCGGTGGTCGCGAAGCGGCTGGAGTTGGCCAGCCCCTGGCGCAGCACAAACTCAGGCCCGAGCCCCTTGGCGGCGGAGGCTGGCACCTCGATGTGGTGGCCCAGCACGGTGTTGACCCGGATGCGGAGGCTCTTCACGCCGGTCTTCGTGGCATAACAGGCCTGGAGGGCCTCGATAGCCCCCTGCCCTTCCGCCACGACAAGGCGGGCCGCGTCGAGCTTGGCGTCGTAGCCTTCAGCGACGAAGCCTGCCTCCACCTCGGCTGGTGGAAAGGCCACCAGGGCCCGGCGCAGCGCCGTCGCGAGTTCGCCGCACGGCCCGGAGGCCCCTGCGGCGAGGTCACGCGCCGCGGTCAGGAGCCCCGGCGGCAAAGCTTCGGCGTGCTGGAGCTGAGTGGCCGCCTCGCTGACACGATCCAGGAACCCCCGAACGGCGGCCAGATCACGCGGGCTGCCCTGCCCGAGCGACAGGCGCCCGCATGCGCGCAGCACGTCGGGCATGCCCGACAGTGCCTCCCGGCAGCCCGAGCGAACGGACGGCTGCTCCACCAGGAACCGCACCATAGCCAGGCGCCGCGCGATGGTGGCGGGATCGGTGAGCGGCGCGGCAAGCTGCCGCATCAGCAGGCGTGCGCCCGGCGGGGTCACGGTGCGGTCGAGCACCGAGAGGAGCGAGCCCTCCCGGCCCGACGCCGAGGACAGCACCTCCAGCCCTCGTAAGGTGGGCGCGTCGATCTCCATGGTGTCGCTCATGCCGGCGCGTCGCGGCAGGGGCATGGCTTCAGGCATGCGGCCTACTGTGGCGCCGACATAGTCCAGCAAAGCAGCCAGGGCGGAGAGCTCCGGCGGCGAGAACCCTCGCATCAGGTCGGCGGCGCTATCGCTGTAGAGGGCGAGCAGACTCCGCTTTGCTTCGTCGAGGCCAGGCACCGCTCGGTTGAGGTTTGAGAAGGGAACGCCGGAGCCCCGGAGGGCAACGGCCAAGGCCTCGGAGGCCTCTGGCCAACGGGCGACCAGGACCTCAGCGGGGGAGATCCGTGCCAGCGCCGCGCCGCTGCCGTTGAGGGATGCCATGGCGGTGCTGGTCTCGCCGGTGGACAGGTCTGTCCAGGCAAAGGCGACGGCGTCGCCCTCAGACAGGGCCACACACAGGTTATTCGGCCGCCCCTCTGTCAGCACGGCCGCATCGACGGAGGTGCCCGGCGTCATCTGCCGCAAGGGCCGTTCGGCACCGGGCTCCGGGGGCTGCTCGGAGAGAGCCACCTTGTGCCCGGCTGCGAGGAGCCGCGCGACGGCGGAGGATGCTGTCGCAGCAGGCACCCCACACATAGGGACGTCAGCGGCATCCTTCTGGCGCCGGCGGGTCAACTGCAGGCCGAGAGCCCGCGCAAACACAGGTGCATCAGCCCCTAGCACCTCATAGAACTCGCCGACGCGATAGAAGATGAGGTGGCCCGGCGCCGCGGCGGCTGCAGCCGCATGCGCCAGCATCATCGGACTGGCCGGTGGGATAACAGGCGTGTTCATCGTCCGTTCTAGGTAGGGTGGAACAGGGCCGGATGCTAGCAAAAGGCAGCCGCCGGCGCTGCGTAGGGCTTCCGGATCTCTGGCGAGGGCCCCACCCTCCGTGATGCTGGCGGCCAGCGCGGCGCGGTGCTGCACCATGAAGTCGTCGCCCTTGGCGCCGGACTGCACCCGCACGTTGTTGCCGGCCAGGGCCAGTACCAGCAGGCCAATCAGCGTGTCGTCCGAGATCTCGAGCTCTCGAAGGCTA
>NZ_JBNBZS010000210.1:0-2815 GCF_049629625.1 Roseomonas chloroacetimidivorans | reverse complement strand
CGCTTGGCTGATGATCTCGACCGGGAAGCGATACCCAGCGAAGCTCGGGCAGGCGGATGCGGTCATCCCACCCGACTACCCGGCGGTGGACCGCTCGGGCAAGCTCGTGGCTGGCCAACTTGACGGTGCCCTGAAGGAGAGCGCTGTGGCAGCAGCGTGTGATCCGGGCGGCTTTGTCCATTGGCTGATTACTCACGCCGAGACCGGCGCGCGAGGAGTGAGTTGCAGCCGCGCAACCTGACGGCAGTACCGCGCAGCGGTCGCATATGTCTTCTCTACTGACAGGCCTCTAGGTTGGGCCGCGGCACTCCGGGCCCTCCGTCATTGCAGACCTACCGGACTCGCGCGCCGTGCCGCCCGCCAGCCCGGCCGCGACAAGAGCTGCACGCCGAAACAGCTGAAGCGGCTTCACGCTGCTATGCGTGCCATCAACCTGCAACTAGCAGCGGCCGCCCACCTTTGGCTTCACGCCGCCCGCTTGGTCGGTTTACGTCCGTGCGAGTGGCGCTACCTCCATCTAGAAAGCCGAGCCGGCTCGCTCCCGGGTGGAGCGGTCTGGCTCGTCGTGCGCTCCGCGAAAATCACGAACGGCCGCAGCAGCGGGCCGGTCCGGCGGATCGATCTCTCCACGCTCAGCTCCGTCCAGCGCGACACTGTGCTGTGCTGGCTCGCTCATGTGGACCGCCTTGGTCTAACTGGGTTCCACCGATTGCAGCGGCGCGTAACCTGCCTGTTTACCAAGGCAAACACCATCGCTTTTCCTGAACGTAGGCGATGCATCAGCTTGTACACCGCGCGGCATCTCTGCGCCTCAAGTGCCAAGCGGACGATGAACGTCGCAGAGGTTGCCGCATTGCTTGGGCACGGCTCTGTGGCGACAGCGAGTGAGTTTTACGGACGCCGGGCACCTGGCCGGGTCGCACCACCGGTTGCGCGCCCTGACCCAGCGCTCGCCGCGGCAATTGCCGCCAAGAACTTGCATCGGCCTGCGCCCCGCCGTCCATCGGACACGGGCCAGTCCGAGCCTGCATCCTGGGGCGGACGACGATCGGGCTTCGGTCAATACTGACGCCGAGTTTCATTCGCTGGCAGTAGCCTACCCGGCACCGTCGACTTGTTGGCGTCATCTTCGCCGCGTTGGCAGGCCAAGGGCTGCGGTGCGGCAGGGTGTACGCGGCGATCGCAATCCCATTGACTTCCACCCACGCCTGGAACGCTCGCGTCCTCGCGGCACGATGCTCGGCGGCGGTGAGGTGGCTGCGGCGCAGATGGAAGGGGTTGCTGACCTGTGCGTGGGCCGAGAGGAAGCGCTGTGCCTGCCGTGGCGACTTGAACCGTTTCATCTCCGTTCTCGTCGTCGCGAGGGCTGGTGCGAGTTCTCCATCTGGTTATTCAGCCCCTTGTGCCGCCGGTGCTCGACAGCCGGGACCAGCTCCGCCCTGGCCACGCCGTAGCTCGCCAGTTGGTCGGTGATCATCACGCGGCGGCATTGCCGCTTCAGCAGCTTGCGAAGCAGCCGTTTGGCTGCCCGCTTGTCGCGCCGGCTCTGGACCAATATGTCGAGGACCAACCCTGTTCGGTCGACCGCGCGCCAGAGCCAGTGCTGGACGCCACGGATCCGGATCGCGACCTCGTCGAGGTGCCGCTTGTCCCCAAAGCGAGGCAGCCGGCGCAGGATCCGATCGGCGAACTCCTGCCCGCACTTCAGGGCGCCGTTGGCGCACCGTCTCGTGGCTGACGAGGATGCCGCGCGCGGCTAGCATCTCCTCGACCATGCGTGAGCCAAGCGGGAAGCTGAAATACAGCCAGACCGGGTAACCGATCACCTCGGGCGCGAAACGGTATCCCGCATACATCGCCCTCGCGCTGGCTGTGCTCATGCCCAACGCCTACCCCGGCGGGCCTGGACGGCCAAGCCCCCGTCAAGTTGACGGTGCCCGCCAGACCATGACCAGAACCGCCGCGGCGTTCACGCGGCGCCGGTTCTCATGCCGCAATATTCCACGGATGTGGAGACGGGCGCGCGACGGAGCGCGCCCGGCACCGGCTTCCGTCCGGCACGCGGGCCTCCTGGCCGGGGCCGCCGGACGGGAGGCTCGTCAGGCGACGCGGCGGTCCGGCAGCGCCTCCCCGGCGGGCGGGACGACGGGCACGGGCTGGCCGAGCACGACGAGGCCGGGCTCGTCAATCAGCGCCGCCGCGATCCGCGCGCGGTGCTCGTAGGTGGTGCCCAGGCGCATGCCCCAGGCCGCGATCCGGCGGTACCAGAGGTGCAGATCCAGCTCCATCATGAAGCCGATTCCGCCGTGGATGATCTGAGCGCTACGCGCGGAGGCAAGGCACTTCTCGTTGCAGAAGGACTTCGCCTGGCTAACCTCCACCCGGTGCGGCAGCCCCTGGTCCATGCGCCACAGTGCCTCGTAGGTCAGCAACTCGCCACCGTCGATCCAGATAATCATGTCCGCGCACATGTGCTGGATGGCCTGGAAGGCGCCGATCGGCTGGCCGAAGGCCTCGCGCATCCTGGCGTAGTCGAACGCCATCTCGGCGTCGCGGCGCGCGGCGCCGAGCATCTGCGCGCAGAGCAGGGCCGCGCCGCGGTCGAGCATCCGCTCGATAACCGGCCACCCCTCGTTCGCGCGCCCGATCAGGGCGGCGGCCGGAACGCGGACGCGATCGAAGACCACCGGATCTGTCAGAACTCGCGCCAGGGGGCGCCCGGATTGGTGAGCTGGGGCAGCCCTGGGTAGGCTCCTGACGGGTTGAGAGGCGGCTGGGAGCCTGGGATGAGGTGCGTGGACTGCGGTTCGGCCAA
>NZ_JBNBZS010000209.1:0-2869 GCF_049629625.1 Roseomonas chloroacetimidivorans | reverse complement strand
CTCTTTGCTACCCACTACCATGAGCTGGCAGATGCGGCCGAGAGTATGTCCCACAGCATCTGCATGACCATGGATGCGGCCGCAGGGCGGCACGGCGACGTCTTCTCCTACAAGGTGCTCGCCGGTCGTTCCGGACGCTCCTACGGCCTCAAGGTGGCGGCGCTAGCGGGCATGCCCCGTCGTGTCCTCCAACGTGCTGAAGAGATCCTCGCCCAGCACACCGGCCATTCGCTGAAAGCCTCATGATAGTCGCGCAAAACGTACCATGAGACGGCTCACACCCGGCCACCAGCCTTGTCGTGAAAGAGTACCACTGGATGCTACAGAGGCCGCCGATCTGGCAGAAGAGCGACTGCAATCCAAGGGACAAGTGTGCGTATTCCGGTGATCCTGATCGGCTGTTCCAGGCTCTTCCGCGCTTTTGGTGCAGCCGATGGAACGAAGGGCGAGCCGGGGCCATATGACGGCGACACTCTCTGGAGGTCGTGTTTCCCGCATTGTCCCGACGTCTTCTGCCGGTGATCCCGGCAGGCCTTTCGGTCGTGCAGGTTCTGCCCGCTCCTGACCATGTCACGATCATCACCGCGCCTGTGGTGTCCAGCAACGCCTGCCCGCTTTGCGGCGTCCTCTCCGGCCGGGTGCATAGCCACTACACCCGCAGATTGGCCGACCTGCCCTGGCAGGGACGGGCGGTCCGCCTGCAGGTGCGGGCCCGGCGCTTCCGCTGTGCCAGCCGCGACTGCCCACGGCAGATCTTCACCGAACGCCTGCCCGAGATCGGGCAGCCCCGGGCACGGCGGACCATGCGCCTGGGCAGCATCCAGCGTCATATCGGCTTCGCTCTGGGCGGCGAGCCTGGATCGCGTCTGGCAGCGCGGCTTTCCATGCCGGTCAGCGGCGACACGCTGCTGCGTCTGATCCGGACGACCCAACTGCAGCCATCCGCTCCACCCCGCGTGGTCGGCATCGATGACTGGGCGTGGCGGCGCGGCCAGAGGTATGGGAGCATCATCTGCGACCTTGAGCGCGGGGGCGTCATCGACCTGCTGCCTGATCGCCGCACCGAGACTGTTGCGGCCTGGTTGCGTCAGCACCCCGGTATTGAAGTGATCGCGCGTGACCGTGCCGGCGCCTACGCCGAAGGAGCGCGGCAGGGCGCGCCATCGGCCAGGCAGGTCGCTGATCGATGGCATCTGCTGCGCAATCTTGGCGACGCGCTGCAGGGCGCCGTTGATCGCCACCGCGGTGCCGTGCGCGCGGCGGCCCGAGCGGTCGCATCGGGACAGCCTCCCGGGACCGATGCGGCCAGTACCGCGTCCTACTGCACGAAGCAGACGCGCGATCTGGCAGACCGCCGTGAGCGTCGTCGTGCACGGTACGAAGAACTCCGGCGGCTCCACCTGAGCGGCATGTCCGTGGGCGAGATTGCGCCGGCACTGGGCATGAGCCCGACAGCGGCATACCGGTGGCTGAAGGCCGGCGGTCCTCCCTCGCATGACAAGCCAGTTCAGCTCCGTCCAGTCGACCCCTATGTCGCGCATCTTGAGGCCCGCTGGCAGGCCGGGTGCCGCAACGGCTGGCAGCTGTGGCGCGAGGTCCGTGACCAGGGCTTTACCGGCTCGGTGAATGCCGTAGCCCGCTGGGTGGCACGCCAGCGACGCGAGAACCCGCCGCCTCAGGCGGCAGAGATCCGTCGCACGGCTGCATGGCCTGCTCCGTCGAGCCGGCGCTGCGCCTGGCTTCTGACAGCACCCACAGCCACGCTGGACACCGCGGAACGCCTGTTCCTGGCCTGCCTCGTAGAGACTGGACCCGAACTGGTTCGTGCCGGCGAACTTGCCACCGCCTTCGCGGCCCTCGTCCGCAAGGACACGGACCGGGATAAGGCTGCGGCGTTCGACGCCTGGATGGCCAGCGCACGTGGAACGGCGCTTGACGCCTTCGTGCGCGGCATCGATCGTGACCGTGACGCAGTACTGGCGGCCCTCGTCGAGCCCTGGAGCACCAGTCCTGTCGAAGGCCAGATTAACCGCCTCAAGTTGCTGAAGCGAACGATGTATGGTCGTGCAGGCTACAACCTACTCCGCCAACGCGTGCTTGCCCAATAGCGCTCCTCTGGAGCCAGCCCGCGACCCGGAGGCGAACTGATGCACCAAAAGCGCGGAAGAGCCCGGAATCACTGATCACGATCCACCGGATTACGCAGACAAGTGCAGTTCGCCGCGACTGTAGGCGATAGCTCTGAGGGGCCCTGATCCTCCTATATCGGTCAAGGTGCGGATCGGCCCTTTGATCGCGGGTGACTGTCAACTCCGATACCGTCTCCCTGCCGGGGTCAGGGTCCTTTCCGAGGTTAGAGCCTCATGATTGTGTTCGGGGTGGGTGCTTCATCGTATGGAGCGAAGTGCAGGAGCCTGCCTTCAGCCGATCCACCGAGGTCACCGGCACCGCGGGTCCAGATGCAGTGCAGGATGACGGCGATCTTGCGTGCCACGGCGACCTTGGCCTTCATGGCGCCGACCCGCTTCGTGAGGCGGGTACCCCAGGCTTTCAGGGCCGACCAGGTTCAGCTTCCGGCGGCGAGCGCGCCGCCATCATCTACACCCTCGCCGAGACCGCGAAGCTCAACGGCCTCAATCCTGAAGCCTACATCGCCGCGGTGCTGGATCGCCTTGCCCAAGGCCATCCCATCAACCGCCTGGACGACCTGCTGCCCTGGAAGCTTCTCCCGTGACCTGTCCCCGCAGCGGACATAAGCTGCCCCTGCAGGCACCGGAGGAGAGCCATGGCAGAAGCGCCGCAGCCACCAGGGACCGGGTCGCCGCAGCTCGACCTGCTTGAGGCCTGGCTCGCCTCGGATCGCGCACCC
>NZ_JBNBZS010000208.1:0-2906 GCF_049629625.1 Roseomonas chloroacetimidivorans | reverse complement strand
CATCGCGCTCCATCTCTCCGCCTCGGGGCAGGCGCGGATTCCCGTCACCCTCGAGCTCTTGCCAGACCAGGTGAACCGCGAGGGGAAGGATGCCCAGCAGAGCGATGCGGATATCGAGCATCTGGTCGAGGCTGGGCTGCGGGCGCAGCTCAATTCCCAGAGCTTCGTCACCGGCCAGCTCCGGGTTGATCTCGACTTCCGTCCCGGCACCCCCGCAGAGCGGGTCGCAGCGGACACAGGGGGCCTGCCCCAGATTCCGGCTATAGCATCGGACCTGGACCGCCTGCGGGAGACGCTCGCCGACGTCCCGGTGCAGGAGGTAGTGCGGACCGCTCAGCGGAGCTTGGCCTCGCTCGAGCGCTTGGCCAACCACGTGGATGCGGAGCTGGACCCTCTGCTGGACAGCACGCGGCGCGGCATCGATTCCGCAACCAGGACCCTGGACACGACCGAGCAGGCGGTTGTCCGTCTCCAGACCGATGCGTCCCGCACCCTGCAGGAGTTGGACGGGCTCGCGTCCGGTGCCCGGCAACAACTCGACGAGCGGGGCGCCGAACTCGCGCGCGTCCTCGGCTCGGCGGACCGAGTGGCGAGGCAGGCTGAGACGATACTCTCTTCATTGGGTGGCCTGATGGCCCCGCGCTCGCAGCTCCGCAGCGATCTCGAGGCTGCGACGCGTGACCTCGCCGCCAGTGCCGGCTCGCTGCGCGGCTTCGCGCGGGCGATCGAACGTGACCCCAGTGCCGTGCTCAGAGGGAGAAACGCACGATGAGCGGCTTTCCGGTTCCCACCACGCGCCGGCGGCGAACCACCGCGCTGGGGACTGTGCTTGGCGTCTGCAGTCTCGCGCTCGCCGCCTGTGGCTCGGCTGGGCCGCCCCCGGTCACCTATGTGCTCGGGCCGCCCGAGGCCGGCACCGAGGGCTCCGAGTCCTTGACCGGCCGGCCCGTGGTCGAGGTGAAGCCGGTTCTGGTACCGGACTACCTGGACGTGACCGACATCCTGGTCCGGCGCGCCGAGAACATGGTGGCCTCAAGCGCGACCGGCCGCTGGGGCGAGCGGCTCTCCGTGGGCGTCACGCGTGCCCTCGCACTCGGGCTGACGCGTCGCCTGCCAGACATCATCGTCACCACCACCGAGCCCACCGAGCGACCGGCGCGGCAACTCCTGGCCGAGGTCGAGACCTTCGAGCCGCGCGCGGACGGGTCCGTTGTTCTCGTAGCGCGGTGGCGCGTGCTGGACGGCGGTGGGCGCGAGACGCTGGCCGGTGAGCGCGTGTCACTGAAGGAGTCCATGGCAGAGCCGGGTGACGCAGCGATCGTGGCGGCAATGACCCGGGCGGTCGAGAACCTCGCCGATCGTGTTGCGGCCGGTGTTCGGCGTGCCATGCCCGCGCCCCGCCCGGGACGGTGACCCATCTCCTCCGCCAGCCGCCCAGTCCCACTGCTGCACCAACCTCCAGAGCAGCCCAGCCGGTGCGCTTCCTGCCAGGTCGAGGAGAATGCTCATGTGTGCCACTCAGTCCCGGTCTGACCTCGACGAGGTGAGGTCCGGGCTTCGTTCGCGATGGGGATGGTTTATCAACGCCGCCATCATCGCTTCACGATGAACGCGAACAGACCCTAATGCGAGCTCGTGGGCTTGCCGGCTTTCGGGCGCGGCGAACGAAGGTCCGTCTTTCACGACTGCTCCGATGCATCCTGGCGTTGGGACCGTCCGCATGTGCCCTGGAGGACTCGCATGTGGCGCAGCTGGCACTGAACAGTCTGGTTGGCCTCTCGGAAGCTGAGCTGGTCAGCTGCCTTGGCGTTCCCAACCGCCGGGAGCGGTTCGATCAGATGAGCGTCCTCTCCTATGATGGAAGCTCCACCAGTTCTGGAGGCCTCAGCCTTACTCTTCCGGTCGTCGGAGGATTGAGTTTTACTGGAGGCGGGAACTGTCACCTTGCCGTTCGCGTGGACAGTGGCCGGGTGAGCAGCATCAGGTACACCGGGGAAGTTGATGCGCCGTTCGCCCCGCGGGCTTACTGCGCACCTCTGGTCAGGAGTTGCGTCACTCAGCCTCCGTCACCTGCTCCTGTGCAAGCCCCGGCTCCTCAGGCTCCCCTGGGGAGCCAGGCAGAGCCACTACCGGCGTACCCGGAAGGGCAGCAGGGGGTAGTCACGGCAGCGGCGGCCGCAGGATCAATCGGCCGTGAGAAAGATGGAGCGGCGGATGGTTCAATCGAAGGGCAAAGCCATTCCGAAGGACCAATTAGCAGGCTGCGGAAATTCGCTGCTCCAGCCCAGCCACACGAACAATCCGAATTGGACAGACCGTGATGTGCACAACACTTCTGTGCCCGAATCGTACGCAGCGTAATAAAATTTCGTAGAAGCCTCGCCAAAATCGAATTTCCGCAGCCTGTTAAATGAAGAGTGAAAGCAGTGGCAACAAGGCCGGCAATCTCTTCAGTGCGAGTTCAATCAGCCTCTTTGGAGACCCGACCAGGACTCGCGCCAATGTGGACCAAGCCACTGCCGGGTCCGACGCCGCCCTGGCGCCGTATCGCAGAACCGTACTTGCGGCGCTCCAGGACGCCGAAAGCTCTCCGTCAGGATTCCGACATCAGGGCCAGAACGTAGCCAGACTCGGGCAGGAAAGCCGGGCAGCTGCTCGCGCTGCGTCACTGACGCGAGATCTCAATCGTGCCGGGACCGTGTGCCGCATCGATAGCCTCGACACGGAGCGCCAGCGGCTACCAAGCCGCCTTTCGTTTCTTGCCCGGCACTTGGCTCAGCTCGTATGAGGCGGCCCGGCATGCCGCATCGTGGTTCTGGGCGTGGTTGAGGGAGGCAGGCAGTGTCACCTTTCTGGACAGCGGCGGCTCCCCTGACGCTGCTCTTCCTGACCGGCTGCTCGGGAGG
>NZ_JBNBZS010000207.1:0-2967 GCF_049629625.1 Roseomonas chloroacetimidivorans | reverse complement strand
TAGTTGTCCATGACGAGGTGCACGTCGAGATCGGACGGCACGGCCGCCTCGATCTCGTCGAGGAAGCGGCGGAACTCGCTCGCACGGTGGCGCGGATAGCACTTGCCGATCACGTGGCCGGTGGCGATGTCGAGGGCTGCAAACAGCGACGTCGTGCCGTGGCGGGTGTAGTCATGGCCGCGCCAACAGATCCTATGGGGGTGAGGCAGCGCCGGGGTTGGTTAGGCTGCTTCCATCAGACCTGGAGGAAGCCCCTGATGACACCGACACCCGTTCCGCAGCCCAGCTATTCTGCAGCGGATTTCGACCGCGCCCTGATCCTCGCGCTGGAGGTGAGTGAGAAGAGCTGGGTCGTTGCCGCGCACGTGCCTGGGCTGCAGGGAAGCAAGCCCCGGCGCACCCTCGCTCCGACCGCGGAGGCTTTGCTGGAAGCGGTCGAGACCTATCGTGCCCGCGCCGCGAGGGCAGGCAGGAGCGTGAATCGCGTGGTGCTGGTTTACGAGGCAGGCTACTCGGGCTTCTGGCTCGCGCGATGGCTGGCACGACAGGGTGTGGACAGCTTCGTGATCCAGCCGTCCAGCGTTCCGGTCGACCGACGCGCGCGCCGCGCGAAGTCCGACGGGATTGACGCCGAACTGCTCCTGCGCACCCTCCTGGCCTGGCTGCGTGGAGAGCCGCGCGTGTGCTCGATGGTGCCGATCCCGACCGAGGCCGATGAGGATGCGCGGCGTAGCGTCCGGGAACGGCAGGATCTCCTGGGTGAGCGGGTGGCCCTCGTCAACGGCATCGCCGCCATTCTCGCAAGGCTCGGTGCCCGCGACTACGATCCACTGCGGCGAGATCGCCGGGCTCGGCTTGAGGGCGTGAGAACCGCGCTGGGGGATCCGCTGCCACCGCAGGCAAAGGCCAGGATCGGGCGGATGTGTGGATAGGCGTGGAATAGGGGGTCTGTCGCTGATTGCGTGCTTGTGCGGCCGTCATGGAATGGTGACCAGCCGTGCGCGCAGCAGGTCGAGCTTGCCACAGCCATACATCTGGCGACGGATCAGCTTTAGCTTTGTGATGTAGCCCTCCGTCGGGCCGTTGGACCAGGGCGTGGTCAACGCGGCGCTGACTGCTGCCTTATCGGCGGCGATGCCGCGCCCGAACGGTGCAAGCATGCTCGTGGTCGCCTCGCTGACCCATGCGGGCAGCGCGTCCGAGGCGCGGGTCCGCACCATGCGATGGAACCGGTCAACGAGGTCTCGCGCCGTGGCAAGCGCTGGTAGGGCGCGCTCGATGGCACCCACCATCACCGCCTCGCTGCGCGACAAGCGGTCACGGCCGGACAGCATCGTGCGGACGATGGTCCGGGCCGGTGGCAACCGGCTCGCAATGGCGCCATCGGCCCGTTCGCTGCGTCGACGACGGGTGGCCCACTCGCCCACGACCCGCAGGCTACCACCGAAGCCCTGAACCCGCAGTCGGCGCCAGAGTTCTGCTCCGTTGCGGCAACCGCCGGCCCAGGCCGCCTCGAGCGAGGCGAGCCATGGCTCGAGGCTGTTGGCGCGGCTGCGGAACACCTCGTCCTCGGTGTTGCGGAGCACGGCCCGGACAAGCTTGCGGCTGCGGCCGGTACGGCGGACGATGCCTTTGATCGAGGTGCCATCCCGGGCCATCGCCCGGATGGTCCTGCTCTCCTCGCAGCGCCGGAGATAGACATCATACTGGAGCCGTTCGGCGGCGCTCAGCAGCTCCGGGTCGATGGTGCAGGCACCGAGAGCCCGGCGGATGGGGCCAAGGACACTCCGGACTGCCCCAAGGAAGGCGGCGCTGGCATTCTCCATCAGGTGCCAGCGATCTGCCACCTGGATCGCGCTCGGAGCGGCCGCGTCGGCCGCTCCGGCGAAGCCGCCAGCCCGGTCACGCGCGACGATGGTGATGTCCGGGTGAGAAGCAAGCCAGGCCCGCACGGTGGTGGGCTCGCGGTCCGGGAGGAGGTCCAGCACCCGCCGACGCTCCAGGTCGCAGATCAAGGTTCCGTAGCGCTGACGTCGGCGCCAAGCCCACTCGTCGATCCCGATCACCGCGGAGGGGCCGGTGGCGGGGACGGTCCGACGGCGGACTGCACGGAGCAGCGTGTCCTTGCCGACGGGCAGCATCAGCCGCCGTGCCAGGGCAGCTCCGGGCCGACCACCCAGGGCCACGCCGAGGGCCTCAACAAGCCCGTCCAGGCGGAGGGTGCGCCGCCCTCGCCGGCCGGCCATCTCGGGCAAGGGCGGCTGAGTGAAGGTCCGGCGGGGACAGTCCGCGGTGGAGCAGCGGAAGCGGCGTGCCCGGACCAGGAGTTCGACCGACCGCCCATGGGACGGCAGGTCGAGCAGCCGGCGGCGATGAAGGCTGTGGGTACGGTCGGAGCGAAGGCCGCAGGTGGGGCACACTCCGAAGGTTTGCGCTGGGTGGGCGGTGATGCTGATCAGCTCGGGGCCGACTTCGACAGCGTCCACCACCAGGCCGGAAGGCAACAAAGAATTCGGATCAAAGCCGGGCATAGCTGGCGCCTCCGCGGGATCAAGCCTCCCCAGAAACGCAGAACAGTGTTCAGCGACAACCATCTTGGCCGGTACCGACAGGCAAGTTGGCCGGTGGCCCCGGACGCAGGTCGGGCGTAGCCCGGCCGGAGACCGGGGCCACCGGCGCGATCGTCTCTATCGGGGATGATGGCGTGGGGTGCTGGCCGCTGCGGGCCGGTACGAGCGGGGACTATCGGAAATTCCGTGTGTGGTTGGGCATGATGGGACGAAAGGAGTTCCCCCATGGCCCGACGCAAAGAGCCTCGGATCCCTGACGCGGTACTGGACCAGCTGCTGGCTGGAGCCGATGCCCGAGCGGCCTTCGACCAGGGCGGGCTGCTCGATGAGCTTAAGAAGGCCTTCGCCGAGCGGGCGCTGAATGCGGAGATGGACCACCACCTGGCCGGAGAGGGTG
>NZ_JBNBZS010000206.1:0-3061 GCF_049629625.1 Roseomonas chloroacetimidivorans | reverse complement strand
TCGTCACCGCGGCATCAAGCAGCGTGGGCCTGGCGGCGTTCCAGATCGCCCGCATGGTCGGTGCGACGGTCATCGCCACGACGCGGACCAGCGCCAAGAAGCAGGCTCTGCTGGAGGCAGGCGCCCACCACGTGATCGCCACCCAGGAGGAGGACCTCGCGGCCCGCGTCATGGAGATCACCGGCGGCAAGGGCGCTCGGGTCGTGTTCGATCCGGTCGGCGGCCCGTCCTTCGAGCCGCTGACCCAGAGCATGGCGCGGGGCGGCATCCTGCTGGAATACGGCGCGCTCAGCACGGAGCCGACGCCGTTCCCGCTGTTCACGGTCCTGGGCAAGTCGTTGACCCTGAAGGGCTACCTGTACACCGAGGTCATCACCGACGACGCACTTCTCCAGCGCGCCAAAGACTTCATCACTGATGGTCTGCGCTCAGGTCATCTGAAGCCGGTGGTGGCCAAGGTCTTCAAGCTGGACGAGATCCAGGAGGCGCACCGCTACCTGGAATCGAACGAGCAGATCGGGAAGATTGTCGTCAACGTGTGATTGTGCTCGTGCCACCCGCAACCAAGCGGGTGGCACGAAGGGGCAAAGTGCCCGATTCCAGGGAAGCAAAAGGTTGTCTCTTCCGCTCTCTCAGTAGGAACCCTCTAAGTCCGGCAGTCTTTGCGTCCGCTTTGCCTACCCACTTCCAGAATGCAGCGAGGCTGCTTCCGGCCAGGAGCGGCGGAAGCCTGGGTCGGGATGCAGACCCGTGGCGCCGCAACTCACCGCCCGCGGTCCCGTTGCGCCATCAGAGTTTCCGACGGACGTGGGTCAGGCCTCGCGCATCGCGAGGTCGGACCAAGAAGCGAGAGGATCCACTGTGGCTGCCATCTCCGCGCCAGGATCAGCAAGGCCGCTTCACCCCTTGCACGCGATCCTGCTCGCTTTCCCGTTGCCGCTCTTCCTCGGCGCGCTGCTCAGCGACTACGCCTACTGGTCGAGCTTCCAGATGCAGTGGGCCAATTTCTCGTCCTGGCTCATCGCCGGCGGATTGTTCGTCGGCGGTTTTGCCATGCTCTGGGCCCTGATCGGCCTATTCCGGAGCGGGCCGGCACGGAGGGGGCGCGCGGCGATCTACTTCCTCGTGCTGCTCGGAGCCTGGGTGGTTGGCTTCGTCAACGCGCTCGTTCACTCGAAGGACGCCTTCGCGATCATGCCAGAGGCGCTCCTCCTATCGGCGATCGCGACGGTCCTCGCACTCATCGCGGCGTGGATGGGCTATTCCGGTTTTCAGTCCGGGGAGGCGGAATGATGCGCGCGATTTTGCTGATCGGTGCTGCGGCCTTCGCCCTGTCTGCCTGCGACAGCGAGCCAACCCCGCAACAGCACGGTGCCAACCCGAACCTCCCGGAGCCGCGGCGCGGCCTGCTGCCCGACATGAGGATCCCCCGCCCGGCAGCCTGGGGCAATGAGCGCCCGACTGTGCCGCAGGGCTACATGATCCAGGCCATCGCCACGGATCTCAGGATTCCGCGCCAGACCCTCGTCCTGCCCAATGGCGACATTCTGGTCACAGAGGGAACTGGCGGCCAGGGCGCACCCCGGCTTAACCCCAAGGCCTTCATCGCGAACGTCATCAAGAGCTGGGGCAGGACGTCGGTGCCGGGCGGCAACCGGCTCACGCTGCTGCGCGATGCAGACGGCGATGGCACCTACGAGGTCCGGCGAGTCTTCGCCGAGAACCTGAACGGGCCCTACGGCCTCGCCCTGGTCAACGGCGTCCTCTACGTCGCCAACCAGGATGCGCTGGTACGCTTCGACTATCGCGACGGGCAGACCGAGGCGAGCGGGCCGCCGGTGCTGGTGACGAACCTGCCCTCGGCGATCAACCACCACTGGACGAAGGCGATGACCGCCAGCCCCGATGGCCGGTTCCTCTATGTCGGCATCGGCTCTAACAGCAACATCACCGAGCGCGGGATGGAGGCCGAGGTCGATCGGGCCATGGTGTGGCAGATCGACCCGCAAACGGGCGCACACAGGCCCTACGCGACCGGTCTTCGCAATCCCACGGCCCTCACGATCCAGCCGGGAACGGGCCAGCTCTGGGCGGTGGTGAACGAGCGCGACGAGATCGGTCCCGACCTCGTTCCGGATTACCTGACATCGGTGCGGGAGGGCGGCTTCTACGGCTGGCCTTACAGCTACTGGGGCCAGAACGTCGACACCCGTGCTCAGCCGCAGAATCCGGAACGCGTGGCCGCAGCCATCCGCCCCGACTACGCCCTTGGAGCGCATGTGGCAGCACTCGGCGTGTCCTTCTCGACACCCGCTATGGGCGCGGCCTTCGCGGACGGGGCGTTCGTCGGTGAGCATGGCAGCTGGAACCGGACCCCCCCGGTTGGCTACAGGGTTGTCTTCGTGCCGTTCCGTGACGGCCGGCCCGCCGGAGATCCGATCGACTTCGTCTCCGGCTTCCTGGACGGCGAGGGCAAGGCGCGCGGCCGGCCGGTTGGGGTGACAGTGGACCCGCGCGGGGCCCTGATCGTCGCCGACGACCTGTCGAACACGGTCTGGAGGATTACGGCAAGCCGGTGACGCCGTCGCGTGGGGGAACGCTGCGGAGCCGCAGAACGCATGGCTGCCGGTTCTCTGGCCGCAGCGTAACATCTGCTTCGAAGCCCACATGCGCTTTTGCGCTAACAAGCGCAAAAGTGGTGAAGGGGCCGAACCTAACTGTCGAGTGTTCGAAGCCACCTCTCCGCTTCCCGCGGCAAGCGCCCGAAAGCCGCCCGTCCGCTCTCGGCCAAGCCTGCCCTGCTACCCGACTTGTTAATCGATAGCCCACCTCACCCTTCGGTTGGCCTGCCTGGCCCACTAGGCTGGGATACAATCGGAAAAGGCGACCTCAACTTCGCTGCGAGTCAGGTTTGTCGACCCTCCGGCTGCGCGGATCCAGGTTCCCCAGCCACTCCGGCACAAGCTTGTGATCCGACAGTGAAAGTTGGCGATCGCGCCCACCCGAGGCGGCGAGACGCACAACTGTGACACATCACTGGGCCACAACGGCACAGGTCAGT
>NZ_JBNBZS010000205.1:0-3120 GCF_049629625.1 Roseomonas chloroacetimidivorans | reverse complement strand
TCAGCCCCCCTTCCGGGGAAGCCCGATCCGTGGCGGGGCGCGGGAAATGACCCCTTCCGAGCCCCGCGTCAAGACCGCTCCGTCACCCCACCCTAACTTTCCCCAACAACACCAAACCAACCAACACACATTGCAAACCCACAGCCGGGGCCCGTTCAGCTCTTCGGCCTCCGCGTCGCCGCGCTTGGCAGGCTCTAGGGAACCGAACGTGCTCTTCACCTGCTCCTGCAACACCCAAGCGGAGGCAACGCCTCGTCCAACTCACACCTAGCGATGGTAGATGGAACGTCCGTGCCGGCCTCGCCGGCAGTGCACCGGGTCTGCTCAAGACGGTGCTCAGACTTCCAAGTCGAATTTCGTCGGCGCTGGGTTACCCACAGCACCTGGGGCAACTCTGGGAGTTTGATCGGGATTACTTGTGCAAGGTGCTGAAAGGATGTGGCTTTCTGGCTTCGATCCTAAATCGGTCCGATTCGCCGGGGCAATGGCGCATCTCCGGGTGGATGCTGTATTGCTATGCGGCAGTGCAGTTCCCACGCAGCCCGTGCGCACGCCGAGACGTAAGCTCCCAAGGCCGATACCGGGCCGCCCGACCTGCGAGGCAAACGCATCTTAGCGGAAGGGGAGGGGTGATTGCGGTAAGCTGACCGATGTGTTGCCGGCGGTCGGAGCATTGCTGCACTTCAGCGGAACCAATTCCTCGGGGCGCAGTAAGAGGATGCATGCGGAGTCCAGGAGGCGGATGAATGATCTGGGGCGGGCTGACGGCCAGCACGTGAGGGTGAGAGCCCATGTCATCACGGCGATTTTCGGGGACCGTCGGAGTTGCGGCAGATAGTCGAGCACGCGGACAAGTCCCGCCAGGTAAGTCGCACGGCCGAGATCAGGTGGTGTTCGCCCCCCCCACGCCCTCAGCCAAGCAGGTTCGGCTACCGTTCTCCTCTGCGAAGGCAGCGCTCGGCCGCGCCCTCTCCCGCGGCTCAGCCTCGAAGCTCCAGCCTTGTCCTGCGCGCCGCCCGGACTTCGCACCATGCTCGTTCCGGCGCTTGGGCCCCTTATCCCCGCTATTCTCAATGATCCCCGGTATTCCCCGATTTCCGGATGCCGGGCACCGGGACAGCTTCCAGCCCACGGGCAAGTTGGAGCAGAGAGATGACGTACCAGACCGGAGTCAGAATTATGCTGGAAGGCGGCGATGGGATAGCCGTAGAGGCCGCCGCGGCGGAGTTGAAGACGAGACTGGGGGAGCGCTTCTCCGTCACGGCGCGCCGGCGGGCGTGCGGCCCTGCCGGGCTACGTCTGATCGGAGCCATGCTGGTCAGCGCGTCCTCGAGCCTGGACGCCGGTGTCGGTGATCTCCTGGACAGGCTTTACGCCGGGTTCGGTGCTACGCCAGACGCGACCGACCGGGAAGGCAACACGGCTGAATAGTGCTCCCGGGCTGTGTCGATCCGAGCGTGGCGAGCGCGAGGTTCGCTGTCTGTATCATACCCAACGCTGCTGAGCTGCTTGAAGGACTGATGGCAGTCTGAAGCATCGCTGCCCAGGTCGGTCTTCGCATTCGTGTCCAAACCACGCCGTGACGATGGAGCAACCGAATCTGTACCGGACTGGACAATTTTATCGCGAGGACGCGTTGCTCTAGCCGCTTGATCTCACCTGGCGCATGCACGTGCAGCCAAGCCTTCGGCGAGGCCAGGAACGCGGGCTGAGATATGCGTGGCGTCGATTGTGCTCCATACAGTCGAACCTCAGTGCCTGGAGCACTGGGATATCGTTGACGTGGAAGCACGGCCAGCCGGCAAGGCGATGAAGTCGCCAGCGCTCAATCTGAAGCCCTCGTCATCGACCTCCGTTCGATCCTGGCCGCTGACGGCCTATCAAATGGTACCGCCGGTGTGCAGGAGCGCCCACTTCAGACCCGCTACGCATTACGGGGTAGCATGGCCTACTCGGTGGGCCTGGTGGTCTGAGTTGGAACCTGCGTCGCGCCGTCGGACCGGGCGCTACAACGCCTCGCGCTCCTGCGCCGTCAGCACCACCGCTGCCTGGACGGGGCAAGCTCGTTCGACTTCTCTGCGGTGCCCGTGTGGCACTAGCCGGAGGTGAGTGCGTGCAGGAAGCTGGAGCTGAGCCGCCCGTCACCTAGGGTTTGGGCTGGGCGGGTTCTTCGACATGAATGGCCGATCCCTCCCGCTGCTCCTTTGAGAGCGGGAGCAGGTCTGCCGGTTCCACATCCGTGCCGCAAGCGGCGCCCCTGAAGCACGAAATCATAGCCTCGGTAGAGAGTGGGTTCGGCTTACAAGCCTGTCTCGACGCAGCGATAGGCTCCTAAGCTTGTCCTGTCTTTAACAACATTTCATGGCAGTTCCCTGCGCGATGGGAGTTCTCACGGGCCCGTTACCGGGATAAATGTGGCGGGACGAGGGCGGTCACGCCCAGCGAGGTGTGAGGATATCATGGCGGACGTAACGGTCGATTCCATGGGCAGGGACTCGGACATGTCCATGCTCCATCTGATGACGGCGAACGTTGATTTCGCGCAAAAGGCGCTCGACGCTTTCTCTGCTCTGCGGGCCGCACGCGCTACCGGCGTCGGGAGCAAGATGCTGGACGCGCGCAATGCCTGGGACGCGCTCTGCAAGGCATTCGGGCGCTCCTAGGGCACCGCTGTAGGGGCGGCGCCCAGCCCCGGGGTGGCAGGGTCTAAAGGACGCTTTGAAAACGTCGAGCGGCTAAGACGACTTCGAGGAAGCCACCGAGGGCGAGTTGGCTTCTGACGGCTCCTGAATGACGAGGGCCCGCCAGCGGAGCGGTCTGCAGGCAACAGTGCACGTGGATGGAACCTCTCCGTCCGGATCCCCGGCGCGGGTTAGACCTCTCGACATGCTCGGGTGGCCTCGCGGCCGTCGCCATACGATCGAGTGCGACGAGCGCGCAGGGCGATTGCGGGACAGGGCGACGACGGTACGCCAGCGCCTTGTGCTCCGGGTGTATGCGTCAGCCGATCCCGGCCTTGAGTTGATGGTGGTGGTTCGCCGAAGTGGCTGTCATGACGGACAGCACGACGACGGCATCACTCGCTAACCCCTCTTACGACGGTAGTATGAGCGGCTCCGG
>NZ_JBNBZS010000204.1:0-3132 GCF_049629625.1 Roseomonas chloroacetimidivorans | reverse complement strand
GAGACGGCGATCACCACCTTCGCCGGGAAATACGGGGCCAAGTACGAGAGAGCGGTCACCTGCCTGGTGAAGGACCGGGACGCACTGCTGACCTTCTACGACTTCCCCGCCGAGCACTGGGACCACCTCCGCACCTCGAACCCCATCGAGAGCGTGTTCGCCACCGTCCGGCACCGCACCGTCCGGACCAGGGGCGCCCTGTCCCAGGACACCGCCCGGCTCATGGTGTTCAAGCTCGTCATGGCCGCGGCCAAGACCTGGCGCAGGCTGAAGGGCGAGAACCAGTTGCCCAAGCTCATCCAGGGCGTCACATTCAAGAACGGCGTCGAGGTCACCAACACGCCAGCACAGAACGCCGCCTGATCACCGCGTCACCCAAATTCCCGCATAGCTCGGTTGAGAAGCATGGGACACGGAGGCGCCGGTCGTGGCGGAAGCTCCACCTGGCGACCGACGCCGACACCGGCCGGATCGTCGCGTCGGTGCTGACGGACCCGGATGCCGACGATGGCTCGCAGGTTGGCCCGCTGCTTGAACGGAGCGACGGGCCCGTCGCTTCATTCACCGGCGACGGCGCGTTCGATCGTGACGACGTCTACGCCGAGGTAGCCGCGCGGCATCCCGATGCGGACGTCATCGTGCCGCCACGCTCGAGTGCCGTGCCGAGCGGCACTGCCGAGATCGACCCGACGCGGCGTGACCGCCATCTTCAGGCGATTGCCGAGCGCGGGCGCATGGGCTGGCAAAGGACGTCCGGATACAACTGGCGCGCCCTGGTGGAAGCCGACATCGCGCGATGGAAGCGCGTCATCGGTGACAGGCTGCACTCGGGAAGCAATGGACGTCAGGTGGCTGAGGTGGCCATCGCCGCGAATGCCCTGAACCGGATGCTGGATCTCGGACGCGCAGACTACGTCCGCATCGCATGATCCCGATGACAGTAGGGCATCATGCGTCCGTACCTCTGATCCATGCACCAGAGTGGTTCGATGTGCAATCTCCCCTGGTCCTTAACCGCCGCCCGCCACATCCGCCGCGCTGCGCGGGCCTCTCTCGCCCGTATGGCAACTGGCGAGAGAGGAGACTTACGCGCAATGTAGTTCTGAAGCCGCCGCTCAAACGAAATGACGGCCCTGCGTATTGCGCGTCGCTGAAGCTAGAGCTGGAACCGTAGCGCGCTGTTCACTTCCGTGACTGGCGGAACATCGCCCTTCATTCTGCAAGAACGTCCTTGACCTGCTTGGCGGGGGCAAAGGTCATCTTTCGCGAGGCGGCAATCTCGATCGCCTCTCCCGTCGACGGGTTGCGGCCTTGTCGCGGAGGAACCTGCCTGGTCTTGAATTTGCCGAAACCGGGGAGGTTCACCTCTTCCCCTGACTTGGCCGATTCAACGATGCCGGCCAGGACGGCCTCAACGGCCTTCTTTGCGATGCTCTTCTCAATGCCAGCGGTGGCCGATACGCGCTCGATGAGATCCGAAGTCTTCATGGTGGCCCTCGATGCTGTTTGGATTGAGCCGACGTGCCCGCATCATCGGTCGATGCGGAGCGAGCACTCCGCGGCGATCAGCTCGCCGACCTCGCGGCGCGGCGCCTGGCCTTCTTCGCACCGGCGAAGGCCGCGGTCTTGAGCGACGGGGCCGCCTTGAACTTTACCGTCGCGCCCGCCTTCACCGCCACCTTCTCGCCGGTGCGGGGGTTCAGTGCCGTGCGCTTCGGCGTCTCGCGCACGGTGAAGGCGCCGAAATCCGGCAGCGAGAAGCGGCCATTCTCGACGATCTGCTCCCTGATAGCGGCGATGATGTCGGCCGCCAGGCGCCCGGCGGCCACACCGTTCATGTCGGAAGACTGCTGGATGACGTCGGTGAGAAACTTCTTCGACATGGCTTGATTGTTGGACCTTTGCTCGTCGCCTGCTCCTTTGCAGGCAGAGAAAACTATCCTCTCCAGGAGGAAAGTACTACCCAGTGGGCATAGGGCCGCTATCTCAGCGGCTTCGTTCGAGCAATGCAAGCGGAACAGCGCTCGAACTTAATGATCGGGTCCGGGCAAGTAGAACGCCGCGAGGCGGGCAGACTGGACCTTCGCGCAGCAATGCACCGACACTCTTCGACCAGAGCACGCCATTTGTAGCCAGAGACCTTCTGCCGACCCATGCGGCCAAGTTCTGCGCTAACTCCGATGTGCCCGTCGCGCTGGGTCGGCGCGGTCTCGACCGCCTCGCACGGCACTTCGCCGCATCGTGGTGGCACGATCACCTCAACGTCCGGATGACGTGCCGTGACTTCGGCGTAAACGTCTTCTCGGTCGAATGCGCCATCCGCGGTGAACGATGCGACGGAATCATTGATCTGGTCGAGCAAGGGGCCGACCAGTGAGCTATCATCCACATCGTGGTCGGTCAGCATGGACGCGACGATCCGGCCCGTGTCGGCATCCGTGGCCAGATGGAGCTTACGCCAGCCCCGACGCGTCCTGGTGCCTTGCTCCTCGACCAGCTTCTCGCCGGGGCCGCAGAGTTTGAGCCCCGTGCTGTCCTTCAGCAGGTGCATGGGCTCTCCGCTCGACCTCGTTGCCGGCAGCGGCACCTCCAGTGTCTCGGCCCGGCGGCTGAGGGTGGACTGGTCCGGCATGGCCAAGTCAAGTCCGAGCAGCTGCAGGATGGACCCGATCAGCCCTTCGGCTGGCGCGGCGCCGGGCGAAACACGGCTTTCAGCGCCAGGGCCGTCGAGATCGCCAAGGCCAAATACGAGGGCTGCCCGCCCCGAGTGGTCCGCGGCTCGGCCTGCCATGCCGCGATCGCCGCCTCTGAAAACCACACCGTCAGGCTGCCTCGGGCACGCAAAGCGGCGTCATGCGCCGCCCAGTTCGTCAGGCGGTGCCGCTGTCGCGGGATGTGGTTCGATGGTCCAGGGTCGCTTTGAATAGCGAGCTGGGCGCCTCTGAGTGACCGTAGGGCATCGCCCCACCTTCAGCCTACCCGAGACCAGCCTCCGGACCGATCCCTGCAACATCTGTGGACGCCCCCTTCAGGGCAAGGGAAAACTTCAGAATTGCGGTGACGCGTAGTCGGATGCTGCCATCTGTCCGGCCTCTTACGCGGTCACGGACCGCCGGCCTGCATGGGAGTTCG
>NZ_JBNBZS010000203.1:0-3155 GCF_049629625.1 Roseomonas chloroacetimidivorans | reverse complement strand
TGCAAAAAGACTGTCGTCCAGTAGGTTGTCTGGCTCATGTCAGCGCCCAGACGCAAACCGCCCCGCCGGTCAGGGGGGCGGCTAGGAGACTACTGTTAGTCGAACGGGCTCCATAACGGGCGATGGCGGCTTCAGTTGCTGCCGGGAGATGTGTGTAGTGTCCCAGGATGCAGGCACAATCTAGGTGCAGACGGCGATACTGATGAGCAAGATGGAGCCGGGGCCGACTTCCCGCTCGGCTTCCGCCGCTGCGGGCCTCCGACCGCCATTGTGATCTAACCTTCGCTGAACCCGTCCAGCCAAGCCTGCCGCAGCCAGGGAAGGCAATGAGAAAAATGGCAACTGGCGATGGAACTCCCTGACCTCCGCCCTTCCTGGCATCCCTGAACCGCCGCTTCAGCCATGGCGCCGATCAGAAAGACTTGGGCCTCGGCGTTTGTCGGGTAGTCGCCTGCGTCCACACGCGGCTTCTCACAAGAAAGGGATGAAAACGGCGGGTCTGATCGTAACGGGAGCGACCCCAGGGGGACCAGATTGCCGAGCCTACCTCCAGGCCCACCCGCACGCGTCATGGTGGAAACGACTCGACCGGAGTACGGGTTTCTGCGCCACCCACGTCCATTCGCGACGTCGGCTCGCCCTCATCCTGGGTTGGAAAAGCTGGGCCGAGGAGCGAAGCCAGGCCAGAGCTGGGTCGTTCTGGCGGAGGGGGAGCCAGCGCGAGGAGGCTCCGACATGCCGCCAGTCCGACGCCCTCCCTTTCCGGGAGTGCAGGAAGATCTTTTCGACCTCTGGCTGAAGCGCAGCCTGCACGAGAGGTTGGATCCGGTCCTCAACGAGGACGTTCCGGTAGAACTCCTGCGGATTGCCTGTGACAGCCGTTCCGAACGGGAGGAGATGAAGCGCTTCTGGATCGCATCTGAGGAGAGGCGGCGAGGATCCCTGTTGTAGACGGGGCCAGTCTGAAAGACAGTTCTCAGCCCGCTTCCCTACCCGGCGTCTCGGTCGGCAGCACGCGCCCGAAGCTTGCAGGTCGCCGTCGCCGTCCGCGCACTCAAGCGCATGTTCGAGTCCGGACATCCGGAGCATGTCCGCGTCGCGTGATCACGGACCGACCGGTGGGCCAGCGCGCCCTCAGATTGTTCGGTTCAACGCAGCCGTTCCGCAACGCAATACGACCCACAGGACTTAAGCGGAGTGGGTGAGCTGGCCGTTTTATCCAAGCCTGAATGGAAGTTTGGGTCGAGTGTATTCTGCACAGCAGAATTCAGAACAGGCAACCGAAAGTTGCGATGATCTTCCGATCGATGCGCTTGGGTTCGGTCACGCTTGGCTGGCCCAACTCCAGGTACATTCGAAAAGTACGAGAGACCGAGGACAAGTGTCCTGCCCTCCCCGCTCCGCCACGCCTAACCAGGAACTCCAGGCACTTGCCCACTCCGGCGACCTGCAGGAGCTTCTGGCTAGATGGACAAAGCTCGACCTGAACGGGCGCGATATGGTGTTGATGCTGATCCGCGCGATGGTGGAGGCGAAGCGACAATGACCCTTTCTCCCCGCCCGCTTGAGCCTAGTACGACGATCGCCATCTTGAAGGAGGTTCGGCGCCTGGTAGGCATGTGAGAGTACCTGACGCCCGAGGAACGGACTTTGACTTCGGCGCTACTCAGGATTCTAGATGGGGAGACCTCAGCCGCTGCCGGGTCTCTCGCCACCCCACTCCGGAAAGATCCGGACTAGCTCTCCATGGTAATCGAGGGCGAGCAGCTCTTGGCCACTTGGGCGAAGCTCGATCCGGGCAAGCGGCGCTTGGTACTAGCCCTGGTTAGGGCGGTGACGGAGGGGGAGCTGTGAGGTGTACGGGAACCGACCGGGATGCCACGCGGCCATTGCCAGAGACTGCGCGCGTGAGTCTGCCCCAGGTGTGAACCCGCCCTAACTGGCGTGCCTTCCTCCTTCCAATCTTCCTCACTTTGCCGGCAACTCCGAAAAAGAACTCGCCCGACGAAGGTTAGACCGCCGCACAAGGTAAACTGCTGCCTGAGGGGAAGTGTCCCATGCTCCGAGGGACACTGCCGGTATGCATAGGCACAGACCTGAGTTTTGACTGTTCTGCTGGCGTGGCCGATGCATCCTGTCTTTTCGACAGCGCCCCGGAAAAGAGCCCCGGCCGGATTGCTCCAGCCGCGCGGAGCAATCTCCAGAAACGCCCCTGCCTGAAAGGCAGCAGGGACCGAAGTTCGAAGGCCGCCTCTGCCTCGGGGTATGGTGCGATTTCCAAGCCGTTTCTCACTCCGCAACCGCGCCAGCGTCATGATCCCGGTCTAGGCCTTTTCCAAGCCGGGGCCGCGTCGGCCGCAGGTTGAACCTGACGTCCCAATGAACTACATCTGAGCAAGTTTTTTAGACCGATCGAGGGCGCGGAGATGGTGTCATGGCGGTTAGTCCCGGCTGCCCTTCTCGCCGGCTGCCTCCTGGTTACTGCACTCCCTGAGCGAGCTCACTGTGCGAAGGCGGAGCAGCGGGAGGCTCTAAAGGTTAGCCTTCTTCGGGCCTATCTTATGAATATTGCGATGTTCTGCAGTGAGGCGCACCGGCTACCTGAGGCTCTTGGGCCTCATATGCCGGAGGTACGCGCTGCGGAACGGACCAGCATCCAGCACTTCGGCTCAGTCGAGAACTTCCGGAGCTATATCTCCGGGCGCACGAAGCAGCAGATTGAGGCGCTTTCGAAGGCCGGACCACGCGTGTGTCCGTCCGCGCTCTCCATCTTTGACCGACTGCCTTCAGAGCCTGCTGTGGGTGCCCTGGCTGCACTTGCCGGCCGGCAGGACATAATTGTCTCCCTGCAGAAGGGCACTCACCCGTTCTGTCCCTCCGAGCAAGAGCAGCGCAGCTATCCCCCAGGCTGAGTGCCCCAGGTCGGCCTAGAGGGTGTTACGCACTGGCGGCGAGTTCTGCGGCGCGCCTGAGCAGTAGGATGGTGAAGGCGACGAGGTGCAGGCCCGCCAGCGTCTCGGGCAAGCGCTCATAGTCGCGGGCGAGCCGGCGGAAGCGGGTGAACCAGCCGAATGAGCGCTCCACTACCCATCGCCGGGGCAGGAGCACGAAGCCGCGCTTGGCTTCGGGCAGCCTGACGACCTCGAGCGCGATGC
>NZ_JBNBZS010000202.1:0-3156 GCF_049629625.1 Roseomonas chloroacetimidivorans | reverse complement strand
ACTTCCCGAAGGGGACGGACCTGAGCGCGTGGGACGCCGACGACCTCGCGGCCGTCGCCGCGGCGCTCAACGGCAGGCCGCGCAAGACGCTCGGGTGGAGAACCCCAGCCGAAGCTCTTGATGCGGTGCTGCGATCAGCGCAGACAGGTGTTGCGACGGCCAGTTGAACGTAGGCAATATGGCAGCATTCGGTACACGGAAAGGCTGCTCGAGGCCGGGATTGAACCCTCGGTCGGCAGCGTCGGTGACAGCTATGACAACGCCCTCGCCGAGAGCGTCATTGGGCTATTCAAGACGGAGGTGATCCGTCTCCGCGGCCCGTGGCGCTCCCTCGAGGCCGTCGAGTTCGCCACCCTCGAATGGGTGGCCTGGTTCAACAACCAACGCCTCCTCGAGCCGATCGGGAACATCCCTCCCGCCGAAGCCGAGGCGCGCTACTATACAGCAAGCCAGGACCAGCCCTGGCCGAGTACCCAAGCCCAATGGCCTCCGGCAGACCCGGGGCGGTTCAGTGCTGCGAAGTCCGCGTCGGCCGGAGGCTCTGGCATTGGCTGCCAGAGATCCGGATGGGTCATACGCTCGTCAGCCCAGGCCCAAGCCTTGGCCCAGTCGTCATAGAACCCCTCGCCGACTTCATAGGAGCCGTCCGTCCTCCGGCGTTTGCAGAGGATGACGTGCGTCCCGTCTCGGGGCGCCGTGCTGATCGGTTGCCAGTCCATCAGCCGCCGCCGTCCAGCATCTTCACCGCCTGCTCGCGGCCGCGCTTCAGGTAAGAGAGGACCTCCTTCTTGTTCCCGTTCTTGCTGTCGGGCTTCCTTTCGGCGACTGCGGTCGCGGCATCGAACAGCGCCAGAAGGTCGTCGCCGTCACCAGCCGGGGGCTGCGACTGCTCCGGAGCGGCAGGTGTCAGCAGAGGACGCAACGCCACCAGCGCCTGTTCCGCCCGGTCCAACAGCGCCGCCGCGTCCGCAGGCTGCTCCGTCTCGCCCGAACCGGGCTGCTCCGTCTCGGGCTGCTCAGGCTCAGGCACGCCGGGCAGGCTGGGCTGGTCAGGCTCGGCCGCCGGCTGCTCCTCCACGGGCTGTTGCGGCTGCTCGGGGGTGAGCTGGTCCGAGGCGCCGGGCACAGGCAGCGCGTCCGGCTTGATCACGCCAGCATTGGCGCGGACGTGCTCTTCCACCGCCTCCAGCGGGAGCGGGTTGTATGTGCAAGGCGGCTTGTAATCCGTGGTGAATTTGCCGTCCTGGGCGCTGGCCTCGCCCTTGCCCGGCTTGCTGCCCCAGGTCACGGCGGACTTGAAGAGGTTCTTGCCCAGGTTCCACAGCCCGGAAAGTCGCTGTCCACACCGACGATGGGGTCATCGACATTCTCGAAGACATTGCCGGAGACGTAGCCCTTCGCGCCCTCGCGGAGGTTGATGGCCGTGGTGTCGATGTCGAGGTAATAGTTGTTCTGGATGTCGGCGAAGCCGTAGCGGACGGATGGGCAGCGCGAGCCGAGCTTGCGGAACCAGTTGCGGTAGTACGAGATGAAGCGGTCCAGCGGCTTCGTGGTATCGTCGTCAGTGTGGCCAACCAGCGGTGCTTTGTGATGATCGTGCAAGTGGTTGTAGAGGAAGGTGCCGTAGATCGAGCCACGCTTCACATCGAGAATGCCGTCATAGTAGTCCTTGCTGACGTCCTCGAACTGGCTGCTCAGATCGCAGTGCGACACGATGAAGTTCTGGCAGCCGCTCTCGAAGCCGACAGCATCCTTGCTGCCTTCCTTTACCTTCGACACGCCGACGTTGTGGAGGATCAGGTTCTTCGAGCCGAAGAAGCGGATGCCAATATCGGCGAAGTCCACGCCGGAGCCGGAGCCAACGATGGACACGAAGGACTTGTTCTTGATCAGAACCTCATCATCCTTGGTGTTGGACCCGCGAACGTTGTCCTTTAACTCGATGATGATTGGGCCAGTGGCGCCGTCGATGAGCGCCTGAAGCTCGTCACCCGAGGTGGCCGTGACGGTCTTGCCGCCGTTGCCGCCCTTGGTTCCGCCGTTCATCCCGGCGAAGCCGCTGACGGGCTGGATGCTGTTGAGGAAGTCGTTGTTCATCGAATAATCTCCGTCAGGTGGCCAGGGTTGGTCGGCGCGGCCTGAGCCGCGACCAGGTCGCGCACGCGATCGAGCTTCGCGCGGCAGTCCGCCCCGGCCTCTGCGAGGTCGAGCACCCAACTCGCGAGGTCGGCGTCGTCGGCGCTATCGGGCGGGGGTTCCGGCTGCGGCAGGCAGGCCAGCAGGCCGGCCGGCAGGGAGAGAGGCTGCACCCGCACCTGCGTCACGGGCGCGGCGCAGGCTGCGGACAGCAGCAGCAACAGCAGGGCTGGTGCTGCACGCCGTAGAGGGCGGGCTCGCATAGATGACCTTCCTGGTGGCGGCGATGGCATCGGCGCGCTCGCGGGCCGCCTGGGCGTCGGCGCGCAGGGCTTCCTCGTTGCGCGCGGCGTTGGCCTTCAGCTCGGCCAGGGCCTTCTCGTTCGCAGCCAGGGCTATCCGGGCCGAAGGTGCGTCGGCTTGGGCCCACGCCCGTTCGCCGCGTTCCCAGATCGCCCACGTCGTCAGACCGAGGACGGCCAGCGCGACGGCGCCCCAGCGGGCGAGGATGCCGGTCACGCGGCGCTAGCGGGCCTGACCTTGGCCGCTACCAGCTTTTCCCGGCCCTTGGTGATCAGGGCGCGCAGGACGTCAGCCGAGACGCCACCGATATCCTCGATCGTGTCCGGCAGACGGTTCTGGAGGTTCACCACGGCCTGATCCATGGTGAGGATCAAACCGCGCTCCAGCTCCGCTGCCACGGTCTCGGCCGCAGCCGCCAGGCGGGCGTTTTGGCTGGCCAGGATCTTCTCCTTCAGCCAAGCGCGGGCCAGCGGGATAAGCAGGCCGCCAGCCGTGGTGATGGCGAGCGCCAGCACACCAGCAGCCGCTTGGGCCACGGGGGTCCAGTCCATCCTTGTTCTCCGATTTATGAGGAAAATCAGGGCCGTCAAACGACGGATTTTATCCTGAGATAATTTCTGACCGGCTCAGCGCCGTTAGACGCGCCGCCCCATGACCAGCACACGACCGGCCTATAAGGCTCGCATCCTGTACCTGGACCAGCTGCTCGACCCGAGA
>NZ_JBNBZS010000201.1:0-3217 GCF_049629625.1 Roseomonas chloroacetimidivorans | reverse complement strand
AAAGACCACGGTACCATCCTGGGGTGCTGTAGCGTGCTTGATCTGAGACATCGGCCAACTCCCTTCAGGTCCGGAGGAGCCAAAACTCTGGCCCAATCTCTGGCCGCCTGCATGGTATCTTTGGCCAATTTTCGGGCTTGAGGCGGCGGAGCGGGAGGTTGGCTAGACTGGCGACGTCCCTGCCACAGAACCCTCACCATGCTGCGCCTGCCAGCTCGCTTCGCCGCGGTGATCCTATGCTTCGCGCCACTGCTCCAGCAACGGAGTTGGCGTCACGCCCAGGTGCTCCTGATGGGCGCCATTCTGGTGCCTGGCCAGCGCACGGTGGGCAGCATCATGCGCATCAGCGGGCTCTGCCGGGAGTGGCGGTTCGTCAACTACTACCGCGTGCTGAACCGCGCCGCCTGGAGCAGCCGGGCGGCACGCGGGTGCTGCACGGGCTGCTGCTGGACGCCTTTGTGCCGCGCGGGCCGGTGGTGTTGGGCCTTGACGACACGATCGAGCGCCGGCGCGGCAAGCACATCAGCGCCAAGGGCATCTACCGCGACCCGGTCCGCTTTAGCCACGGCCACTTCGTCAAGGCGAGCGGCCTGCGCTGGCTCAGCCTGATGCTGCTGGTGCCGATCTCCTGGGCCGGGCGGATCTGGGCGCTACCGTTCCTGATGGCACTCGGCCCCTTGGGGCGCTACTGCCGCGAGCGCGGGCTGCGCCACAAGAAGCTCACTGACTGGGGGTGGCAACTGGTCCTGCAGGCACGCCGCTGCATGCCGGGCCAGCCGTTGGTGGTGGTGGCCGACAGCGGCTTCTCCGCCCTCGAGTTCCTGGCCGCCCTGGGCGGCCACGGGGTTACCTGCGTCACCCGCCTGCGCTCCGCCCGGCTTGCTTCCGCGGCGGCACGGAACGCGCGCCACGCCAAGTGGACGGGCTCGATGCCATCGCCCTGCCCATCGGACGAGGGAAGGGCATCCTCGGCGCCGCCAACGTCGTGTGGCCCCGGCGGTTAGCAGTGGATTCGCCCTTTGTGGATACCCAGCGTGCCCGCCACGCGGCGCTTTGCGTCGCCATCACGGTCTGGTAGCTCCGCTCGGCCGGAAGGGAGAATTTCAGGAAGTCGGCCATCTCGTCCGTAGGCATCCAGCCCGCCAGCAGCCAGGAACCGTCCTCGCGCCGCACCGCTGCCGGTTCGTCCCCCGGGGTCCTCATCAGAGCGAAAACCGCCCACGATAGCGCCGGTTAGGTCGGTCGGCGTGACAATGCCCTCGAAGATTCCGTACTCATCATGCAGCAGCGCCATGGGCACCTCGGCACCGCGAAGGATGGTGAGCACATCCAGTGCGTCGGCGTCGTCGGGCGCCATGGGAGCGGGGCGCGCCATGGCGCGCGCGTCAAGCGGTTCTCCCCGAAGCAAGGCGGCCAGCAGTTCGCGCGACTGCACGACGCCGATCAGGACACGCGGGGAGCCCTCGCCGACGGGTAGGCGGGAATGCGCTGTGCGCATCAGGACCTCGCGCATCGCCTCAGGTCCGGCCGAGAGGTTGATCCAGTCGACGTCTCCGCGGGGCGTCATCAACCCCTTCACGGGGCGCTCCCCCAGGCGCAGTACACCCGCTATCATGTGGCGCTCCATGGTCTCGATGGTCCCGTGCCGCTCCGCTTCGGTGACCATTGCCCGCACATCGTCCTCTGTAACCTTCTCCTCCGGCTCGTTGCTCCGCCCCAAGAGCCGGAAGATCAGGTTGGTGGAGCTGTCGAGCAGCCAGGCCGCCGGAGTGGCAATGCGCGAGATGACCGTCATGAGCGGCGCTACGGCGCAGGCAAGGCCCTCAGCATTGCTGAGCGCGAGGCGCTTTGGGACGAGTTCGCCGACGACAATGGAGAGATAGGTCACCGCCGCAACAACCGCACCGAATCCGAGTGGTTCGCCACCCCCGGTGACAGGCCCGTTCCGACAAGCCAAGCGGCCAACTTGCCGCCGAGCGCGGAGCCGGAAAAGGCTCAGGCAAGGACGCCGACCAGGGTGATCCCGATCTGAACGGTAGAGAGAAAGCGGCCAGGTTCGGAGATAAGCGCCAGGGCGGCATTTGCCCCGGGTCGTCCTGCTTCAGCCATCGCCCGGAGCCGTGCCCGGCGTGCGGATACCACCGCGAGTTCGGACAGTGAGAAAAGCCCGTTCACCACGACGAGAACGAGAATGATGGCGAGTTCAAACAGAGTGACCTCCACAGGGCGGAAGACGGGACAGAGATGGAAGCTCATACCCCATCAGCCCCCTCGTGCGAGCAATCCAGAGCCCGAGGTCAGCGCCGTGAGCACGGGGGGTGCCGACGCCATCATCGACTTCAGTTGTAGCCATTCTCCTAGGGCGCGGCGTCGCCTGCCGTCCAATGGCCGCTTTCTTGGAAGCTGGGCTGAAGACCGGACTGGCGGCTTCCGGCCAGACCCGGCCGGGGCAACTGCGTCCCCTCCCCGTGTCATGCTGCGCGCAGCCTTCCCCCCAAGCGCTCCAGACCACCACAGCCGCTTCTCTTTCCCCAAGGCGGAAGCCGCGCCCCCGTGATCAGCAGAAGGTAGCCGCCGGCGATGACGAGGCTCGGCTATACTGGGCCGGGCATCAGGACCGCGCGGACCATGAGCGACGACTACATGAAGAACCAGGGCGAGGCGCTCGCCCAGCACGTCCGGCTTATGGACGGCAAGTCCGGCTATGTCGAGGCCACCGCCGACGGCTTCCAGGTCTATGTCCGCAAGAAGTGGGCGGGCAGGCAGATCACCTCCTGGGACGGCATGCCGGTCGAGTGGCACGAGAACGTCGGCACCCACAAAGCGGCAAACCGCTGACTGAGGGGGGCGCCCCGCCCCCGGTGGGGATGCGGCAGGCCTCGCTGCTGTAGGCTGAGAGCGACATCACGGCGGTGCGGCTGCATAAGGATTTCGGCAAGACTTTCGCGCCCGACTTCCACCCGCCGCGCTGGGTTTGTCCGAAGCGGCAGGAGCGAAGACTGGCACCGAAGATCCGGTTTCGGTGAGGGGCGTCACCCGGCAGAAAGCCAATGAAACGAGGCGCCATCATCGCCTCTGGGCAGGCACCTGGGCACGATAATCCTGCATTATCGTGCCCAAGGGGGAAGGCGAGGGGGATTGCCATCAAGACACCGGCCCTGGCACTCTCGACGGGGCCGTAGAGGCGGGCGCGGGGGCGCCGGCTGGGACGGCTCGA
>NZ_JBNBZS010000200.1:0-3265 GCF_049629625.1 Roseomonas chloroacetimidivorans | reverse complement strand
AGGAGCACGAGCTGCTCGGCACCTATGCCGAAGACGTGCATGCCACCTTCGAGCGGATGGGCTTCTACCGCATTACGCAGCCCCGGATGTTCGGCGGCTATGAATTCAGTCTGCCCGTCTTCTTCCGGACGATGGTGGAGGTCTCACGCGGCGATCCAGGCGTGGGCTGGTGCCTCACGCTGGCGGCCTCACATGCCTTTCTATTGGCCAGCCACTGGCCGGAGAAGGCGCAGCGCGAGTTATTCGGCGAAACCGGCCATTTCATCTCCCCACACCGGGCCCAGCCCCTGGGAACGGCGACGCCCGTGCCGGGCGGCCTGCGCATCAAGGGGCGCTGGAACTATTCCTCGGGCGTTCCGCATGCGACGCATTTCATCGGCACTGCGTTGCTGCAGAAAGAGGATGGAACGCCACCCTCCCCCGTGCTCATCGTGGTGCCGCAGGGGCAATACACGATCCTGAAGGATTGGGGCGGGGACGAGATCCTGGGGATGCGTTCCTCCGGTTCCAACACCGTCGTGATCGAGGATGCCGTCATCCCCGCGCATCACGCGGTGCCCTTCAACGCCCAGTTCTGCCGGCCGGAGGAGATGGCGGAGGGCACGCCGGGCACGCGGCTGCACGGGAACCCCATGTATCTCGGCCGCATCATGGGCCCGTATCACGCCTCGCTGGTTTCGGTGGTGGTGGGCGCGACCTGGGCGGCGATCGACGAGTATGAGCAGCTGATCGGCCGGATGAAGACGATGGCCGATCCCAACCTGCTGCGGGCGGATCATCACGACTTCCAGCGCACGCTTGGCCTGGCCCTGGCGCGGGCCGATGCGGCGGAGGCGATCCTGGTCCGCACCATGGAGCGCTATATGGAGGTGTGCGAGCGCTGGGCGGCCGATGGCACGCCGATCAGCGTGGAGGATAATCTGCGCCTTCGCGCCACCTTGCAGCAGGCCGGGGCCATGGGGGCGGAAACGGTGGAGATGCTGCTGCGCTCCGCCGGCGCCTTCACGACGAAGAAGGGAAATCGGCTGCAGCGCTACTTCCGCGACATCATGATGTACCGCACCCACAGCTCCGCCCAGATGGAGGAGTTCGCGACCTATGTGGGGCGGGCGCATCTCGGCCGGCCCATTGGCATGCGTGGGCTTTAGGAGCATCCGCGCGTGGACGGGATGACGAAGGCGGCGCCTCTGGTCCTGGCGGATCAGGGCTTCTTCTGGGTGGGCGTCACGCGGCAGGAGCAGCCTTATGGGCTGGCCGCGGGCGGGCAGATGTTCGTGCAGTACCAGATCCCCGCCGAGCGGCGCCACGCGCTGCCCGTAGTCATGGTGCATGGCGGTGGCGGGCAGGGGCTGGATTACCTGGGTACGCCGGATGGGCGGCCGGGTTGGGCGACCTTCTTTCTGCGCCAGGGCTACGCCGTCTATGTCGTGGATCGCACGGCGCTCGGCCGCTCGCCCTATCATCCCGACCTGCATGGGCCGCTTGGGCAACCGCCGAGCTATGGCTTCATGCGCAACCGCTTCGTCGCGCCGGAACTGGTGCCGGAATCTTACCCGCAGGCGCGACTGCACACGCAGTGGCCAGGGGGGGCGGAGATCGGCGATCGCGTGCTGGATCAGTTCATGGCGGGGCAAGGGCCTTCCATCGCGGATCTGGCGCGGGTGCATGCGGATATGCGCCGCTGCGGTGCGGAACTGCTGGACCGGATTGGACCGGCCGTGCTGATCACGCATTCGGCTGGCGGCCCCTTCGGCTGGCTGGTGGCGGATGCGCGGCCCTCGCTGGTGCGGGCCATCTTGGCTGTGGAGCCGCAGGGGCCGGCCTTCGCGGAGACGCCAGGTGGCGTCCTCTCCTGGGGATTGACCGCGACGCCGCTCGCCTTCGATCCGCCCGCCGATGCGCCGGAGGATCTGGCGCGGGAATTACGCAAGGCGCCGCGGCCGGATCTGCAGGATTGCCTGGTGCAGGCTGAGCCCGCCCGGTGCCTGCCAAACCTTCAGAACATCCCCGTGGCCGTTGTGACGGCGGAGGCCTCCTGGAAGGCGCAGCAGGATCACGGCGTCGTCGATTTCCTGCGTCAGGCCGGCGTGCCGGCGGAGCATCTGCGGCTTGAGGAGCACGGGCTGCACGGCAACGGCCACATGATGATGATCGAGCGCAACAGCGACGAGATCGCGGCGCTGCTCGCCCGCTGGATCGAGCGGAAGACGGCCATGGCGTAACGCGGTCACCAGGGCGGATGAACCGCCCGGGACCTTGGGAGGGAGGAACGGTTATGGTGCGTGCAACGACACGCCGGACGCTGCTCGGTGCCGGCACCGCTTTAGGCCTGGGCGGGCTGGCCGGCCCGCGCGCCGCGCTGGCGCAGGTGGTGGACCGGCCGGCGCGGCTGGTCATGAACTTCTCGGCGGGCGGGGTGATGGACACGGTGGCCCGCCTTTATGCCGAGCGGCTGCGCGGCCTCTACGCACCGCAGGTGATCGTGGACAACCGGCCGGGCGCCGCGGCGCGGATCGGGGTGGAGCTGGCCAAGGCTGCGCCGCCGGATGGCGTGACCTTCCTGATGACGCCCGAGACGATGATGGTGCTGTATCCCTTCATCTACACCAAAACGCTGCGCTACGATCCGCAGCGCGACTTCGTGCCGGTGACCGGGCTTTCCTCCTTCGGCTTCGCCTGGATGGTGGATGCGAACCATCCGGCGAAGACCTTTCACGAGTTTATTGAATGGGGGAAGCGGCAGTCGGAGATCGACTACGCGACGCCGGCCGCGGGGTCGACGCCGCACTTCGTCTCCGTCGCCATGGCGAAGACGCTTGGGCTTCGCCTGTCGCATGTGCCGTATCGTGAACTCGCCATGGCTCTGGCCGATCTCAATGGTGGGCGGATTTCCGCTTACATGGCCGTGATTGGCACCGGGGCCGAGCAGCACCGGTCCGGCCGGATGCGCGCTCTGGCTGTGACCATGCCGGAGCGCGTGCCGACGCTGCCGGATGTGCCGACCTTCGCCGAGCTGGGCTTCCCGCAGCTGACGGCTGATGAGTGGTATGGGATCTTCCTGCCGGCCCGCACGCCCCAGGCGATCGTCACGGGGCTACATGGCGCGATCGCGCAGGTGGCAGCTTCGCCGGAGATGCGCAGCGCGCTGCTGAAGCTTGAGCAATATCCCGTCATGACGACACCGGCCCAGTTCGCCGCGCGGCTGCAAGCGGAGCGCGAGCGCTGGGGCCCGGTGGTGCGCGAGTCCGGTTACGACGTGGGGGAA
>NZ_JBNBZS010000199.1:0-3284 GCF_049629625.1 Roseomonas chloroacetimidivorans | reverse complement strand
TCCTGATTGTCGCGCCGTCCCGGAAATCTCTTGCGCCCGTGTCGCTCCGCGGCAATCATCCAGCCGCCGCGACCACAGACTCTCATCCTGATTGTCGCGCTGCTCGCATCCAGATTGTCGCGCCATATACAGCGCCTTCCGTAATTCGCGCCTGATCGGCATGTTTCTTTCGAGCGGCTTGCATAAGGCGCCCGTGACTAAACAGGCAGAACGTCTACTGGCTCTTTGGGGCAGCATCGAGACGGTTGCGAATACCGTGGAAGGAGGCGCCACGTTCGAACTTCCGATGAAATCGATCCTCTTGAAACAACTGAAGTGATCGGATTCCCGCTCCTCCACCCCTCGAGGTGGTGCCGGGCTTGAAGGACTTGGGGCAACCCAGGCCGGCTCCGAAGTCAGGTGATCGCAAGCCTCCCGGCGCCGAAAGAGGCCCCGCCCACAAGGGGGCTTTTGCATTCTGGCCCGATTTCGTGCGCTCAAGCTCCTACGCGCTTTTACAAGAGCGACCCTCGCCGCCTCTCCTCGGAAGCCGCCCAAAAGCGCTTCATCTCCTCCCATTCGGAACGGGTGTCACAAATGAGCCGCAGGAGCTCTACCGGAACATCCTCGTTGAGGACCGGATCTAACCTCTCGTGCAGGCTGCGCTTCAGCCAGAGGGCAAAAAGATCTTCCCGCTCCCCCGGGAAGGGAGGACGTTGGACAGTCGGCATGTCGGAGCCTCCTTGCGTTGGCTCCCCCCGTGTAAAAACGGCTCAGATCCGGCCCGGCTTCGTTCACAGCGGTGAGCCAGCTTCCGGAGATGGCGTGGAAGGGCCGGAAACCCGTTATCCGGCCGAGTCGTTCCTACCATGACGCGTGCGGGTGGGCCTGGAGGTAGGCCCGGCAATCTGGTCCCCCTGGGGTCGCTCCCCTTACGATCAGACCCGCCGTTTTCACCTTCCTCGTGAGAAGCCTACGCGTGGATGCAGACGACTACCCGACCAACGCCGGAGCCCAAGTCTTTCTGCTCGGCGCCATGGCTGAAGCGGCAGTCCAGGGATGGGAAGAAGGGCGGAGGTCAGAAGGTGCCGCCGGCAATTGCCCCTATTCGCATCGCCTTCCCTGGCTCCGGCGCGCTTGGTGCCGATCCCAATTACCGGTACCGGGTTGGTGGGGGACCGGCGTGCGATGCTGGGTTGAGGGACCATATATCGGGGTAGGATGTCCTTCGCTGTGGCCTCGATGGGTTCTTCGTTTCGTTTATCTGAACGCTTCTGGTCTCTGGCTCGGTGGCTGATCCCCAAGCCGGCCAGAGTGCATCCGCTGGGCGGCGGGCGACCGCGCGTGCCGGACCGTCGCGTGCTGGCGGCCATCTTCTTCGTGCTGCGGACGGGCTGCCAGTGGAAGGCGCTGGACGCCACCGGCCTTGGCTCGGGCTCGACCGCGCATCGCCGCTTTCAGGAGTGGGTCCGGGCTGGGTTGTTCTTCCGGCTCTGGCGGGTGGCGGCGCAGCGCTACGACGAGGTGCGCGGGATCGAGTGGCGCTGGCTCGCGGTGGATGGCTGCCTGACCAAGGCGCCACTGTCGCGCAGTGAGGTGGTCGGGCGCAATCCGACCGACCGCGGCAAGCAGGGAGTGAAGCGCTCGCTGCTGGTGGACGGCAAGGGCGTGCCGCTCGCCCTGGTGGTCGGGCCGGCCAACCGCAACGACCACCTGCTCCTGGCTGAGACACTCGACGGTCTGGTGGCTCGCCGCCCACCACGCTCGGCGCTGGTCCAGCATCTCTGCCTCGACCTCGGCTACGACGACGCGGGCTCGCGGCAGGAGGCGGCGCGGCGTGGCTACGTGGTGCACATCCGCGGCCGGCGTGAGGAGGCACGGGCACGCCGGAGCGGGCGCAAGCGGGCGCGGCGTTGGGTTATCGAGCGGACACACGCCTGGCTGAACCGCAGCCGTCGGCTGCTGGTCCGGTGGGAGCGCAAAGTGGCCAATCACGCGGCTTTCCTTCACCTCGCCTGCGCCTTGATCTGCGACCGTGCCGCCGGTGCGAGCGCCGGAATGGGAGTGCGGCGATGACCCGGGCCGAGGTCCTGGCCCAGTACCGCCCGATCCGGGCCGGCATCCGCCGCGTGCTGCGGGAGGCGACGAAGACGTGTGGTCGGGCGGATCTGAACCGAGCCGTCAAGCAGGTCGCACCCTGGGCCGAGGTGGCGGAGCTCGAGGAGGCGGACACGGCCGAGATGCTGGTGGATATCGCTCTCTTCGAGCCGAACCAGCGCGGCCGACGCGCCTTTGACCGCTTCCTCGCCGACGGGGGTGAGCGCCTGGACGCCAGCGATCGCGCCCTGGCCGAACACATGGCCGGGGCGTGGTTCTCGATCTTCCGTGTGGCCGGGCGGCACGAGGTGGTCGGGCTCTGGCTCGAGGACATGCTCGCGGGCAACCGTCGCCTCTGGCTCGTGGACGAGGCGCTCGAGAAGTCCGCGCCCGAGGGCGCCATCGCCGGCATGCGCCTGTTCGACGCGGGGCCATTCCACGCCGGCTTCGGCATCATCGTCGAGCCCGACGCCGAAACGCTCGACTTCTGCCTCGGGGCGAAGGCGCGCGGCGCACCCTTGCCGTTCCGCCACTCCCTCGCCGCCACGCTCTACGGCGACCAACTCCGAGCCGACGCACCGCCCGGACCCGCCGATCTTGCCTTGCTGCAGACCCTGGCCGAGATCCTCACTACCGGGCCGAGCGTGCCTACGAAAGCCGAGCCGACGCACCGCGGCCGCCAGTCGCCAAAGCCGCGCAGGCCATCAAAGCCGCCCAGAAAGTAGGTAATTGGGATCGGCACTTGGCTGGACGGCTTCAGGGAGGGCCGGAATGCCTTGTGGGCAAGTAAGCCCTCCGGCTGATGCCACACGGCTTCCTTCCCGAGTGGCTCGCGCTGATCGTATCCATCCGGCCGGGGCCGCGGGCTATCGAGCGCAGACGTGCTGACCGCGCTCACTGCTTCTGGTTAGGGCTGAGTTCCTTGAGGCTTTCGATGCTCCGCTCGGTGAATCCGAGCGTCGCGCGATCATCGGTGTCGTAGATCCAGAGGCGACCGTCCTCGGGCTCGAGTTGCCTGGCGAGATCCTGCAGCCATTCCTCGTTCCCGCCGAGCATCAAGGCAACATGGCCGATGGTGAAGACGCAGCTGGATGCGGCCATGGTCAGGCTGCCTCGGCCGCAGCCGCACCCCCGCGGGCCTTGCGCCAGTTCCATGCGTGGACGGCCCATGGAGTTCAAGTGCGATTGCAAGGTTTGATGGCGGTACG
>NZ_JBNBZS010000198.1:0-3360 GCF_049629625.1 Roseomonas chloroacetimidivorans | reverse complement strand
GCTTCGACAACTCCATGGTCGAAACCGTCTTCAAGACCCTCAAAACGGAGATGGTCTGGCGAACCACCTTCCTCTCACGCCAGCAGGCCGAACTCGCCCTTGGCCGCTACATCGACGGTTTCTACAATCCACGGCGACGGCACTCAGCACTTCGCTATCAGAGCCCTTGTGCTTTCGAGGCCACCGCATAGTTCAACAACCGCTCTCCACTTTCCCAGGGCAAGTCCAGATGACGGCGGATGAGCGTGACCTCATTCGCGACATCACAGACGCCGTACCCGCGCTCGGCACCGCCTCGAACCTGGCACGACGCTTCGCCGCCCTGGTCCGCGGCGGTGACGCAGCGGATCTCGATGATTGGCTCATTGCTGCACGAGACAGCGAGCTGGCCGGCTTCGCGCAGGGCCTCGCCCGCGATCTGGAGGCCGTTCGTGCGGCCGTCACCGCACCCTGGAGCACGAGCCCGGTCGAGGGGCAGATCAATCGCCTCAAGACGGTGAAGCGGCAAATGTATGGTCGCGCAGGCCATGCTCTCCTCCGCGCGCGTGTACTTGCGGCGTAAAGGACAGTGTGAACGAACTACAGCGGCGTTTCGGTGCACCAAAACTGCCGAAGAGCCCCTGATTGTCGCGCCAATCGCATCCTGATTGTCGCGCCATAGTCGCACGCTCCGGATCCGGCAGGGTCAGTCCTTCAAGGGCCGGCAGTTCACCGCCGAGGTGATCCTCTGGGCCGTCCGCTGGTCCCTCATGTTCCCGATCAGCTATCGCGACCTCGCGCTGATGCTGGCCGACCGTGGCGTCGAGGTGGATCACACGACCATCTTCCGTTGGGTGCAGGCCTATACGCCCGAGTTTGAGAGACGGATCCGGCCCTACCTGCACCCGAGCAATGGGTCCTGGAGGGTCGACGAGACTTATGTCCGTGTGAAGGGACGCTGGATGTATCTCTACCGCGCGGTGGACAGCTGCGGGCAGACGATCGACTTCCTGCTCGCGGCCAAGCGGGACGCGGCGGCCGCGAAGCGCTTCTTCCGCAAGGCCCTGAGCCAGCCTCACACAGTGAACCCGCGCACGATCACGGTGGACAAGAATCCTGCCTATCCACGAGCGACGGCAGAGATGAAAGCGGATGGCGAGCTGTGGCGGTCCTCGCGACTACGCCAGGCCAAATATCTCAATAACATCGTGGAACAAGACCACCGCCGACTGCGACGGTTGATGCGTCCAGGGCTGGGCTTTGGCAGTTTCTGGACGGCGCAGCGGACGTTAGCGGGTTATGAGACGATGGCGATGATCAGGAAAGGGCAAGTGCGGGGCATCGGTGGACACGACATGCAGGCTCAAGCCGCCTTCATCGCTGACCTATTCCGGACCACCGCCTGATTTCCCAGGCTCCGCGATGACCCGTGACCTGTGCTGAACTTTGCAACAAATCCCGGCACCCTGACGATTTCTTTCGGGCCTTGATCGTGGCAGCAGACTTTCTCAGCCACACCCCAAATCACCGGATATTCGGGAGGGGCGCGGTTGATCCTCTTGGCTCTAGCTAGGCCGCTTGCGTGTCCTCGCCACTGAGCCGCGTTCGTCCGCATCGCGCTTTGGTTTACGAGACCTCGCGATGCGCTCGAGCATCTCAGTTGCAAAATAGCCAGCCGAGTTGAGGCTCGGCGCCCTGCCAGACAGGCCAGTGAGATCAGACGCGGCGTCGGAGCCCTTGGCAATGAAGACGAGAAGCGAGGCAATCTCTTCCAAGTCGTCGGGCGGAAGCCGCGCAGCGATAGCCGCGATGGTCATCTCAAGGACCATGAGGCGCATCGCGCTGTCATCGTCTGATTGGGGAAGAGCTGAACCCGCCGTGCTGGACGTCATCTGGGATAGCCCTCTTCCGTGTGGTTTAGCAACCTAAAATTGCATCCCGTGCGCGCTCAAACCACTTTTGGCTGATCGGAGGAGTTGCCGAACCGGCGCCGCCGGATCTCTGAATTCGCACCCGCTCCGGTCCCGGCTTGATGCTTCAGCGCGGGCTGTCACCTGCCCCTTCGTTATCGCGCTCCGCCTGGTTCGGCGGCGGGCTAAGCTTCGCTTCCCTCTGTTCCTGCCTTTTCTGCTCCTTGGCCTGCGTCTTCGTCACCTTGTCCCGCTCGCGCTGAACCCGTTCCTGGCCATAGTTCGGTTTACGCAAAATTAGTCTCCCGCTGAACTATGATGGCTAGTTTGTCGCGTCGCGCAGACGCACGCCCGGCTCTTCGCCATTCTCTTCCAGAAAGATCACCCCGGCCGCCTCAAAGGCAGCGCGGATGGCGGAGCACGTAGCCGGAGAGGGCCGAAAACGCGCTTCCTCCAGATTCTTAACCGTCCCGGACGAAACATGCGCCTGAATGGCCAGATCCGTCCGGCTCCACCCCAAAAGCTCGCGCGCCTGGCGGCAAAGATCAGGGGTCACAGGCCGGACCTACGCAGCCGCACCCCAGCTCCCCCGCCATCCTCGGGGATGAATTCGACATCAGCAGCGGTCACTGAGTCATTCCCGCGCGTAAGCGGTAGCCCTGGCTGCGGCCGCCGCCATGGACGCTTCACGACTGACCGCTCCGCCGACCTCGACCTCCCGCTCGGCATCGTCTTCCAGCGCCACCACTTCCCAGGTCCATGGTTCAGAAGTGTGAGTTGAATCAGGAAACACGCGGAGCAGTAGGTCCGGCCTTCCCGGCTGACCAGGCACCGTTCTGGTCCATGTGTCACCCCAGTCCTCGGTCCAGCCATCCGTCGGTTCTGCCTTTCGCGGACACCTTCCTCCTCGTGTTCCTTCCGCAGCCGCACGCCGGCGCCGCCACCATTTTCCGGGATGAACTCCACCCCTGCCGCTTCCAGGGCGGCTAAGCGCTGCCCGCCCGCTCCAATTCTGGTTTGGGTGCCTAATCCAAAATATCCAGAACACCCAAACCCTCTCTCCGCGGTAGGTGGGAGGCGAGAATCCGCTGCGAGTCAGTGGATCGGGCGGAGAGCGCCACGTTTGAATAGTGCGGCGCGTCAGCGTCCCACTGGTTCCATCCGCACCACCTCAGGAGCCGGAGTGGAGGCAGGCGTGGGCTCAGGCGGTGCCGGAGGCTGGCTATAGGCGGAGGATTGCGACCGCCATTCGTCCGTCAGCGGAAGCATGCTCGACGGCGGCCGCCGCATGCAGCCGCGGATAATGGGGGCACACACGCCGTCCTCACCGACCGGCCGGTCGTTGTTATACCAACCGCCTTGATCGCTGACTCGCATGTGATCCCGCCAGCGCAGTAGGTGTGATTCGCTCCTTCCGGTGATTGGTTCGGGAGGCTGGAATGGCGCTGGCGATCACGCGGCAGGACCTGTC
>NZ_JBNBZS010000197.1:0-3552 GCF_049629625.1 Roseomonas chloroacetimidivorans | reverse complement strand
CTCTGCCCAGGTGCCGGCCTCGGCCACACCACCCAGCCGCCATTCGTCCTCAGCAGAAAGGACCACAGCACAATGAACACGTCTCGGACGACGGGGGCGCCCGCTGGGCGGCCGTCGCCTCCCTCGTGGAGACGTGCAAGCTCAACGGCGTCGACCCGCAGCGCTACCTCGCCGACCTGCTCACCCGGCTCGTCAACGGCTGGCCCAATAACCGCCTCGACGAACTCATGCCCTGGTGCTGGGCCACCGCCGACGCGGGCTAACCCTCAGGTCAGATCGCCAAGGGTCTGTCGGCCTCGCTTACCCTCGACGTGCAGGCCGGGACTGTGATCGGCGCCTGCAAGGGACGTCACCGAGCGACCGAGTTCCGGGCCTTTCTGGATCAGGTCGAGGCGGCCGTGCCCGCGGATCTCGACGTCCATCTCGTGCTCGATAACGCGGCCACCCACAAGACGCATGTGGTCCACGACTGGCTGCTCAAGCGGCCCCGCTGGCACCTGCACTTCACGCCAACCTCGGCGTCCTGGCTCAACCTTGTCGAAGGCTGGTTCTCGCTGCTGACCCGCCGCTGCCTCCAACGAGGCGCCTTCGCCAGCACCGACGCCCTCCAGGCCGCTATCCAGGGTTACATCGACAGGACCAACGCCGAGCCGAAGCCCTTCATCTGGACCAAGTCCGCCGACGACGTCCTCGCCAGCATCGGACGGTTCTGCCAACGAACCTCTAACTCAAACCACTAGCTAAATTGTCTCCGCACTAAGCTCGACTTACACTGGGCCTCCTCTTTTCAGATGCTGGTGCGAGACTAGGATGCCCGCGGTAAGATGATACAGGCTGCTGGCCGGCGCGGGCTCCGGCGACGCACGCCCCTGTGGGTCAAGCCGTTCGAACCAGAGCCCGCGGGGCTCCGCAGCGAGATAGTGCTGAAGCGCCTCAAAAGCACGGATTATGCCCTCCGGCGAGGCATCGGGCCGCAGCGCCTCCGCCTTTAGGCGCTCCGTTTGCGGCCAAAGGCGCGAGCCCCCACTCTTCAGTGTGCCGTCGCTCCAGACCTCATCATACAGCGTGCCAAGTTCTGGATTGATGCCATGGCGGTCAACAAAAGCGAGCAACCCGCGTTCGGCTTCGGCAAGAAGCCCGGGCGTGGCCACACTCCGCTCACCCGCAAGCCGTCCGTACCAGTCCAGAAGCCAGACCCATTCGCAATGATGTCCGGGCTCGATCGAATGTCGTCCCTGTTGCCACAGCGGGACTAGCCCGTCGTCAAAGAACTCAGGCAAGGTTCCGGAACGTCCATCACGGAAGCGGTGCAGGAAGAGCCTGACCATGTCACCAGCCCGGTCCAGAAAGATCTCGTCCCCAAAGGCCTCTGACGCGGCAAGGCAGGCCTCCAATAAATGCATGTGCGGGTTCTGGCGTCTTGGCGAGTTCGGAGGAAGGCTCTCGACATAGCCGCCCCTGGGATGCGTGAAGCGCTGGTCCAGATACTGAATCAGCGCAAGCGCCTCCTGCCGCAGCAATGCCCCTGGCAGCAGCATTGATGCGCTAGACAGGGCGAGCAGGACGAAGGCATGGTCATAGAGGTCGCGGCTGTGATCGGTAACGTAGCCATCCAGGTCGAAGCAGCGGGCATAGCCGCCATCGGCCCCTCTGGCTTTGTCGCGCAGGAAGGAAATTCCGAGTTCCACGGCTTCCCCCGCCCGAGCAAAGCCGTCCGCATGAGCCTTGGCGAAGACAAAGGTCTGGCGCGAGACCACACGAAGACGGCGGAATCCGGCTGGGCTGCGCAGCGTGCCCAGTTCGAGGCTTTCGCGGAAACCCCGGCGCTCCCAATCCACGCCGTGTTCGAGCCATAGCGGCCATGCCGTGTCCCGCAACCAAGATCGGGCAGTATCCACGGCACCTAGCGCCGGACCGGCAAACTGTCCAGGAGCGTTCATGGGCCTGGTCGGCCTGTCCTTATGGCCTGAGCCGCGGGGCTGCGGCGGAAACATATTCTAGGGGCGGGGCAGCACCTGTGGTAGGGGCGGGCCACTACGGTTCCCTCCTGGCACGCTGCGTGGTCCCGGCGCTATAGGGGGGCGGCAGGACGCGCGGCGCTACTCCGTGCCGTGCGCGTCTCGTTCTGGGGGGGGTTTGCGCCATGATTTTGCTGACGGGGGCAGCCGGCTTTATCGGATCGAACCTTCTGGCGCGTCTCAACGAGGTCGGAATGACCGATGTCGTGATCTGTGACGTACTCGGCACCGAAGGCAAGTGGCGCAACCTGCGCAATCACGAGTTCAACGATTTCGTGCCCATCGGCGCTCTCAAGGATTGGCTCGGGCAGGCGCCGGAACTGGAAGCCGTGATCCATCTGGGCGCCAACTCTGATACCACGGCCTCAGACGGCGACGAGGTGATGGATCACAACTTCGCCTGCTCGCTCATGCTGTGGCGTTACTGTACTGCGGCAAAAATCCCCCTCATCTACGCTTCCTCCGCAGCAACCTATGGTAATGGGGAAGCAGGGTTCCTCGATCAGGATACGCCGGACTTTCTTGCCATGCTCCGACCGCTAAACCTCTACGGCTGGAGCAAGCACATCTTCGATCGGCGCGTGGCACGCGAGTTGGAGCAGGGTCGCCCAGCGCCGCTGCGCTGGTACGGGCTGAAATTCTTCAACGTCTATGGCCCGAACGAGTACCACAAAGGCCATATGCGAAGCGGCGTGTTCAACGTGACGAGCGCGGTGTTGCGCGGCGAGCCGGCGCGTCTCTTCGCCTCGGACCGTCCTGATTTCGCTGATGGCGGCCAATCGCGCGACTTCGTCTTCGTCAATGATATCTGCGATGTCATGGTCTGGCTACTGCGCAGCGCTGCCCCCTCTGGCCTCTATAATGTAGGTTCGGGGAAGGCTCGTAGCTGGGCGGATTTAGCGCGCGCGGTTTTCGCAGCCCTTGGGAAGCAGCCAGCAATCGAGTTTATGCCGATGCCCGATGCGCTGCGCGGACGTTACCAGTATTGGACCGAGGCCGACATCTCAAAGCTTCGTACTGCCGGCTACAATAAGCCGATGACCTCGCTTGAGGAAGGCGTCTCACGTTATGTGAGGCAGTATCTGGTAAATGAAAATCACTATCGTTGATAATGCAGGACAGGGTCAAGGCAGCCGCGTCCTGCAAGGGGGAGCATCGGTCGCAACTGCTCCGGACGCACGGTGGTCTGCCCCCGGGGCGATTAACCGACCAGGCAGGAGCCTCACCTAGTCTCGATGTGGATGGCTTTGGGGTCGGTCCAACCAATCTCGGGTCGCAAAGTGAGCCGCCCATGGAGTGAACCCCTGGAGTTGGACCACTGGGGCACCCGGAACTGATACGCTGGCTGGACCTTCGATCAGGAGAAGGTCATGTCATCCCGAGGCCCCTACCGGCGTCAGCTATGGACGGCCCCAGCTATGGACGGCCCCACCACCACGTGGGTCATCTTGGCATCCTAGCAGCACGGTCGCCTGCAGTCAGCTATCCGGTCTTGTCTAGACCCTGATGGTTTCCGCGAAACGGCGCCCAATCA
>NZ_JBNBZS010000196.1:0-3560 GCF_049629625.1 Roseomonas chloroacetimidivorans | reverse complement strand
CACCGCATGCTGAATGACCTCGGCCGGGTACCGGAGGCCGCGGAAGGGATTGGGAGAGGTTGTCATACCAAGGACCCTGTCACTGCCCGACTAGGGCGCCAATCTGACAAAGCCGTTCAGAGAGCCAATGCGTTATTTGAAGCGCGATTCAGCGAAGTCGTGAGTTCATAGGCCGCGGCGCTGCGGGGCAGACCTTGGCGTGTTGCCATCGCGTCTGGCGCGCTCCTCGGCGGCGAGAAGCTCATCATGCGAGGACTTAGAGCTGGACGCCAAAAGGACGGCCATCAGCACGCCAAGCAGTTCGTCGGCAGCAGTGATGTGCTGCGTTCGCGCATACTCAGCCAGATCTTTCGTGGCGCGAATGGTGCAACCGAGGCCGCTGCTCCCTGTGGTAGCGCTCGTTAGACGCTTTTGTTCGAAGTCCTGGTCCATTCCAATTCCGCCATTGATCATCGCGGCCGAACACAGAGTCGTAACGGTACACTGGCATAATTACGCATCGCGTACGTGAAAAATTGGTCACTTAACAGGCTGCGGAAATTCGATTTTGGCGAGGCTTCTACGAAAATTTATTACGCTGCGTACGATTCGGGCACAGCAGTGTTGTGCACATCACGGTCTGTCCAATTCGGATTGTTCGTGTGGCTGGGCTGGAGCAGCGAATTTCCGCAGCCTGTTAAGCCCCTGAATGAGAATTTTTCGCGAGGGATTAGCGTTCCGACCACGCCATGAACACGGAGCCTATGATGAAAGATCGGGTGTCCCAGCCTGCTGGCGACGGACTGGAGCAGGCGGTGGCTGTCGCGCTCGAGACAGTAGTAAGACGAAGAGAAGTCCGCCAAGACCAAGCTGAAATGCTTAGGGTCTTGCGACGGCAGCTCGGGCAGGTTCTCGCCGAAGCGCCGGTCCGAGGCAATGCTCTGGACGGGATCGCGTTCCGAGCCCGCTTGGCCGCGCTGCTCGAGGATGAGATCGGTAAGCTAGAAGCGCGAACGGGGCCGGCAGGGAGGAGCTTGGCCCCTGAAGAGACCCCGTTCTACCAGGAGAGGCGGCGCTGGCCTCGGCATCCGGTTCGCCTGAGCGCCCAGGTTTCCACCGGCGCCTTCACATTCGATTGTGTCGTAGTGGACCTGTCGGAAGGGGGAGCACAGGTCAACTTTGCTGCCCCTGTTCCACTCCCAGAGCGCGTAACGCTGAATACCGGCAATGGTGAAGTATTCCTCGCCCGGCGTTGCTGGACGAAGGGCACGCGAACGGGGCTCGAATTTACCGGGGCGGCTTCGATGTCTGGCCAACCATCAGGAACAGGCACCTAATCTTACTGTGTCATTTTCTGTTTCGGCTTGTGGCCGAATTCTGCAGGCAGCAGGGACATCGGGGCAGCGCAGCGATGAGGCTGACGGCGAGCTGCTGCCGGGGTGTCGCGATAGAGTTCGCGACGTGGCGCTCAGGCCGGATGGGCGGCGCCCCGCGGGCGGAAGTCCTGGGGTAGCGGAGGTGCCTTGATCCAGTCCGGGGTGAAGCGCTGCTGAGGGGGAAAAAGGCAGCGCTCGGCGACAAGGAAGCCGAGGGCTGCGATGCAGAGGCTGGCATGGTGGTGAAAGCCGCGCCAGCCACGACCTTCATAGTGCCCCAACCCGATCTCCTGCTTCAGTTCCTGGTAGTCACGCTCGATCAGCCAGCGCGCCTTGGCCGTGTGGACGAGGCGTCTGAGCGGGGTGCGCGGGGGCAGGTTGGAGAGCCAGTACTTGCTCGGCTCGGCCGCGCCCTTCGGCCATTCGATCAGCAGCCACTCCTCCGGCCAGGGTTCTGAGCGCAAGGTGTCGCGGTGCGCGGGGCGGACCCGCACGGCCGCGAAGCGGGAGGACAGCTCGGCCTGGCTTCCTTCGCGCCATGTCACCTGGCGCCAGGCGTGGGTGGGCAGGTTCTGCGCCAACTTCTTAACCGAGACCGGCCGGTGTTCCGCACTGCGCCGCACCCGGGTCGGGGGCCGCCCCTGCCCGGACCAGGGGGCAGGCGGCAGCGGGGCCTGTCCGGGCGGCCAGACACCCGTGCCGGAGCGGATGCCCAGCACGTAGCCCAGGCCGAGCTCGCCTACCCCGACCCGGAAGTCGGTCTCGTCGCCATAGCCGGCATCGCCCAGCACGATGCCCGCCGGCACGCCGTCAGCTCGTGCCTTGCGGATCTGCTGCAGTGCAATCTCCGGCTTAGTCGCGAACGCGACCTCCTGCGGCACCCCCGCCTTGGTCCGCCGTGCCGGGTCCTCGGCCCAGGTCTCGGGCAGGTAAAGACGCCAGGCACCTTGGTGCACGGATTTGGGCGATCTGATCCACGGCCATTGCTGGCCGGGCACGAGGATCTGCTGCGCGAGATGACGCCCGGCAAGCCGGACATCACCCTGGCCGAGGTCCGAGACATCCTGAGCCCGCGAGGCGTCGGGCGAGTCTCACCGGCGACGATCTGGTCGACCCTGCGCCGGCTCGACCTGTGGCATAAAGGCACTTGGGAGCCGCCGAACAGGACCGGCCAGACGTTGCGGTCCACCGACGCGCACCTCGCCGCTTCCCGCCTGCCCTTTATCACCCGTGCCCACTCTGGTGCATGGATCAGAGGTACGGACGCATGATGCCCTACTGTCATCGGGATCATGCGATGCGGACGTAGTCTGCGCGTCCGAGATCCAGCATCCGGTTCAGGGCATTCGCGGCGATGGCCACCTCAGCCACCTGACGTCCATTGCTTCCCGAGTGCAGCCTGTCACCGATGACGCGCTTCCATCGCGCGATGTCGGCTTCCACCAGGGCGCGCCAGTTGTATCCGGACGTCCTTTGCCAGCCCATGCGCCCGCGCTCGGCAATCGCCTGAAGATGGCGGTCACGCCGCGTCGGGTCGATCTCGGCAGTGCCGCTCGGCATGGCACTCGAGCGTGGCGGCACGATGACATCCGCATCGGGATGCCGCGCGGCTACCTCGGCGTAGACGTCGTCACGATCGAACGCGCCGTCGCCGGTGAATGAAGCGACGAGCCCGTCGCTCCGTTCAAGCAGCGGGCCAGCCTGCGAGCCATCGTCGGCATCCCGGTTCGTCAGTACCGACGCGACGATCCGGCCGGTGTCGGCGTCGGTCGCGAGGTGGAGCTTCCGCCACGACCGGCGCCTCCGTGTCCCATGCTTCTCAACCAGCCACTCGCCAGGTCCACACAGCCGCAGGCCGGTGCTGTCCACCAGCAGGTGCACGGGCTCCCGCCCGCGGCGGGGCCGTGGCACGTCCAGCGTCTCGGCGCGGCGGCTCAGGGTGGTGTGGTCCGGGACCGCCAGATCCAGGCCGAGCAGCCGGAGGAGCGAGCCGATCAAGCCCTCCGTCTGGCGCAGTGCCAGATGGAACACCACCCGTAAGGTCAGTGCCGTCTCGATCGCCAGGGCGGAGTAACGGGGCTGGCGGGACTATCGGAAATTCCGTGTGTGGTTGGGCATGATGGGACGAAAGGAGATCCCCCATGGCCCGACGCAAAGAGCCTCGGATCCCTGACGCGGTACTGGACCAGCTGCTGGCTGGAGCCG
>NZ_JBNBZS010000195.1:0-3648 GCF_049629625.1 Roseomonas chloroacetimidivorans | reverse complement strand
GGGTGCGCGATCCGAGGCGAGCCAGGCCTCAAGCAGGTCGAGCTGCGGCGACCCGGTCCCTGGTGGCTGCGGCGCTTCTGCCATGGCTCTCCTCCGGTGCCTGCAGGGGCAGCTTATGTCCGCTGCGCGGACGGGTCACGGGAGAAGCTTCCAGGGCAGCAGGTCTTCCAAGCGGTTGATGGGATGGCCTTGGGCAAGGCGATCCAGCACCGCGGCGTGGCTCTGCTACTGAATTCTGGGTTCTCCCGCAGTTTCCGTGCTGCGGGATCGTCATTCCGGGGCTGGATGAGCACATAGAAGGAACGTTGTTCCTTTCTCTGAAAGTCCAGATTGCCCAAGCGTTGCCTGCCTCTGCTTCCGGCGGGGCTACTGGTCCGCCAGGTCCTGCCCGGCCTGCGCGACGTCGTCGCGGCGTGTTCACAGCTACTACCGACGCCGCCTCGGCGATCTGCCCTGGCAGGGCCGCCCTGTGACGCTGCATCTCCAGGCACGGCGGTTCCGCTGCCTCAACCCGACCTGTGTCCGGCAGACTTTCGCCGAGCGGCTCCCGGATGTCGCACCCGCCGGGGCGCGGCGGACCCGGCGACTGGGCGACCTGCAGCGCTGTGTCGGCCTGGCGCTTGGCGGCGAGGCCGGGGCGCGTCTGGCGGAGCGCCTGGCCATGGCGGCCAGCCCGGACACGCTGTTGCGGATCACCCGCGCCGCCGGCCAGGACGCCACGCTGGCGGCGACGCCCCGGGTGCTCGGGGTGGACGACTGGGCGTGGCGCCGGGGCCACCACTACGGCACGGCGCTGGTCGATCTCGAGCGCAATCGTGCTGTCGACCCGCTGCCGGACCGGCAGGCGGAAACCCTTGCGGCGTGGCTGCGCCAGCACCCGGGCGTGGAGATCGTGGCCCGGGACCGGGCCGGCGCCTACGCGGACGGTGTCCGGCAGGGCGCGCCCGGTGCAATCCAGGTGGCGGATCGCTGGCACCTGCTGCGCAACCTCGGCGATGCTGTCCGGGCCCTCGTCGAACGGCATGGCAGCGCCACCCGCCGGGCGGCACAGCGGACCGCCGGGACGCGAGCCCAGGGCGAGCCCTTACCGGACGTGCCGCCGCCCCCGGCTCGCCCGCCGACCGCGGCGCAGCGGGCGAGCCGGGCCTCACTCGATCGCCGCCAGGCGCGCTACGAAGCGGCGGCGGACCTGCGCGGCAAGGGCATGTCGATCAGCCGCATCGCCGGGTTGCTCGGTGCCGAGCGCAAGACCGTGCGGCGCTGGCTGTCACTCGGCCACGCCCCCTCATGGCGCATGCCGCGGCGCGGCAGCGGGCTGGACGTCCATGTCGCGTATCTCGAAGGCCGCTGGAACGAAGGCTGCCGCAACGCCGCCCAACTCTGGCGCGAGTTGCTTGAGCGGGGCTTCACGGGACGCCCCGGTCTCGTGCGCCGCTGGGCCACCGATCGCCGCCGGGAACAGCCGGATCCACCCGCGATCCAGCACCGACCGGAAGCGAAGGCCTGGGCGGGGCCGACCATTCGGCGGATCGGCTGCATGCTCATGGCCGACGAGACCAAGCTTTCGGCAGGCGAGAGGTTGTTCATCGGGCACCTGCTCACCGAGGCGCCCCGATTGGACGAGGCCATCACCGTGGCTAGAGCTTTTCCACCTTACTCGAACGCGTAGCCTGAGTTGGCGAGGTAGTTTCCGCACTCGGCTGGGGTGAAGGTGTCGAGCAAGCGGCCGATAGTGGTCCAGAGCGCTTCTCGGGTGCGGGCCGCGGCTTTGCGGAGCAGCGCTTTCAGCTTTGCGAAGGCCTGCCTTCGGAGCAGTGCTCCTCAGCGGGTTCAGATCGGGCGAGTAGGGCGGCAGGTAGAGCAGGCTGGCGCCAGTGGCCCGGATGGCTTCGCGGACACCGGCGACCTTGTGGGCCGGGAGGTTATCCAGGACCACCACGTCGCCCTTGGACAGGACGGGCGCGAGGAACTGCCCGACATAGGCGAGGAAGGCCTCGCCAGTCATGGGCCCGTCCAGCACGAGCGGCGCGACGAGGCCGGTGCTGCGCAGCCCTACGATGAAGGTGGTGGTGCGCCAGTGACCATGGGGGGCGGCATCCACCAGGCGCTCGCGTCTCGGACCCCAGCCATAGCGCCGGACCATGTTGGTGGCGGCACCGGTCTCGTCGAGGAAGACGAACCGCTCGGGGTCCATGTAGCGCTGCCAGACCCGCCAGTGGCGTCGATGGACTGCTACGTCGGGCCGGTCCTGCTCGGATGCCCTCAGGCTCTTTTTTATGCGACTGATCGAGCCGCTTCAGCATGGACCAGATCGTCATCAGTGACACCGGCGCCACGCCGCGCTCGATCAGCGCCGTCCGGATCTCGGCCAAGGTGATTCCCTTCCGGCTGGCCGTCAGCTCCCGCAGGAACTCTTCCTGCCCCGCCAGCAGCGGCTTGCGGTACCCCCCGATCTTGGCCGGAGCGGTGCTACCGGTCTGGCGTACCCGCCGCACCAGCTTGATCGCCGCCGAAGCACTTACCGCGAACCGGGCCGCCGCCTCCCGCGCCGAGGCGCCCTCCTCGACAGCCCGGATCAGGCGCTTGCGTAGGTCCTGCGACAGGGGTGCCGTCATCACCAGCCTCGCTGCTCCATCAACAGCGTCGAATCAGAACCCGCGAGTCCGTGCAAGCCTGAAGTGCTCTAAGCGGCTGCAGCGTCTCCTGCGCCACGAGAAAGGCGACACGCTGCCTGCCGTGCTCGCCGCGGCCGACAAAACACCGCTCAAGAACTTCGCCGCCGGTCTACGCCGCGACCAGGACGCCATCCAGGCCGCCCTCGATCTGCCCTGGACGACGAGCCCTGTCGAAGGACAGATCAGCCGTATCAAGATGATCAAGCGGACCATGTACGGCCGAGCAGGCTTCGATCTCCTCCGCGCCCGCGTCCTCCACGCCGCATGATGCCGAAACAGCAGCACGGAAAGTGCGGGAGAACCCAGAATTCGTGGACACAGCCACGACGTCAGCAGCGCCGGTCCGTGTCCCCGCCGGGACGGCGGTGCCGGTGACCTCGGTGGATCGGCTGAAGGCAGGCTCCTGCACTTCGCTCCATACGATGAAGCACCCACCCCGAACACAATCATGAGGCTCTAACCTCGGAAAGGACCCTGACCCCGGCAGGGAGACGATATCGGAGTTGACAGTCACCCGCGATCAAAGGGCCGATCCGCACCTTGACCGATATAGGAGGATCAGGGCCCCTCAGAGCTATCGCGTACAGTCGCGGCGAACTGCACTTGTCCCTTGGATTGCAGTCGCTCTTCTGCCAGATCGGCGGCCTCTGTAGCATCCAGTGGTACTCTTTCACGACAAGGCTGGTGGCCGGGTGTGAGCCGTCTCATGGTACGTTTCGCGCGACTATCATGAGGCTTTCGGCGAATGGCCGGTGTGCTGGGCGAGGATCTCTTCAGCACGTTGGAGGACACGACGGGGCATGCCCGCTAGCGCCGCCACCTTGAGGCCGTAGGAGCGTCCGGAATGACCGGCGAGCACCTTGTAGGAGAAGACGTCGCCGTGCCGCCCTGCGGCCGCATCCATGGTCATGCAGATGCTGTGGGACATACTCTCGGCCGCATCTGCCAGCTCATGGTAGTGGGTAGCAAAGAG
>NZ_JBNBZS010000194.1:0-3744 GCF_049629625.1 Roseomonas chloroacetimidivorans | reverse complement strand
TGGCTTGATTGTTGGACCTTTGCTCGTCGCCTGCTCCTTTGCAGGCAGAGGAAACTATCCTCTCCAGGAGGAAAGTACTACCCAGTGGGCATAGGACCGCTATCTCAGCGGCTTCGTTCGAGCAATGCAAGCGGAACAGCGCTCGAACTTAATGATCGGGTCCGGGCAAGTAGAACACCGCGAGGCGGGCAGACTGGACCTTCGCGCAGTGATGCACCGACACTCGTCGACCAGAGCACGCCAGTTGTAGCCAGAGGCCTTCTGCCGACCCATGCGGCCAAGTTCTGCGATAACTCCGACGTGCCCGTCGCGCTGGCTCGGCGCGGTCTCGACCGCTGCGCACGGCACTGCGCCGCATCGTGGTGGCACGATCACCTCAACGTCCGGATGACGTGCCATGACTTCGGTATAGACGTCTCCCCAGTCGAATGCGCCATCCGCGGTGAACGATGCGACGGAATCATTGATCTGGTCGAGCAAGGGATCGCCAAGGCCAAATACGAGGGCTGCCCGCCCCGAGTGGTGCGCGGCTCGGCCTGCCATGCCGCGATCGCCGCCTCTGAAAACCACACCGTCAGGCTGCTTCGGGCACGCAAAGGGGCATCATGCGCCGCCCAGTTCGTCAGGCGGTGCGGCTGTCGCGGGATGTGGTTCCGGCAGTCCTGGTTCGCTTTGAATAGCGAGCTGGGCGCCTCCGAGTGACCGTAGGGCATCACCCTACCTTCAGCCTACCCGAGACCAGCCTCCGGACCGATCCCTGCAAGAAGGTGATCCAGGGCTGCAACGCAGAGCAGCGAAAGCCGTTCGGCCACTTGGAGGCGCTCCGTTGGCCGTATCGCCCAGAACGGGATGCCACATCATCTCCTCACGCTCGAACAGGGAGACCTCACAATGGTGACCATGGTTGGAACCGAAGCGACGCTGGCAGGCCTGGTGGAAAACCTCCTCCTGCTCGAGCACGACGCGATCGCGGCTTATGAGCAGACGATCGAGCGCCTGGAAAACCCCAGCTACAAGGCAGAAATCGCCGAGTTCAAGTCCGACCACGACCGGCACGTCCAGGAGCTGACCCAACTCGCTGCCGCTGTTGGGGCGGCGCCGTACCAGGAGGGAGATGCTAAGCAGATGCTGACCACGGGCAAGGTGGCGCTGGCCAGCATCATGGGCGACAGCGCCATCCTCACGGCGATGCGCTCCAACGAAGAGGATACGGTGACCGCCTATGACCGCGCGTCCCGGCACACCGAGGCGACGCCGGAGGCGCTGGCCATTTTCAAACGGGCCTATGCGGATGAGCTACGCCACCGCGAGTGGATGTCCAACGCCGCCTCCACGGGCTGACGCTATTCGCAAACAACGTCGTGCATGGGTCAGCGCGGCAGAAGCCGCCGGCCGGCAAAGAACAGGCAGAGAACTTGCCAGCCGTGATCAGCTCCTTCGTACTGTCCCCCGCGCCACCTCTGCCGTGCTCTTCGCCCGCTGCCTCGTTCATAGGATGGTGAAGTCAAGCCTCAAGGAACTCACCGCTCCAACGAGTAACCCGGCCGCGGCCGACATGACCAGAATCAGATGCACCGCACAGGTCCTTCCGAGACAGGCCGGGTGTCCGGTTGTGAAATCTCCTTGATCCTCAGCGATGAGGCGTGCGCGGGTGATGTCGTCTGGCCCGGCGCGCCTTTCAGGCGTCTCGGGTTTGGGGCGGGTGAGCTTGCTTCGTGCTCAGGGTTCGATGTGAAATAACTGAATCTGATGGGATGGCTACTCGCCGGATCGGAGCCGAAAGAGGCTGACAGTTCCCGGCCTCGTTGGGGTAAGCTGCTGGAGTGATTGAGGTCGACGACATCCGCACGCGGTATCAGCAAGCCTGCAAGTTCCTGGACGGGCGTGGCCGGCGGCTGTTCGCGGCGACCGGTCTGGCGCGCAGCACCATCCGGCGGGCGATTGTGGAGCTCGGGAGCGGGCGCAATCCGATCGGCACGCGGGTCAGACGCCCGGGTAGCGAGCGCCAGCGCGCGGTCGCTCAGCAGCCGGCACATCAATGCGACGGTGCAGGCGGCGATTGCGGTGGACCAGCCAGCCATCTCGGTGGATACCAAGAAGAAAGAATTGGTAGGCGACTTCAACAACCCCGGCCGCGAACTGCGCGCGAAGGGCCAACCCGAGCCGGTGCGGGTGCACGACTTCGAGTTGCCCAAGATGGGCAAGCTCCGTGGCTTGCGGAGTCATCCTGTATTCCAAGGGTGATGTCCGTAGGGGCGAGCAGGCGGATATCATTCATATCGAGGGTGACGTCGATCACCCAAAGAATCTCGGCACGCTCTGCCCCAAGGGCGCGGCACTGAAGGATTTCGTCCACTCGCCGACCCGGCTGACCCAGCCGCGGGTGCGCAAGCCCGGATCCGACAGGTCCGAGCCGATCTCCTGAGATGCGGCGCTCGACCGGATCGCGCGGCTGATGAAGGACGACCGCGACGCGAACTTCCTGGCGAAGAACGCGGCGGGCGTGCCGGTGAACCGCTGAACGACGACGGGCATGCTCGCCGCCTCCGCCACCACCAACGAGACGGCCTGGCTGATCTGGGCCTGATGTCGCACCTGCTCGCCGGCTATCTGAACATGCCGACGGACCAGGAGGTCGACTTCGAGACCTATATGAAGAGTCGGCAGTTCCGGCCGCTTCGTCCGTGCCAGACCAGCTATTGGCAGAACTACCGGAAGTTCACGGTGAGCTTCCAGAAGGCCATGTGGGGCGATCATGCGACCGCTGAGAATGGCTGGGCCTATGACTACCTGCCCAAGCTCGACGTGCCGGCCTATGACGTGCTGCGTATGTTCGAGCTGATGAACTCGGGCAAGGTCAACGGCTATCTCTGCCAAGGCTTCAATCCCGTGCTCGCCTTCCCAAACCGCGGGAAGGTCACGTCCTCGCTCTCTAAGCTCAAGTTCCTCGTCACGATGGACCCGCTGGAGATGGAGACGTCGCGGTTCTGCCGCCGGCAAGCAGCTGCTGAACTTCTCGCAGCTGCGGGACGACGGCACGACCATGTGCGGCGTGTAGCACTTCTCGGGCTGCTTCAACGAGGCGGGCAACAACATGGCCCGCCGCGACAACAACGACCCCGACGAGACGGGCGCCTATCTCAACTGGACCTTCACCTGGCTGCTGAATCGGCGGACCCTGTACAATCGCGCCTCCTGCGACGTGCAGGGCCGACCGTGGGATCCCTCCCGCAAGCTCATCGAGTGGGACGGGGCGAAGTGGACGGGCTACGACGTGCCGGACATCGCGCCCAATGCGAAGCCCGGGGATGTCGGTCCCTTCATCATGAACCAGGAGGGGGTCTCGCGCCTCTTTGCCTGGGGCATGATGCGGGATGGGCCCTTCCCGTCGCATATGGAGCCCTTTGAGAGCCCGGTGCCGAACGTGCTGAACCCGCGCATGCGGGGCAACCCGGTGTCGCGGCTGTTCGAGAGCGACCTGTCTCAGTTCGGCAATGCGGATGAGTTCCCGTTCGCTGCGACCTCCTACCGCCTCACCGAGCACTTCCATTACTGGACGAAGCACAACCGGGTGAATTCGGCGCTGCAGCCCGAGTTCTTCGTCGAGTGCGTATTCCGGTGATCCTGATCGGCTGTTCCAGCCGAAGGTGATCACCCAATCCGGTGATCATGATCACCTGCCACGCCTTTGGGTTTGGCAGGGGGACGGGGCCGGGGAGCAGTACGGCCGACGGTTGTAGACTT
>NZ_JBNBZS010000193.1:0-3758 GCF_049629625.1 Roseomonas chloroacetimidivorans | reverse complement strand
AACGGAGCCGGCAAGACGACCACGCTGCGCGCCATCATGGGGCTCACCGGCCGGCGCAGCGGCTCCGTGATGTTTGAGGGGCGCGAGACGATCGGGATGAGCCCCGACCAGATCGGTCGTGCCGGCATTGGCTACTGCCCGGAGGAGCGCGGCATCTTCGCCAGCCTGAACGTCACCGAGAACCTGATGCTGCCGCCAAAGGTGCGGGAGGGCGGGCTGGACATTCCAACCATCCACGCGCTCTTCCCCAATCTGAAGGAACGGGCGAACAGCCAGGGAACCAAGCTTTCGGGCGGGGAGCAGCAGATGCTCGCCATCGCCCGCATCCTGCGGACTGGTGCGCCGCTGCTGCTGCTGGACGAACCGACGGAGGGGCTCGCGCCCGTGATCGTGCAGCAGATCGGCCGCATGATCCGTGAGATCAAGGCGCGCGGCTTCACCGTGCTGCTGGTCGAGCAGAACTTCCGCTTCGCGCAGACCGTTGCCGACCGCCACTACGTTATGGAGCACGGCCGGGTGGTGGACAGCGTCACCAATCAGGAGATGGCGAGCAGCCTCGACAGGCTGCTCAGCTATCTCGGCGTATAGACGCGCGATTTCCTGCGGGCCTCCGGCCCGATGGCTTCGCGCGAGCCGAAGAACAACGAACTGGGAGAGACACAGGAATGACCATGGACCGTCGTACCCTGCTGGGTGGCGCTGCCGCCCTTCCGGCCCTGAGCGCATTGCCTTGGCGCAGCGCCCGGGCACAGGCGAACAACACGCTCAAGATCGGCGTGCTTACCGACATGTCCGGCACCTATCGCGATGGCAGCGGCCCGGGTTCCGTCGCCTGCGTGCGGCAGGCGGTGCAGGACAGCGGTGTCACCGGCCGCGGCATCAATGTCGAGGTGCTGCAGGGCGACCACCAGAACAAGCCGGATGTCGCCTCCACCGTCGCCCGTCAGTGGATCGACCGGGACGGCGTGGACGTGATCATCGACGTCGCCACCTCCTCCTGCGCGCTGGCCGTGAACAGCGTCGTGAAGGAGAAGAACGGCATCATGCTCAACTCCACGGGCGCCACGGCGGATCTGACGGGACCCGCCTGCAACCCGAACACCATCCACTGGACCTATGATACCTGGATGCTCGCCAATTCCACGGGCGGCGCCATGGTCAAGGCGGGTGGCGACAGCTGGTTCTTCATCACGGCCGACTACGCCTTTGGCCATGCGCTGGAACGCGACACGAGCGAGGTGATCAAGAAGGCGGGCGGGCGCATCGCGGGTTCCGTACGCCATCCTTTCCCCGGCACCACAGATTTTTCCTCCTTCCTGCTGCAGGCGCAGCAGTCCCGGGCCAAGGTGGTCGGCCTGGCCAATGCGGGCGTGGACACGATCAACAGCGTGAAGCAGGCGGCGGAATTCGGGCTGACGCGGCGGCAGAAGCTGGCCGTGCTGCTGATGATTGTCAGCGACGTGCATAGCCTCGGCCTGAACACCGCACAGGGCCTGGTGCTGAGCGAGACCTATTACTGGGACCTGAACGATCGCACCCGGAACCTGGCGAACAAGGTGAAGGGCGCCATGGGCGGCGCCATGCCGAGCATGTGGCAGGCCGGCTGCTACAGTGCGGCGCTGCACTTCCTGAAGGCGGCGGCCGATATGGGTCCCGCCGCCGTGCACGGGAAGGGCGCCGATGTCGTCACCCGGATGAAGGCTATGCCGACGGATGACGACGCCTTCGGCGCCGGCTCGATCCGGCCGGACGGACGCAAGATCCATCCCGCCTATCTCTTCGAGGTGAAGACGCCGGGCGAGAGCAAGGGCGCCTGGGACTATTACAAGCTGATGCGCACCACGCCGGCCAACGAGGCCTGGCGCCCGGTGAACGAGGGCGGCTGCTCGCTGGTTCATAGCTGAGACTGCAACGCGGGGGGCTTGCGGGCCCTCCGCCCATCATGGGTGGTGCGACGTGCTCGAGGACTTCCTGTTTCAGTTGGAGATGTCGGCACCGCAGGTCGTGTTGGGCTTGGTGAACGGCGCCTTTTATGCGCTGCTGTCGCTAGGGCTCGCCGTGATCTTCGGCATGCTGAACGTCATCAACTTCGCCCACGGGGCGCAGTTCATGATGGGCGCCTTCGTGGCCTGGATGCTGCTGAACTGGGCGGGCATTCCCTATTGGGGGGCGCTCATTCTTTCACCGCTGATCGTGGGCGCCTTTGGGGTAGTGATCGAGCGGCTGATGATCTCGCGGCTTTACAAGCTCGACCATCTCTACGGGCTGCTGCTGACTTTTGGCCTGGCCCTGATCATCGAGGGGCTGTTCCGCAACAGCTTCGGCTCATCCGGCCTGCCTTACGCCCCGCCTGCGTCGCTGACCGGTGCGCCGATCGATCTCGGCTTCATGATGCTGCCGAAGTACCGGGTCTGGGTTGTGGTCGCGGCCCTTGTCATCTGCCTGGCCACTTGGCTGGTCATCGAGAAGACCCGGCTTGGCGCCTATCTGCGGGCTGCCACGGAGAATGCCTCCCTCGTGCAGGCCTTCGGGGTGAATGTGCCGCGCATGGTTACGCTGACCTATGCGGCGGGTGTCGCACTCGCGGCGCTGGCCGGGGTGTTGGCCGCGCCGATCTATTCGGTGAACCCGGGCATGGGGTCCAACTTCATCATCGTGGTCTTCGCGGTGGTGGTGATCGGCGGCATGGGCTCGATCCTGGGTTCGGTGATCACTGGCTTTGCCCTCGGCCTTGTCGAGGGCCTGACCAAGGTGATCTATCCGGAAGCCTCGGCCACCGTGATCTTCGTTATCATGGCGATCGTGCTGCTCGCACGCCCCGCCGGCCTGTTCGGGAGGGCCTGACCCATGGTATCCGCCACCGTCGCGCCCCATGGCGCACCGCCTGATGCCCCTGCGGCGGACCTGCCGCCAGCCGCCCCGGCGCAGGGCATCCTCGGCTTCACGCGGGCGCAGGGGGTCGCGCTGCTGATCATGGTCGCCGCCCTGATTCTCTGCCCCTTCTTCCTTTACCCGCAATTCCTGATGAAGCTGCTCTGCTTCGCCCTCTTCGCCTGCGCCTTCAACCTGCTGATCGGCTATGTGGGCCTGCTCTCCTTCGGGCATGCCGCCTATTTCGGCATGGGAAGCTATGTCGCGGCCCATGCGGCAAAGGTCTGGGGCCTGACACCGGAACTCTCGATCCTGATCGGCGGCGTCACCGGGGCCGCCTTCGGCCTGGTTTTCGGCTGGATCGCCATCCGGCGGGCCGGCATCTATTTCGCCATGATCACCCTGGCCCTGGCCCAGATGGTTTACTTCTTCTGCCTCCAGGTGCCCTTCACCCATGGCGAGGACGGTATCCAGGCCATCCCTCGGGGCCGGCTGCTGGGCCTTGTTGATCTCTCGGCCGACATGACTCTCTATTGGTTCATCGCCGGGCTGTTCCTCGCCGGCTTCCTGCTGATCCACCGGATCATTCATTCCCCCTTCGGGCAGGTGCTGACCGCCATCCGGGAGAATGAGCCGCGCGCGACCTCACTGGGCTACCGCACAGATGACTACAAGCTGGTGGCCTTCGTCCTATCCGCAGGGATTGCCGGCATCGCGGGTGGTGCCAAGGCCATCACGGTGGGCATCGCCACCCTGACCGATGTCCACTGGACCATGTCGGGCGAGGTGGTGCTCATGACCCTGCTCGGTGGCCTGGGCACCCTCTTCGGGCCGGTGATCGGGGCGGGAGCCGTGGTGGCCATGCAGACCTATCTCGCTCCTTTCGG
>NZ_JBNBZS010000192.1:0-3808 GCF_049629625.1 Roseomonas chloroacetimidivorans | reverse complement strand
CCGCCTGGTCGCGCTGCGCTTCGGCCGCGTGAAGCTGGGCTTCGGCGGTGCGGAGAGCGCCCCTGGCATCGTCGCCGCGCGCCTGGGCGTAGACCCCGCGTTCGACGAGCTGCAAGGTGCGGGAGGTGGAGGCGCGGACGTTCTGCAGGTTGGCCTGGGCCTGTGCCACCTGGGCCTCGGCGGCGGCGATGCCGGCCGCACCGGCGCTGGTGGCTTGCAGGGTTTGGGCCAGTTCGGCCTCGGCCTGTCGCACCGCAAGCTCTAACAGGGTTGCATCGATCCGGAAGAGCGGCGTCCCGGCCTCTATTCGCCTATTGTCCTCCACCAGCACCTCGGTCACCGGCCCCGAGACCCGCGGGGCCACCTGGGCCACATAGGCCGAGACCGCGCCGGTCCCCGAATATGGCGTCCACCGATCCGCGGCCGCGTACCAGACCACCAGCAGCGCGAGCACAGCGAAAACGCCGAGCGCGGCGAAACGGGCCGGGTTGCGCCGTGTCGGGCTGGGATCCGGCCGCTCCGGCTCCTTCGCATCTGACGTCCGTTGCTGTTCGGCTGGCTCAGGCAGCATCGCGGGCCTTTTCGAATGTCCGGGGAAAAGTGGCGGCGCCGTCAATGGTTGCCCACCTCATGGCTCGGCGAAGACACGGCGGGCGGCTTCCTTTGCTGGATGAGTGCGGCGCAGCACTTCGCATAAAGCCGGGCCGCAGCCGGCGGTGCACCGCGTTCAAAGAGCGGCCACCGTCAATACCTCAAAACATGTGCTGGCCGCCATTGATGGAGAGAGTGGAGCCGGTGATCAAGTCGGCGTCGCCCGCCGTCAGGATGGCGACGCCGCGGTCGAAGGCGCGTCGGCCGCGTTGGTTCGGCTCGAAGAGCGCGACATCGACCAGCATCTCGGCGCTCCCTGCGTCCTCGAGTGCCTCCGCCTCGGCCCAGGGTGCGACCTGCTTGACGGCCCCGTTCAGATCCGCCCGCCTGCATGTTTCCGCCGCCTCCCGCAGCACGCGGCGGATGCCAGCTCGGATCGGGCAGTACTGCGCCCGCACCTCTGTACGGGTCATCATCGTGATCCTCTCTGCTGCCACCTGATCAGCGACGCGGGCCTGGACGCATCGTGATGACGGGCCGGCGCGGGGCCGGGTTACACCGCCGCGGATACGATGGAACCCACGATGCGCCCGCTTGCCACCGTCCTCGCTACGGCCCTCACGATTACCCCTGCGATGGCGCAGCAGCAGCGCCCCGATCCGAGTGGCACGTTAAGCCTGACCATCGAGAACGACTTCTTCGGCGGCTCGGACCGCTATTATACGAACGGCTTCCTGCTAGCATGGCGATCGCCCTCGGTCGGGCTGCCAGAGCCGCTTTCGGCGCTGGACCGGACCCTGGACCGGCTGCTCGGGCCGGGGCAGGTCCGCTGGGGGCTGTCCTTCGGGCAGAACATCTACACGCCGCAGGACACAGACCGGCGTAACCCGGACCCGCGCGACCGGCCCTATGCGGGCTACCTCTACGGCGCGGCGACGATCGCGCACTCGACCGGCCGGGCGCAGACTCTGGCAGAGCTGCAGCTCGGCGTCGTCGGGCCTTCGGCGCTCGGCGAATTCGTACAGAACAACTACCACGACCTGATCAACGTCCGCCGGGCCGAGGGCTGGGACTACCAACTTAAGGACGAGCCGGTCGCGACGCTGCTGCTGGAGCAGCGCTGGCGGCTGCCGCTGGGGCGGCTCGGCGGGTTCGAAACAGAGGCGATCCCGGCGGTGACGGGCGCAGCTGGCAACGTGAACACCTACGCCTCGGTGGGTGGGTTGCTGCGGATCGGGGACGGGCTCGACGCGGACTGGGGGCCGGTGCGGATCCGGCCGGCCCTGGCGGGGTCGGGTTCCTTCCAGCCACGGCAGGAGTTCGGATGGTACGCCTTCGTGGGGCTGGAGGCGCGCGGGGTGGCGCGCGACATCTTCCTGGACGGCAACACCTGGCGTGACAGCCGGAGCGTGGACAAGCGCCCCTTTGTCGGGGACGCCCAGGCGGGCATCGCCGTGCTGTGGCGTGGGGTGCGCTTTGCCTACACGCAGGTAGTGCGGAGCGAAGAATTCTATGGACAGCACGGCCTGCAGACCTTCGGCTCGATCAGCGCCTCCTTTCGGTTCTGATGGTCCGGCGCCGGGGCCCTGCAGGCGTCCGGGAACTGTGTCCTCGAGGTCAATCGCGCCGAGCGCGCCGCGCTATGCGGGAACTTGGGTGACGCGGTGAGCGGGCAGCGCGTCTGGATGGGAGCAACCGACTTCCTCACCCGCACCCTCAAACGGGTCAGCACCGAGATGAGCCTCCACGTGCTGGCCTACAACATGAAGCGGGTCATCGCCGCCCTCCGCGCCGAGGCGGTGATCACCGCCGCAGGGGCGTAAGCCCCAGCCCGCACTCCTCGCTGTCCGTCCGCCAGCGGCCATGTCTCCGTCAAAGGTCTTGCCACCCAGAAGCGTGTTTTCGCACGCCCTCCGCATGATCCGGTCCTTAGTCCAGCCTTATCGAGGGACGGACTAGCGAGTCGATGCGATCTGCCAGCCAGATGAGGCTGCCTCGCCAGAAGCCATGGAGCCGTGCCTGATGGCTGCGATAAAGCATGATGTGGCTCAACTGGGCAAAGCGCCCGCGAATAAAGCCGCCTCGGAAGAAACCGAACCGGCCGAGAGAGCCGAATGCATTGTAGCGCCCCAGTGACACCAGGGAGCCAAAGTCTCGATAGCTGAAAGGTGGAAGCGCTGATCCCTCAAGCCAGGCTGGCAAGTGACGCGCGATATGTTGCGCCTGCTGGTGCGCCACCTGGGCGGTCGGCGGCAAGGAGCGCTGATCGCCGGGTAGGGTCAGGCTGGCGCAGTCGCCGACAGCAAAGATCGAGTCATCCGTGAGCGTCTGTAGCGTCGGCCGGACGAGAAGTTGATTGTTGCGCGTGGCGTCCAGGCCGTCCAGGGACGAGAGGATGTTGCCCCCCTTCACGCCAGCGGCCCAGACCATCAACGTTGCATCGACCAGACCGCCGTCGCCAAGGCGGTAGCCCCGCGGTTCCGCGGCGGCCACCTTGGTGCTGGTCAGCACCTGGATGCCAAGGACCCGAAGTTGGCTTTCGACCGCCGCGGAGATGCGCTCTGGAAAGGCGGACAGGAGACGCGGGCCGCTTTCGATCAGTGTGAGCGCCACCCGGGATGGCAGATCGCTGTCGCCATAGGCTGCGGCGCTCTCGGTCAGTTGCACCAGTTCTGCGGCGAGTTCAACGCCGGTCGCGCCGCCGCCGACGATCACGATGTGCATGGACGCGTTCTCGGCGACGCATCTGAGCATCTGGGCGCGCGCTTCGCGATTGAAGGCTTCGGCCTGAAGGCGGCTGTCGATGAAATGACAATGCTCGGCCACGCCCGGCGTCCCGAAGTCGTTGGCGCGGCTTCCGACTGCGATGATCAGCGCGTCATAGGCGATCTCACGTGCCCCCAGGAGAACCCGGCCGTCATCCAGCCGCAGCGGCGCGAGGCTGACCGCCTTCCGTTGCCGATCGATGCCATCCATCTCGCCCGGCCAGTAGGTGAAGCCATGCAGCCGTGCATGGGAAGCGAAGGCCACCTGCTCCCGGTGGACGTCGCTGGTGCCGGCCGCGATGGTGTGCAGCATCGGCTTCCAGACATGCGCCGTGTCGCGGTCGATCAGCGTGATCGCCGCCTGGCCGGAGTGGCCGAGGCGCTTGCCAAGCTGGGTGGCGATCTCAAGGCCGGCGATGCCGCCGCCGACGACGGCGATGCGTCGAGGATTG
>NZ_JBNBZS010000191.1:0-3840 GCF_049629625.1 Roseomonas chloroacetimidivorans | reverse complement strand
GCCAATCGATTCCGTCGAGCATGTAAGCGAGCTGGGCCGCGGAGATGCCGAGGACATCACCCGACGCGCTCGGCCACACGAACCTCCCCCGTTCCAGCCGCTTCGTGTAGAGCGACATTCCAATCCCATCGTGCCAGACGACCTTGATCAGGTCACCGCGTTTTCCGCGGAAAACGTAGAGATCGCCGGCATGCGGATCGCGCCCGAGCGCCTCCTGCACCTGCAGGGCCAGGCCGTTCATCCCACGGCGCTTATGCGGAGGTCCGCATAAGCGCCGTTATGCGGCGATGGTGATTATGCGGAGCGGGGATGCGGGACGGTTGGTTCTTCCTCGGTGCCCCGCGTCGTCTGCCCCGCATAACGGCGGGGTCTAACGTCGTCCCCGCGGCCCGAGGTGGTAGCCGCGAGGAGGACTTCCATGACCAGACCAGGATCGGCGCCGTCGAGGGCGCGGACGTTCCTACATGCCGGCGAGTTCGCGGCGTCGGTCGACGCCTTCGGCGCTGTCCTGACGGCACGGGGCCACACGGCTCTCGTCGTCGACGACTACACCCGCTCCGCCCGTCACTTCGGCCACTGGCTCCGGCTCAGGGGCATAGCGCCTTGCTCGGTTGGGGACGAGACGCTGTCGCGCTTCGCGGCGCATCGCTGCAGCTGCCCGGGCGGGCGTGGGTGCCGGCGGCTGTCGCCGCGCTACGCCGGACGTGTGCGCTGCTTCGTCGCTTTCCTTCGTGAACGGGGCGAGACCCCGCGCGACGACGTTCGTACGGGGGACGCGCTGCCGGCCGATCTCGTGGCGTTCCGGGACCACCTGCTCGGCGAGAGGGGCGTCGTGCCCGCCACGGCGGACAAGCACGTCCGCCTGGTCCTCCGTCTCCTCCCCGTCCTCGGCAACGATCCAGCGCGCTACGACGCGCGATCCGTGCGCGATGTCGCGCTCACCGCCGTCTCGACCACGTCCAGGGCGGACGCCAAGACCATCGTCACCGCGCTCCGGGTCTGGCTGCGTTTCCTCGCCTCGCGTGGCGCCTGCCTCGCTGGGCTCGAGGAGGCGATCCCGAGGGTGCCGCAATGGCGCCTGTCGGCACTGCCGCGCTATCTGCCACCAGGGGAGGTCGAACGGGTGATCGGGTCGTGCGACCTCCGCACCGTCCACGGGCTGCGGGACCGCGCCATCCTCCTCCTGCTCGCCCGCCTTGGGCTGCGCGCGGGCGACGTCCTCCTGCTGCGGTTCGACGACCTTGACTGGACCGCGGCGACGCTGCGGGTCCGCGGCAAGGGTCGACGGGACGTCCACCTGCCCCTGCCGCAGGACGTCGGGGACGCACTCCTCGCCTATCTGGCGGTCCGGCGCGACGATGGCGGCGGTGGTGGCGGGGCGGAGCCCCGCGTGTTCCTCCGCGCCGGGGCACCGAGACGACCGTTCGCCGATTCGACCGCGATCTCCAGCGTCGTCCGTCTTGCCCTCGAGAGGGCCGACATCGCCAACCCGCCGACACGCGGCGCCAACCTCCTGCGCCACTCCGCGGCAACCTCCCTCCTCCGGGCCGGGGCGACCCTCGACGCCGTCTCGGCCCTCCTCCGGCACCGCTCGCTCGACACGACGGCCCACTACGCCAAGGTCGACGTCCCGATGCTGCGCCGGATAGCCCGGCCCTGGCCGGAGGGTGCGCCATGCTGAGCGAGGATGTCGCGCGCTACGTCGCCCTGCACCGCTCCCTAGGCTACCGGTTTCGCGTCCAGGCCGGCCTGCTCGGGCTCTATGCGCGGTTCGCGGAGGCGCGGGGAGACCAGACCATCCGGACCGCCACGGCCCTTGCCTGGGCAGGCGAGGCGCCGTCGCCGCAGCAGCGGCGCAACCGCCTCCTCGTGCTCCGGCGCCTCGCACTCGCCCTGCGGGCCGAGGACGCGGCCCACGAGCTGCCTCCGGTCGACGCGTTCGGCCGCGCCGTTACCGAGCGGCATCTGCCGCATATCTACAGCGACGAGGAAATCGCGATCCTCCTGCAGGCGGCCGCGGCGCTCGCGCCGACCGGCGGCCTGCGACCGGTCCTCTACGTCACCCTGTTCGGCCTCCTCGCCGCCACGGGCCTGCGCATCTCCGAAGCTCTTGCCCTCCGGCTGGACGACCTCACCGAGGACGGGCTGCTCGTCCGTGAGACGAAGTTCCGCAAGAGCCGCCTTGTGCCCCTGCACGACACCACGGCGGCCGCCCTCGCGCGCTACCTCGGCGCGCGGCGACGTCATCGCGCGGCCGGCCCGTTCCTGCTCGTCGCTCCCGGCGGCCCCCTGCCGTACGACACGGCCTCGGGCACGTTCCGACAGCTCGCCCGGAAAGCCGGCCTCCGTGGTGCGCCCGGCACGGACGGGCCCCGCATCCACGACCTCCGCCATACCTTCGCGGTCCGCTCGCTCGAGGCCTGTGCCGGCGTGTCGGGGGCGGAGGTGGCGCGCCACATGGTGGCGCTCAGCACCTACCTCGGCCACGCCCGTGTGACCGACACGCAGTGGTATCTGCATGCGACGCCCGCGCTCATGGCAGGGATCGCGGCCGCCGGCGAGGCCAACTTCCGGGGAGGGATGCCATGACAGCGCTCGCCCCTCATCTGACCGCGTTCCTGCGGCAGCACCTCCCGCTCGAGCGACGGGCCAGCCCCGCCACGCTCGACACCTACGCCCACGCGCTCCGCCTCCTCGTCTGCTACGCCGCGGAACGGCTCGGCACGCGTCCTTCGGGGCTCGAAGTGGAGGCACTCGACGCGCCGCTCGTCCTCGACTTCCTCCACCACCTCGAGGCCGGGCGTGGCAACTCGCCGCGGACGCGCAACGCCCGTCTCGCGGCCGTCAACTCGCTGTTCCGCTACCTCGAGTACCGGCTCCCCTCCTGCCTCGACCAGGCCCGGTGCATCCGCGCCATCCCCGTCAAGCGCACCGATGAGCGCCTCGTCCGGCACCTGACGCGCGAGGAGGTCCAGGCGCTGCTCGACGCACCGGACCCTCGGACCATCCCGGGCGCGCGGGATAGGGCCATGCTGCACGTCGCCTTCGCCGGGGGCCTCCGTGTCTCGGAGCTGGTCGGGCTGCGGCTCGACGACCTCCGCCTCGCGCCGGAACCCGTGCTGCATGTCCTCGGCAAAGGACGGCGCGAGCGTCTCCTGCCGCTCTGGCGGGAGACCGCCACCGCCCTGCGGGCCTGGCTCGCCGTGCGGCGTGGCGAGCACGATCCGGCGCTGTTCCTCAACGCACGTGGCGAGGCCATGACCCGGGCCGGCTTCGAGTATATCCTCTCCGAACACGCAAAGGCTGCTGCGCGAACCTGCCCGTCCCTCGCGACGCGACGCGTCAGTCCACATGTCCTGCGGCATAGCTGCGCGATGCACATGCTGCATGCGACCCGCGACATCCGGCGCGTTTCGCTCTGGCTCGGGCACGCCGGCCTGCGGACGACGGAGGTCTACCTCCGCGCCGATCCGACGGAGAAACTCGAAACCCTCACGGCCGCAGCAGCACCGTCCCTCCGGCGGGGTCATTTCCGTCCGCCCGATGAGCTGATCGCCCTTCTCAGCGAGCGCCCATAGCCGTTATGCGGGGCAGACGACGCGGGGCACCGAGGAAGAACCAACCGTCCCGCATCCCCGCTCCGCATAATCACCATCGCCGCATAACGGCGCATGTCCGTGTGGCCGACAGCAAGCCAGACGCGGACGGCAGAGGGGATCGGGATCATCCGCGCAGCGCCCCCAGCACGCGCCGCAGTGCGGAGGGGCTCACCGCCTCCGGCACCCGCACCGCCGTGCCGTCCGGCAGCACGATCTCGATCCGCCCCTCGGGCGCCCCGCC
>NZ_JBNBZS010000190.1:0-3844 GCF_049629625.1 Roseomonas chloroacetimidivorans | reverse complement strand
CCGCGCCGCTCCTCTGACCCGACCCCAATTCCAGTGATCACATTCACCGGAATCACCGATCAGCATCCACCGGATCCACTGATCACGATCAAACGGAATCACTGATCACGATCCACCGGATTACGCAGCCATAGACCTCCTGCACTCGTGGGATGCCCACTGCCCAGAGCAGGCCGCGCTCAGAGAGGGCCTGGCGGAACTCGGCGCTCGCGCCATAGCCCGCATCAGCCAGCACGGTCCCGAACCGCGCGCCTGCGGCCCTGAGCCGGTCCAGCTCGGCGAGCGCGATCTCGCCCTTGCTCCGCGGCGCCATCTCCGCTGCCGGCACGCCCGCCCTGGCGCAGCGCTCCGGCTTGTCGGTCCAAGTGTCGGGCAGGAACAGCCGCAAGGCGACCGGCACAGGTACCTCGTGCCTCGCCAGGGTCAGCGAGACCAGGGACTGGCAGTTCGCCTTCTTGCCCAGCTGCCCGCAGTACTGGCGCGCCACGCCGACCGAGAGCTCGCCCTTTTTTGGCAGCGCCGTATCGTCGATCACTAGGTACGCATCCGGCCCGCCCACTAGCCGGTCCGCCTCATACGCCAACACCGCCCAGAGCGGAGCGTCATCCCAGGCAGGACTGGCAATGAAGTGCTGCAGCTGATCATGTCCCGGGAGCCCCAGGCGCATCGCCATCGGCTGCAGGCTTTTGCGCTCGCCAGGGCCAAGCAGCCCTCGCAGGTAGAGCGGTGCCCAGCTCCGCCGCGTCTTGCGCCCCATCACCTCGAGAAAGGGCGCGAGCCAGCTCTCCAGATCGCCCGCACCGCGAACGGCATCCGCCATGACCACCTCCTGCCGAGGTCGTATCCCCACAGCTCGGTCGGTCACGTCACGCTCGCAAGTGCCCAGGTAGTGCTAGGGCGGGCACCCGAAGACAAGCAGCGCCCTAAAGAAGCGGCCGCCAGCCGGGGAGAAAGCCGGTCATGCCAACGCCCTCCGCAGCATCATCCGCACGGCCGGCACCTCCATGCCTGCCCGCTACGCCGAGAAGGTGCTCCCCCGTCACTCGCGCGAGGAAGCCCAGGCCCGAAAGGCAGATCGGCTGCAGGCGATCCGCCCCAAAATGGCGATCTACCGATACCTGGACGAGCAAGGCGCCGCCACGCCCGAGGCGATCGGCGCGGCCCTGGATCCTCCCGCCACCGAAGCGCCATCCAATTGTGGATCGGCTTTGTCCACATACCCTAGCAGCGTGGCACGGGTTTCGCTTGCGGTCCGGCAACACCGAACCCAAGGAGAGCCGGGATGCTCGATCTTTCCCGTCGCCGGGCGATGCTCGCTGGCGCCGCCGCCCTCGCTGCTCCCGCCGCTGCCTCCTTGGCCGGCGCCGCCCGAGCCCAATCCGCGGGGCGCAGCATCACCATCGCCATCGGCGGGGCGATCACCTCGCTCGACCCGCACTTCTACAATGCCTCGCCCAACAACGGTGTTGCTTCGCATTTCTTCGAGTACCTCGTGGCGATGGACGCCAAGGCTCGGATGGTGCCAATGCTGGCGGAAAGCTGGCGCGCGGTGTCCGACACGGCGTGGGAGTTCAAGCTGCGGCCGGGCGTGAAGTGGCACGACGGCCGCGACTTCACCGCGGAGGACGTCGCCTTCACCATCCGGCGCGCCCCCGACGTGCCCAACAGCCCTGGCGGCTTCGGCGCCTTCGTGCGCTCGATCCAGCGGGTCGAGATCGTCGATCCGCTGACGGTGCGCTTCCACACCCCCGGCCCGGCGCCTCTGCTACCGACGGACCTGACCTCGCTGATGGTGATCTCGCGCCACGTCGGCGAGGGCGCCACCACCGAGGACTACAACAGCGGCCGGGCGGTGGTCGGCACCGGGCCGTACCGCTTCGCTTCCTACTCCGCCGGCACCCGCGTGCAGATGACCCGCAACGACGCCTACTGGGGCGGCACCCCAGACTGGGAGCGTGTGGACTATAGGGTGATCTCCTCGCCCCCCGCGCGTACCGCGGCGATCCTGTCGGGCGACGTGGACATAATTGACACCGTGCCCTCGTCTGACCTGCCTAGGCTGCGCGGTGAGAGTCGGGTCAAGCTCAGCCAGATCCAGGGCCTTAGGGTGATCTACCTCGCCCCCGACCGCTCGCGCGATCAGAACCCGGTCTTCGTCACTGACAACGACGGCAAGCCGCTGGCTAGGAACCCGTTCAACGACGTGCGGGTGCGCCGGGCGTTGACTGTCGCCATCGACCGCGCTGCGCTGGCCGAGCGGGTGATGGAAAACACCGCCCAACCCACCGGCCAGTGGCTGCCGCCGGGCTCTTACTCCTACAACCCCGACGTGGCGGTGCCGCGGGTGGACGTGGCCGGCGCCCGGCGTCTGCTGGCTGAGGCTGGCTTCCCGCAGGGCTTCCGTATGACCCTGCACACCCCCAACGACCGCTACCCCAACGACGCCCGGCTGGCCCAGGCGGTGGCGCAGATGTGGACCCGAATCGGCGTGCAGACGGCGGTCGAGGCGCTGCCCTGGGCCTCGTACTCGGTGCGCTCGTCGCGGCAGGAGTTCGGCAACCGCCTGCTCGGCTGGGGCAGCGCCACTGGTGAGGCGTCCTACGCCCTGGTCAACATCCTCGGCACCTATGACCCGGCCAAACGCACCGGGGCCAACAATGGCGGCCGCTACTCCAACCCCGACCTCGACGCCCTGACCGAGCGCGCCACATCGACGCTGGATGATAAGGCGCGCGAGGACCTGTTGAAGCAGGCGGTGAAGCTGGCGATGGACGACGTCGCCATCATGCCGCTGGTCCAGTTGGTCAACACCTGGGCGGTGAAGAACGGCATCCAGCACGACCCGCGCATGGACGAGCGTACCCGGGCGATGGACCTCAAACCGGTCGGCGCCTGATCCCGGACACCCGCACCGTCCAGCGCGGGTGTCGCCTTCAGGTGGTTCTGTCAGCGCCCTGCCAAGCCCGCCGCCACCCCGCCCAGCAGGTTACGACGGCCGGCGCTCATAGCGTGCCCTTTATCCCGGGTAAGTACTCAGGACGCTTTTGAGCCCAGAAGTTGGGGCGCAGGTATGCATTCGCGGTCGGCCATGATGGCGCACCTCGACTATAACTTGTCCCGGTCGCTTCCGCTGGGGACAGGTCGGTTGGGCGCCTTTCTGGCTGTCGCGGATCTACTTAAGACACGCGCTTCCATGCAATTGATTGAACCGGATACCGAACGTCATTTTTGCTGGGATGCTGGTATTGAATCAGGTGGCCACGGCGCGGCAACGCCGAAACTCGGTTCTATGAGCAGCAGGGAGGCTGACCATGACGCCAGACCAGATCGCTGCCCAGCAGCTCTGGGCCGCCTGGGTTTCGGCCGGGGCGGCCGTGCTGCAGGCCATCGGCGCCTTCCTCGCCATCTTCTACTCGATCAAGCTGGCGCGGGATTCCGAGAGGCGGGCTGCCGAGGCGGAGCGGAAGCTGGCCGAGGAGCGCGCAAAGGGGCTGGAGCACTTCCTGAAGCAGCCACTCAGCCTGTGATCCGCGGTGCCGTGGCCCGGTTCTACGAGCAGCGGGGCACAGCGGTGCTGCACTGCAATATTCCACTTGAATGTCAGGCATCCCAAGTGCACGTTGTGCAGCGCAGCAACCCATCTTCCGGTTACTGCATTCTTGGACGTTTCCTCCCTAAACTCGGCGGGACCTTCGGGCCCCGCCTTTCTTTTCGCTTAGGACTCGACGCGAAATAAGTAAATCGGATGTGATTGCTATTCGCCGCATCAGAGCAGGTCGGGGCTGACGGTGCACGGTCGCAGTGGGGTAAGCCGCTGGGGTGATCGAGGTCGACGACATCCGCG
>NZ_JBNBZS010000189.1:0-3935 GCF_049629625.1 Roseomonas chloroacetimidivorans | reverse complement strand
TGCGATTGCGCAAATCGGTGTTCACCTCGTTTTCTTTCTTCACATCACCACGGCACCGGACAACACCAACAACGTGCTTGCGCTCGCCTTCGGCATTCTCGTGGTCGCGCTAATCGTCGGCGGATCAATCTGGATTATGGCGAACCTCAACCAGAACATGCCTCCCATGGATCAGATCATGCAGATGCAGCACTGATACAGGGCGGCGACCGGCGTCCTGCACGAACGGAGCGGTGGCTCAGGAATTCTGACCGGGGCGGATAACTGGAAACCTCCGGACCCGCGGTGCGTTGCGCCACGTGATGTGCGAGAATGGGGCCGTGGGCCTGTTCCAGTTCTGAGCGGAGACACGAAGCGATGATCGTTCCGGAAGCAGCCGATATGCCCGGCCGACGGGACATCGTAAGGCGATTTCTGCCTGCAGCGTTCTTGGCGGTGCTGGCTGGGGGCGCGCTGCTGCGGCCCGCGCCGGCCGCCGCCGCTACGCGGAGAGAGATCGACGCTGATGTCCAGGCGGCGCTTGTACGGCTGCGCAGCATGGACAATGCACGTCCGCTCTTCGGTCCGGCCCGTGCCGTCCTGGTATTCCCCCGCATCATCTCCGGCGGCTTCATCGTTGGCGGCCAGTATGGTGAGGGAGCGCTGGTGCAGGATGGCGCGATCCGCGGCTACTACAACATCGCGGGCGTCTCGCTCGGCCTGCTGGCGGGCGCCCAGTCCGCCGGGCTCGCCATGTTCTTCATGACCGACGAGGCGATCGCGGCGCTCAGGCGCGCCGATGGTTGGGAGATCGGCACCGGCCCGAGCGTGGTGGCGCTGGACCGCGGCGTGCAGGCCAACGTTACCGCCACAACTCTGCGGGAGCCGGTCTATGCCATCACCTTCGGCCAGGAAGGATTGATGGCGGCCCTTGCCCTGAACGGAACGAAGATCACCCGCATCACACCGGACTGAGCGGTGGCGTCAAGCGGGCCAGGATCGACGCCGCTATCCGTGCTTCGCCTCGTCCCACTCGCCACCGCCGGACAACGCCAAGCCGGTGCTGTCGACGATTATCAGATGCATGGGGCTGTGTGGGACGACCCTGGGGGGCCGGCCTGCCAAACCACGGCTACGCCCGGCACAGATGGAATTTCCCATCCGTTGGCAAGTGGTCGAATCCTGCGTTCGACTGCCCCCGCTTACGCAGTGCCTCGGCTTTTTGGTGTGGGTTAGAGCTTTTCCGGTTTACTCGAACGCGTAGCCGGAGTTAGCGAAGTAGTTCCTGCACTCGCCTGGGGTGAAGGTGCCGAGCAGGCGGCCAATGGTGGCCCAGAGCGCCTCTCGGGTGGGCGCGTCGAGAGCTTTCGGTAGCCAAGGGCCCGCACCTCCCGGCTAAGCGCCTGCTTTGAGACCGAAACCCGGAACTCCTCCCAGAGCCATTGGCCAAGGTCGACCAGGCGCCAGCGCACCACGCTATGGATAGCCAGTGTCGGGCCCTGTTCGATGATCGCCTCCAGTGCCGCCCGATGCGCCTCTGTCAGCCGCGAGGGCTGGCTGGGTGCCTTGCGGTCGACCAAGCCCCCGTCCCTTCACGTTGAACCGCACCACCCGGTCGCGCACGACCTGCAGCGTCACGTTGCCGATCCGCGCAGCCTCCGTCCGCGAGGCGCCATCGTAGATGGCCGCCAGGGCCAGCAGGCGGCGTGGCTGCGCGGCATCCTTCGCCCTCGGGCCAGAGCGCGCAGCGCCGAGGCATCATAGTCGGGGCGGAGGGGAAGCGGCTGTGCCATGGCGAGCCTCCAATGCTCACCGTCTTGAACGTATGGCCCGCCCCGTCCGCAAGCTGTGTCGGCATCCTTGGCTTCAGCAGTCTGCGTGAACGTATCCGGCCTCGGAGCAAGCTTCCTGCCAAGATGGAGGTCCGCGCGGCTCGGGCCTTAAAATCAGAGCGGCCTCGGAGGCCGTTCAGTGTACCAGGCTGCCGTGCCGCCGATCGACTGTCAGGCCATCTTTGTCACCACCTCCCGCAGACCTCCTGGGTCCAGGCGACCGGCGTTGCGCTCGCCCTGGCCGATCTCCCCCTTGCGTCAGACCGCCGCGGCGGCGGCCTCGTAACTCCGCCCGCGCGCCAGCACCGCCCATGCGATGCGTGCGAGCTTGTTCGCCAGCGCCACCACCACGGTGTTCTTGTGCGCGCGTTCGAGCAAGCCGCGCAGCCAGCCGCCCAAACGTGTCTCGGTCGCTGCCAGCCTTGGCAGCACGGCGCGGGCACCATGGATCAGGTTCTTGCGCAGGTAGCGGCTGCCCCGTTTGGTGATCCCGAGGAGCTTCGGCTTGCCCCCCGTCGTTGCCTGCTTCGGCACCAGCCCGAGCCAGGCTGCCAGATCGCGTGCTCGGCCGAACGCACTCGCATCGCCCACCGCAGCGACCAATGCTGTCGCGTTGATTGGCCCGATGCCGGGCACCGTCGCAAGGCGGCGGGCAGCCTCGTCCTGCCGCGCACTCGTGGCGGATTCCTCGTCGAATACCGCGATGCGCCGGTCGAGCTCGGCCCATTCCGCACGCATGTCATTCACCAGGCGACGGATGCGCGGGCTCAGGCAGTCGGGCGCGTTCTCATCGCGCGGTGCGTCAACCCACTCCGTCACTGCGCGGCGCCGCTGCGGTAGCACGATCCCGCGCTCCAGCAGCAGGGCGCGCAGCTGGTTGATCAGCGCCGTCCGCTCCGCCACCAGGCGCTCGCGCGCTCTATGTAGCGCTTGCACGTCAAGCTGTGCCTCGGCCTTAAGCGGAACAAAGCGCATCGTCGGGCGGGTCGCCGCCTCGGCAATCGCCTCGGCGTCACGGTCGTCATTCTTGTGCGCTTTCACATACGGCCGGACATACTCCGGCGACATCAGCCGGACTTGGTGCCCGAGCGCCTGAGCGCTGCGGCCGACATGGTGTGCTCCGCAGCACGCCTCCATCGCCACGACGCAGGGCGGTAGTTTCGCCAACAGCGCTGGGATGCCGTCGCGCGTCACACGCCGACGCAACACGACCTGCCCGCCCGCCGACATGCCTGCAACGCTGCAGCTGGTCTTGCCCAGGTCGATCCCGAGTACCGCAACTTCCGACATCGTGGCCTCCTTCCATCAAGAGAAGCGACCCTTACCCAGGGGCGCCTTCATGAGGGCGGGCCATCCCATAATCAGAGCAGCCCCGCGTCGGGGAACCCCTTTCGTGAGTCTCCCTCAGTAGGACTTGGTATCAGTGGAGCCGTGGCAGCCTGCGCTGCCTCCGATCCAGTCCGGAGGGAATGGCATCAGATCCGTCTCCCAAAGATCAAGCCACCCGCGCAAAGATCTCATGATTCGCGGGATCAAAGACACGGCGCTTCGGCCGGCGGAAACGCTGACTTGTTGACGGCGTGCGGCCAACGCCACTCCTGGACCTCGGGCATGTCCGTGCCATGCTGCCGAATATGGCGCTCGTGCTCGATCAGCTTGTCCTGGATCGCCTGCCTGGCGTAAGCAGCGGCCGTGCCGAGGCTTGGGACACGATCGATCACGTCACCCACGAGGTGAAAGCGGTCGAGCCGATTGCGCACCACCATGTCGAAGGGCGTGGTGGTCGTTCCCTCCTCCTCGAAGCCCCGGACGTGGAAGTTCCGGTGGTTGGTGCGCTTGTAGACCAGACGGTGGATCAGCGTCGGATAGCCGTGATAGGCGAAGATGACCGGCTTGGTGGTGGTGAACAAGGTGTCGAAGTCAGTGTCGGTCAGCCCGTGAGGATGCTGCGCCCGAGGTTGCAGCGTCATGAGATCGACGACGTTGATAAAGCGGACCTTCAGCCCCGGGAAATGCTGCCGCAGCAGGTCTGTCGCGGCCAGTGCTTCCAGCGTCGGCACGTCGCCGGCGCAGGCGATGACGACGTCGGGCTCGCCGCTGTCGTTGCTCGCCCATTCCCAGATG
>NZ_JBNBZS010000188.1:0-4105 GCF_049629625.1 Roseomonas chloroacetimidivorans | reverse complement strand
GCGTCACTGACGCGAGATCTCAATCGTGCCGGGACCGTGTGCCGCATCGATAGCCTCGACACGGAGCGCCAGTGGCTGCCAAGCCGCCGTTCGTTTCTTGCCCGGCACTTGGCTCAACTCGTATGAGGCGGCCCGGCATGCCGCATCGTGGTTCTGGGCGTGGTTGAGGGAGGCAGGCAGTGTCACCTTTCTGGACAGCGGCGGCTCCCCTGACGCTGCTCTTCCTGACCGGCTGCTCGGGAGGCGTGCTGGAGCCGCAGGGAACCATCGGCGTCGCGCAACGAATAATCCTGTTCAATTCGCTGGCGATCATGTTGGCCGTCGTGTTGCCCACGATCCTGACAGCATGTGTCTTCGCCTGGTGGTTCCGCGCGTCCAACCGCAAGGCGCGCTACCTCCCGGACTGGGCCTATTCCGGGCGCATCGAGCTCATCGTCTGGTCCATCCCCATCCTGGTGATCCTTTTTCTCGGAGGCGTGATCTGGATCGGCTCGCACGATCTCGATCCTGGCAAGCCGATCGCCTCGGATCGCAGGCCGGTCGAGGTGCAGGTGGTCTCCCTCGACTGGAAGTGGCTGTTCATCTACCCTGAGGAGGGTATTGCGAGCGTGAACCATCTGGTGGTTCCAGCGGGGGTCCCGGTGCACTTCTCCCTGACCTCGGCAAGCGTCATGAACACCTTCTTCGTGCCGCAACTCGGCAGCATGATCTACACGATGAATGGAATGGAGACGCAGCTCTATCTTCAGGCCGATCGACCAGGCGTCTTCTATGGCCAATCCGCGCATTTCAGTGGAGACGGCTTCTCGGACATGAACTTTGCCCTCCACGCCATGCCGCAGGACGCGTTTGCGGGCTGGATAACAGCGGCGCAGCAGGCGGGCCCGGCGCTAGACCTGCCCGGCTATGCCGCGCTTGCCGAGCAGAGCCGGAATGTACGCCCTTTCACCTATCGGCAGGTCGATCCGGCCTTGTTCCGGGCAATCGTGACCCAGCAGGTGCCGCCGGGCCCGGGCCCACGGGTGGGAAACGGGGGGACGCCGGCCCACACCCGAACGGAGAACTGAAATGCTGGGAAAGCTCAGCTGGTCGGCGATCCCTTGGGAGCAGCCGATCCCGCTCATTGCCTCCTTGGTGGTGGGATCGGCGATCCTGGGCGTTCTGGCCTGGGCCTTTCTAAAAGGCTACCTTCCATATCTTTGGCGCGAATGGATCACCAGCGTCGACCACAAGCGGATCGGCGTGATGTACACGCTGCTTGCGCTCGCCATGCTGCTGCGTGGATTTGCCGACGCGCTCATGATGCGATCGCAGCAGGCCCTCGCCTTCCATGCTCCCGGCTACCTTCCGGCCGATCACTATAATCAAATTTTCTCCGCGCACGGCACGATCATGATCTTCTTCGGGGCAATGCCGTTCATGATCGGCCTGATGAACTTCGTCGTACCGCTGCAGCTCGGGGTGCGCGACGTCGCCTTCCCGACCTTGAACTCCGTGGGTTTCTGGCTCACCGCCACCGGCGCGCTGCTCGTCAACATCTCGCTGGTGGTTGGTGAATTCGCGCGAACGGGCTGGCTGCCCTATCCGCCCTTATCCGAGCTGACCTATTCTCCAGGCGTGGGGGTCGATTACTATATATGGGCCATTCAGATTTCGGGTGTGGGCACCCTGATCTCCGGCATCAATCTCGTCACCACGATCCTCAAGATGCGTGCGCCTGGGATGGGCTACCTGCGGATGCCGATGTTCTGCTGGACAGCGCTCGCCTCCAACATGCTGATCGTGGCCGCCTTCCCGATCCTCACCGCTACGCTCGCGATGCTGACCCTCGATCGCTATCTCGGCTTCCACTTTTTCACTAATGAAGCCGGCGGTAGCCCGATGATGTTTGTCAATCTGATCTGGGCCTGGGGACATCCGGAGGTCTACATCCTCATTCTGCCTGCCTTCGGTATCTTCTCCGAAGTGATCTCCACCTTCTCAGGGAAGCCGTTGTTCGGCTATCGCTCGATGGTAGCGGCGACCTTGTTCATCTGCATCGTCTCGTTCATGGTATGGTTGCACCATTTCTTCACGATGGGCGCCGGCGCCAACGTCAACGCCGCATTCGGTATTGCCACCAGCATCATCGCTGTTGGCACCGGTGTGAAGGTCTACAACTGGATCTTCACCATGTATGGCGGACGCATCCGCTTCACGACGCCGATGTTGTGGTCAGTCGGCTTTATCGTGACCTTCGTGATCGGTGGTATGACCGGCGTGCTGCTCGCCGTGCCGCCGGTGGACTTCGTGTTGCACAACAGCATGTTCCTGGTTGCCCACTTCCACAACGTCATCATTGGCGGCGTGCTGTTCGGCGCGTTTGCAGGTTTCACCTACTGGTTTCCCAAAGCATTTGGGTTCACGCTGCACGAAGGCTGGGGCAAGGCGGCCTTCTGGCTCTCCCTCGTCGGCTTCTATGTTACCTTCATGCCGCTCTATATGGTTGGCCTCCTTGGCATGACGCGGCGCATGCAGCACTATGATGTGCCTGAATGGCGTCCGTGGATTGTACTGGCTGCAATGGGAACCGCGATCACCCTATGCGGCGTCGCCTGCCAGGTGGCCCAGCTCATCGTCAGCATTCGCCGCCGCGTCGATCTCCAGGACGAGACGGGCGATCCGTGGGACGGCCGCTCGCTAGAATGGGCGACGCCGTCACCCCCACCGGTCTTCAATTTCGCAACGACGCCCGACGTGGCCGGCGAGGAGGCTTATTGGGAGATCAAGCAGCGTGCGATCGAAGCCCAGCACGTCGCCGATGAGCCGCATTACGAGCCGATCGAGATGCCGAGGAACAGCCCGACCGGCTTCGTCACGGCGTTCTTCTCCACCATCACCGGCTTCGCGCTGATCTGGCACATCTGGTGGATGGTGGCGCTAGGCCTTGTGGCCGCGTTCGCGACCTTCGTGGTGTTCGCGTGGCGAGACATCGACGAGTATGAGATCCCCGCGGAAGAGGTCGCTCGGGTTGATCGCGCTAGCCGTCAGGCGAGACTCGCGGCATTGGCCAGAATTGAGCAGCCTGTATGAGAGCGGTACGCGTCTCGCCTGAGGAACATCGCCGGAACCGGCAGATCGTCGACCCTTACAAGCTTGGTCGTCGCAATCATGGTCACGGCCGTGACGGTGGTGCCCATGGTGAGCCGACGGGTCACGGCGAAGGAGGTCCCGCCGACAAGCGGGTGATCGTAGGCTACGGCTTCTGGATCTTCTTGCTCAGTGACATCGTCATGTTCTCCGCGTTCTTCGCGGCGCACGCGGTGCTGGCGCGGGCGGCAGCGGGCCGTCCATCTGGACCTCAGCTGTTCGAACCGTCGCGCTTGGCGCTGGAGACCGCGTGCCTGCTCGCGTCTAGCTTCACCTGCGGCCTCTCTGGCGTGGCGGCCGAGGCTCGTAGTCAGCTCTGGAGCCAGGTTTCCCTCCTGATCACAGGCCTTCTCGGCCTCGCCTTCCTTGCGTTGGAGGTACAGGAATTCGCCGAGATGCTGGCCCGCGAGGCGGGGCCTCAGCAGAGTGCCTTTCTGTCGTCGTTTTTCGCGGTCGTCGGCTGTCACGGGGTCCATGTCGCCGCTGGACTCCTCTGGCTGGGCACGATGATGGCGCAGATTTTCGTCAAGGGCTTCCGCCCCAATATCCTGCGCCGGCTGCTCTGCTTCAGTCTGTTCTGGCACGCGCTCGACATCATCTGGGTCGCGCTGTTCACGATCGTCTACTTGATGGGAGCGGGCCGATGAACAACATGGGCGACGACGCCGATCCGAACGCTGGGGACACGGCTCCCGGCAGCATGCGTTCCGACCGCAACGGCGTTGCGCGGGGAATAGGAGGCTATGTGATCGGCCTGTCGCTCGCGGCCGTGCTCACCGCGGCCTCGTTCTATACGGCGGGGACCGATCTGATCTGGGGACCGGGAATCCCTGTTGCACTTGTCGTGCTTGCGATTGCGCAAATCGGTGTTCACCTCGTTTTCTTTCTTCACATCACCACGGCACCGGACAACACCAACAACGTGCTTGCGCTCGCCTTCGGCATTCTCGTGGTCGCGCTAATCGTCGGCGGATCA
>NZ_JBNBZS010000187.1:0-4219 GCF_049629625.1 Roseomonas chloroacetimidivorans | reverse complement strand
GATACGTCGATCCCGGCATAGTACTCCATGGCTGTCCCTCGATGATGCCTGGGGCCGACCCGTTCGGACCCCGTTCCACACACCATCACTCTGAGGGACAGCCGCCCTACCGCCCAAGCCCAGGCGGCCGGCCCATTACGGCATCTAGGCCGCAGCTTGGCACAAAGGCGGACGGCACGCCTCGCAAGCGGCGGGGCCGCAAGCCCCAGACCTCGCCCGGCATGCCCAAGCCCGGAGCCCAGCGCAACTTCACCGATTCCGAGAGCCGGATCATGCTCGGCCGCGACGGGTTCATCCAGGCCTACAACGCCCAGGCCGCCGTCGACGGAAAGGGCCAGGTCATCCTGGCGCATCGGCTGACCAACAACGTCTCCGATCAGGACGGGCTGGTGCCGCTGCTCAACGCCGTGGCCGCCAACACAGGCCGCATGCCGGCGGAGGTCTCCGCCGACAATGGCTTCTGCTCCGAGGCCAATCTGGCCGCCGTCGCTCAACGCGGCGTCCGCGCCTACATCGCTACCGGAAGGGCCAAGCATCCCGAAGGTGGCGAGGAGCGACAACGCGGCCCGCTCGTCTCGGCCATGCGCCTGAAGCTCAGGCGCGCCGGCCACCGCAGCCGTTACCGCCTGCGCAAGCACATCGTCGAACCCGTCTTCGGTCACATCAAGCAGGCCCGCGGGTTCCGGCAAATCCTGCACAGTTCGAGGCGGGCCACCCCCGCCTTGTATCTCTCACTTGCCTCTCGGTGATGAGCCGGCGAGGCTGATGACGGACGGGAGCCCGCATCCGCCTGGGGTCTACGAGCCCGTGTCTGAGCGAGGTGCCCCGTCCGCCGTCCCATCCGGGAACCCGAACGGTCGCCTGGGCCGCCGCCGCGCGAGCCCGTATTCGCAAGGACGGGTCATGGACCAATCCACTGCAGCCGGTCCGTCTTTCGCCGGCATCGACGTCTCGAAGGGTCGCCTTGACGTGCACCTGCGCCCTTAGGGGGAGAGCTTCGCGGTTGCTCGCGATGGGCCGGGCACTGAGGCGCTGCTGGCACGCTTGCAAGCGTTCTCCCCCGCCCTGGTCGTGCTCGAGGCGACGGGCAACTTCGAACTGACCGTCGCGGCAGCCCTGGCCGGGGCTGGCCTAGCGCTTGCCGTCGTCAACCCGCGCCAGATTCGCGACTTCGCCCGAGCCACCGGGCGGCTCGCCAAGACCAACCGGCTCGATGCCGAGAGCATCGCCCTTTTCGCCGAGCGCGTCCGGCCCGAACCCCGGCCTGTCGCGGACGCCGAGGCAGCAGCGCTTGCCGAACTCGTCGCCAGACGGCGCCAGATCATCGAGATGATCGGCATGGAGGCAAACCGGCGCCATCAGGCCCGCCATCCGGGCGTCGCCCGCACCATCGCCGCCACGCTCCGGGCCCTGGAATGCCCACTTGCAGACCTCGACCGCGACATCGGCGACGCCGTCCGTCGCTCGCCCGCCTGGCGAGAATCCGACGACCTTCTCCAAAGCGTGCCCGGCATCGGCCCGGTCGCCTCCCGCACCCTCATCGCTGAGATGCCGGAACTCGGCCGCCTCAACCGGCGCCAGGTCGCCGCCTTTGTCGGCGTCGCCCCTGTGAACCGCGACAGTGGCCAAAAGCGCGGCCACAGAGCCATATCCGGCGGCAGAACCGCCGTCCGCAGCGTCCTCTACATGGCCACGCTTTGCGCCGTCCGCTGGAACCCAATCCTTCGCGCGCACTAGAGCCAGCTCACCGCTCGAGGACGTCCCAAAAAGGTCCCCATCGTCGCCTGCATGCGCCGCCTCCTCGGCGTCCTCAACGCCATCCTGAGGTCCGGCCACCACGGCAAACCGCTTGACCCGCAACACGGTCGCTCAGACGGACATCTGGTCCAGTCCAGCACCGCGAGCCATGGATAGCGGCCCCCTTGGTGCCACGTGAGAGCTGGCGCTTGGAGAAGGCGTAGGCCCGACAGCCGATCGACCAGGCATCGTCCCCGGCCCAGGGATCCGCGAAGGCGATGGCGTCGGCCCGGCCACGAGCCAGGAGGCGGGCTGCGGCCGTGAGCCGCTCCTCGGTCAGAGAGGGGTGCAGCTCCCAGGGCAGGCGGCGTGGGGCAGGGGACTCGGTAGAGGCAGGGCTCTCATCCGTCATGACCACAGCATACACGTCGTCATCGAAGCAGCCGATGTTGTCGACCGGGTGCTCCGGTTGGTCGAGGGAGAGCTGGATGAGGCCGGCCCGGCAGCGTGGCTGCCGGGTAAACCGGCGGACTGGTTCTCATCAGCCCCGGCCGTCCAGCAGAGCCCAGAACCCGGCCTTGCGGCCGTGCTCGCGCCTGAGGCGCGCCAGGAACCCGTCATGGTTCTCGAGGCCGGGCTCCTGCGGCAGTAGCGATGCGAGGCTGGCGCAGGCCCGGACGTCGCGCACCGCATACCCGTACTGCCGCGAGGAGGCCCGCCGCAGCACGTCCTCGGCCAGGATCCGGTGCAGCAGCGTGGCGGCGACCGGGTATCGTTCGGCCAATGCCTCGGCCGCGGGGCGGAGCCGGCCGTAGTCGCGCCCGTCCATCTCGTCATGATGCGCCCGCACCAGCCGGTTCGCCGCTTCGAGGTTGGGCCAGCCGACCAGGAAGCTGAGCGCCAGGTTGCGGTCGGGATGCGCCAGCGCATACGCCATCGCCCGGTCCTCCGCGTCCACGTCGTCGAAATCCGGCAGGCCGCGAAGGTAGGGACGCAGATGCTGCGGCGCCAGCCAGCGGCGGAAGGCCTCCCAGCGCAGCGCCTGAGCCTCCTCGCGCCGCCCGAGCGCGTCGAGCGCCGCGATGCGCAGGTCCGTGTGCCGGACCTCCTCGCTCTCGTGCCGGTCGGGCGCCCGGTCCAGCCAGGCGAGCGCCTCGGCGGGGCGCCCATGAGCGATCAGGCGCTCGGCAATGTCGCCGGAGAAATTCTCCGCCCGGCCACCTGCTTCGGTGGCGGCGATATAGGCGTCAACGTCACTCTCGAGGTCGGCCAGGTCGCGCAGGCGGAAGGCGAGTTGACCCCGCCCGTGCCAGCTCTCGAAGGCGTCGGGCTTGCGGGAACGCGGCAGCGCGGTGAGACGCGTCTCCAGCAACCGACGCAGCTCCGCCCGGCCCTCGGGGCCGAGCGCCGGGCCGGCCGCCTCCAGCAGCCGGTCGGTCTCGCCGTATCCGTCGGCATCCCAGAGCGCCAGCACCTCGCCGGCCAGCGCCACCGGGTCGCGGTCCGGCAGCAACGCCCAGAGCCGTCCGAGTTCGGCGCCGGCCTGCCGGAACACCTCACCCAGCATGCCGCTGCCGTCGTCGCTGCGCTCGAACACGTTATCTGCGAGGCCGAGCAGCAGCCGCATCTGCGCTACGGCCGCGCGCGGGTCCGTCGCGGCCAAGGGCCTGGCGATCGTCTCGCGCAGGCTGTCGAGCTCGCGGGCGAGGGGGCGCACCTTGTCCCACTCGATGAACCCCCGCGATCGCCCAATGGTGCGCAGCCGCTTCTCCACCTCGGTAGCAAGCCGGCCACCGCCACCGCCACCGCCATCGGTTCCGGCGAGCGTGAGGCGCAGCGTGCGGGCCAGCGCGGCATCGCCCTCGGCCTGCGCCATCAGCAGCTCGGCCAGCCGGCGCGCTCCCAGCTGCTCCAGCGCCTCGGCGCTGAGCGCACGCGGAGCAGCCTTCTTCGGCTTGGGACGGCTAGGGGAGGGCGGTGCGGGTTCCGCATCGGCCATTGGGGGTGGGGTAAGGCGTGAGCGGGATACCCGGGCGCGTGGTGGCATGCTCAGCTCCTCACGGCTGTGGAAGCGCCGGATGAGGCGCCGCCCGGCGCCAACCACTCCCGGAGCTTCGACCAGCGCCGGCGCGCGCCCCCGTTGCGGACGGCGATGGCCAGCGCCCTTCGCTGCCCGACGAGCACGACCAGCTTCTTGCCCCGGGTCACACCGGTGTAGAGGAGGTTGCGCGCCAGCATGGCGTGGTGCTGCGTCGTGAGGGGGATGACCACGGCCGGGTATTCCGACCCTTGCGCCTTGTGGATGGTGGTCGCGTAGGCGAGTACCAGCTCATCGAGCTCGCCAAAGCCGTAGATGTGAGGTGGTCCCCGGATATCGGACAGGAGGCTAAGCTCGGTTCGCTATGAGAAGGATGGCCCCTGATGGCGGGCAAGCGGACGCGGTATTCGGCGGATTTCAAGGCGAAGGTGGCGCTGGAAGCGC
>NZ_JBNBZS010000186.1:0-4308 GCF_049629625.1 Roseomonas chloroacetimidivorans | reverse complement strand
ACGGGCACCTCGCCCCCGGTATGCACGTCATGACCAAGCCCTTTCCGATGAGGATGCTGGCCGCGCGGATCAGGGCCATCATCACGGGAGGCTGAGGCCCGGTTTCCAGTCCCGGTACCGGCAGGCGTCATCCGCCCCATCCCCGTCTGTCCACTGATAGTCAGCCCGGGTTCCCTTCAAGGGGCGGTTCAGCAAGCCGCGCTCCGCTGCAAGGGGGTCGCTGCACGGACTGCCCAAAACTGCACGTTAAGCGTCGGGGATCCTCTTGTTTGCCTTCGGCGCCTTCTCCAGGAGCGCCCCCACCCGCCTCGCCAGGGTGTCGAGCTCGAAGGGCTTGCCAATCACCTCGACCCCCGGCGGCAGCGCCGTGCCGGCGTAGCCCGTGATGAACAGCACCGGCAGCCCTGGTTGCTGCTCGCGCGCCACCTCGGCTACCTGCCGCCCGTTCATGCCATTCGGCAACCCGACGTCGGTGACGAGCAGGTCCGGCCGGGCCAAGGCCAGGACCCGCAGCGCCTCCGGCCCGTCTGCCGCCTCCAGCACCACGTGGCCCATGTCGCGGAGCCGGTCGGCGGCCGGGCAGCGCACGCCCTCCTCGTCGTCCACCAGCAGCACCGTGGCCTGCGAGGCGGCATGCGGAGGCGGTGGCTCGTCCCGCGCCTCGGCCGCCGCGGCGACATCGTGCAGCGGCAGCAGCAGCCGCACCGTCGTGCCTGCCCCCGGCGCGCTCTCGATCCGCACCAGCCCGCCAGACTGCCGCACAAAGCCGTAAATTTGGCTCAGTCCGAGTCCCGTCCCCTCGCCCAGCGGCTTGGTGGTGAAGAACGGCTCGAAGACGCGCTCCAGCACCTCCGGCGGCATGCCGGTGCCGGTGTCCGCAACGGAGAGCGCCACGTAGCGGCCCGGCTCCGCCTCCTCTCTCCGGAGGTCCGCGGCCGAGAGGCCAACATTTGCCGTGCCGATCGTCAGCCGGCCGCCCTGAGGCATGGCGTCGCGCGCGTTGATGCAGAGGTTCAGCAGCGCGCTCTCCAGCTCGTTCGGGTCGCACAGCACGCTGCCCGCGCCGTCCCGCAGCCGCAGCTCCACCCCGATCGCGGGGCCCATCGTGCGTCGGATGAGGTCGGCCATGCCTGCGACCAGCCCGTCCGCGTCCACCGCCTTGCGGTCCAGCCGCTGCCGCCGCGCGAAGGCCAGCAGGCGCCGCGTCAGCCCCGCCGCCCGGCCGACCGCCGTGCGCGAGGCGTCGAGGTAGCGCCCGGCCTCCGCGGTGCGACCCTCCTCGATGCGCCGCCGCGCCATGTCGAGGCCGCCGGCGACGCCCTGGAGCATGTTGTTGAAGTCATGCGCGATGCCGCCAGTGAGCTGGCCCACCGCCTCCATCTTCTGCGCCTGGCGCAGCGTCTCCTCGGCGGCCGTCAGCTCCGCCGTGCGCGCGGCCACCAGCGCCTCCAGCTCCTCGCGGCCGCGGGCTAGCACTTCGCGCGCCTGTACCATGTCCTCGATGTCAGTGAAGGTGCCGAACCAGCGGACGACGCGGCCCCGCGGGTGCTCCTCGTCCGGGGCGTCGCGCACCGCCACCCCGCGGGCGATGAACCAGCGGTAGGCGCCGTCCACGCCGCGGAAGCGGTACTCGATCTCGTAGTCCTCGCCGGTCCGCAGGCTGCGCGCCCAGCGCTCCTGCGTGCGCGCCAAATCGTCGGGGTGGATGACGTCCGTCCAGCCTTGGGCCTCGGTCTGCTCGCGGGACAGGCCTGTGTACTCGTACCAGCGCCGGTTGTAGTAGTCATGGTGCCCGTCGGCGCGAGCGGTCCAGGCGATCTGCGGCACCGCGTCCACCGTGGCGCGCAGGCGCGCCTCGCTCTCGCGCAGCCGCGCTTCGGCCTCCTTGAGGTCGGTGACGTCGTGCCCGACGCCGCCGATCCGGCGCACGCGGCCCTCCTCGTCCACCAGGGGGAAGTCGGTGTCGCGGACCCAGCGGACCCGGCCGTCCGACGGTCGCCGGATCCGGTATTCGAAGGTGACGCGCTCGCCCGCGCGCACGCGGGTGATGTTACCGAGGGCGTGGTCCCGGTCCTCCGGGAGGATCAGCTCCAGCCAGTTCACCAGCGTGTCGCCGCTCAGGGCCCGGTCCACCTCCATGCCGTAGATCCGCTCGAAGGCGGGGGTCAGGTACTCCCACTGCAGCGTCTCCGCATCCCTGATCCAGAGCACGTCGAGGGAGGCGTCCCCGAACCGTCGGAGCCGCTCCTCGCTCTCGCGCAGCGCCTCCTCGGCCCTGCGTCGCTCGGTAATGTCCTGGCCGATCTTCAGGAAGCCGCGGACTTCGCCCTCCTTGCCGTGCAGTGCGATGACGCTGCCATCGATGAACACCCCTGCCCCGTCCTTGCGCAGGTGCCAGCGACGGTTCGGCGCGGTTCCCTCCCAGCGGGCCGTCTCGAACTCATCCTCGTCGACATGCGCCGCCCGGTCTTCCGGCGTGAAGATGATGCTGCTGGACTGCCCGACCGCCTCCTCCGCGGTCCAGCCGAGGACCGCCTCCGCCCCCGGGAACCAGTCGGTGATGCGATCCTCGGCGTCACAGACGAAGATCGCGTAGTCGCGTGCGCCCTCGACGACGAGGCGGAACCGCTCCTCGGTCGCCCGTAGCCGGTGAACCTTGTGCAGGCGGTCGATCACCGGGCCGAGGATCGTGGCGTAGGTACGCAGGAACTCGGTATCCTCCTCGCCGAACTCGCGCGGCTCAGTGGCGTCCACCTGCAGCAATCCATAGGCTTGGCCACCCGGCAGGAAGATCGGCACGTTCACGAGCGCGACGACGCCGGCGTCCTTCAGGAAGGCGGGAATCTCGAACCGATCCTCCTCGCGGATGTTGCGGGTGATGACGGGCTCGCCGACCTCGATCGAGAAGGTCTCCGAGGAATGCTCGCTCATCTCCAAGCGAAGCCTGCCGATGAGGTCCGGCTTCCAGCCGACGCCCGCCCGGAGGAGCAGGGTCCGATTGGCGTGCTCGATTTCGAGGATCTTGGCACGTTCCGTTCCGAGCGCCTCGCACACGAGGCGGCATGCCTCCGTGAGGATCTCGTTGAGGCCCTCGCTGCGTAGGGCGAGTTCGCCGAAGTCGGCCAGCACCTTCTGGCGCTGAACCATGCTCTCGGAACTAGGCATGCCGTTCACCGGCCTCCAGCCCCGGCGCGTTCGTCCGCGGGCCTTTGCCTTCGGTCCGGGTGGCAATGCCGTAGCAGCCTCTCGCCATCCGGCCGGAGCCGGCCCTCGGGATCGACGTGGCGGTAGAGCGTCTGGCGGGTGACGCCGAGCTCGGCGCACAGCGCGCCCACCCCGGTTTCCCGCCGGCCCATCGCGGCCTGGGCGAGACGCAGCTTGGCCGGGGTCATCTTGTACGGCCGCCCCCCGTGACGGCCCCGTGCGCGCGCCGAGGCAAGGCCAGCCTTGGTCCGCTCGACGATCAGCTCGCGCTCGAACTCGGACAGCGCCGCGAAGACGCCGAACATCAGCCTGCCGTTCGGGGAGGCGGTGTCGATGGCCGCCCCCTCGCCGGCGAGGACGCGCAGCCCCACACCACGCCCGGTCAGCTCGTGCGCAAGGGTGACCAGGTGCCGCAGGTCGCGCCCGAGCCGGTCGAGCTTCCAGGCAACCAGGGTGTCGCCGGGACGGAGGCTCTTCAGGCACGCCTCCAGGCCGGGCTGGTCGTCGCGCTTGCCCGAGGCGCGATCCTCGTAGAGGCGCACCGGGTCCACCCCGGCGGCGAGCAGGGCGTCACGCTGCAGATCCAACGCCTGACTGCCATCCGCCTTGCTCACGCGCATGTAGCCGATCAGCATGGGGGAACTCCGCTCCACAAACGACCGGATGCGTGACAACGGTCGGGCACCGCTTCCCGAAGCCGCCGGTTCGTCACAGAACCCGCCACCAGCACAAGGCGCCGCAAACGGTCGGAGCACGATTGCGTGACGCTACCCGGCGGCTTCAGGCCGCTCCGCGACGTTCGCGCCTCGTTCCTACACCGGGCCGCTTAGCGTGCAGTTTTGAGCAAACCGTGCGGTGACCCCTGCAAGCTGGGGATGCGGTGCGCTACCTAACCCGCCACGCCAAGCCGGCCAGTCCCAACCTGACCCAGAAGGGCGAGGCCATGGTGGGCGTTCTTCGCATCGACGCCCTGCACGTAGCCTTCGAGAGCTCGAGATCTCGGACGACACGCTGATTGGCCTGCTGGTACTGGCCCTGGCCGGCAACAACGTGCGGGTGCAGTCCGGCGCCAAGGGCGACGACTTCATGGTGCAGCACCGCGCC
>NZ_JBNBZS010000185.1:0-4349 GCF_049629625.1 Roseomonas chloroacetimidivorans | reverse complement strand
CGCCCACAACCTCACCAAGCTCGCCAGGGCAGCAACAGGCTAACCCGCGCTGGAAGGGCGCGCCATGAGCGCCGCTCAACGCCCCCAAGCGTCAGCTCGAAATGGGGTTACCCGGACGGTCTCCTAGAGCATTCTCGCATCTTTCTCGGCCGGTTGCCGACGCTTGGTCGTGTCACGATCATCGGCGGCGGCTTCATCGGCCTGGAGATTGCCGGCCTCCTCCGAGAGAAGGGCGTGGCCGTCGATCTCGTTGAGATGGCCGATCGGCTGATGGCGCGGGCGGTCTCAAGGCCCGTCTCCGACTTCTTCCTGGAACTGCATCGCCGGATGGGTACGGAGGTGCACCTGCATTCGATGCTCGCCTCCGCTTACCACGGCCCTGAGGGAGTGGAGGTGCGCCTGTCCGACGGACGCCGGCTCCATTCTGACGCCGTGCTGTTGGCCGCCGGCGTCCTGCCGAATGTTGAGCTGGCGGCGGCAGCCGGCTTAGACGTGGACAACGGAATCCTGGTCGACGACTATCTTAGGACGTCGGATCCTGCGATTTCGGCGCTCGGAGATTGCGCGCAGTTCCCCTGCGTGTTCTGCGATGGGCAAGCCCGGCTTGAATCCGTCCAGAATGCGGTCGATCAGGCACGCTCCATCGCCAAACGCCTATGCGGACGCCCCACGCCCTACACCGACCTTCCCTGGTTCTGGAGTAATCAGGGCGCCGCACGCCTCCAGATCGCGGGACTGAGTACCGGCCACGACAGGACCGTCCTGCGGGGCGATCCAGAGAGAGGCAAGTTCTCAGTGTTTCTGTACCGGGGAGAGAAGCTTATCGCCGTCGAGTCGGTCAATGCGGCGGCGGAGCATCTAGCGGCGCGAAAACTCCTCGCAGAGGGATTATCTGTGCCGTGCGAACTTGCGGCGCAGCACGATGTGGACTTTCGGCACCTCGCCACCTAGTGGGTCACTTGCCTCGGACTGTGCCATACTGGCTGCTTCCGGATGACGAGGTGACCCATGTCACGGCGACAGGGGGATCCGTTCCGCCTACTGAGCGAAGCGGAGCGGACATTGCTCTCACGGCTGAGCCGGTCGCAGATTGCGCCGGCAGCGCAAGTTACTCGTGCCCGAGCCTTGCTGGCTGTGGCCAATGGTCAGAGCTACACGATGACGGCGCATCTGGTTGGACGCCGCAACGGGGAAACCGTTGCGCGCTGGATGGCAGGCTTCAATCGCGACGGGCTGACTGCGGTGGTGAACCGCCCCGTGTGTGGATGCCCCCATGAATGCAAGTAGAAACTCGATCTGGTAATGGCTGTGCAGTGAGGTGCGGTCGTGTGTCCGGCCTCACATGAGGGCGTATCCGTCAAGCGGCTTCATTGCGGAATGTTCGCTGGGTTTAAGTGCCATAGCGCGGTTCAAAACTCGTCCAAGGCGGAGCTCTCGTCAGTGCAGGGCTTCCCTGCAAACCTCACATCCGGCGGGACCACGTCCCCACCACTGTCCCGCATTCGGGACGGGAGAACTCCAGGAGGGCGCCACCACTCTATGGAACGGCGCTCACGCACCAGGCCGGACAACGGCGACGCCCCCTTGGATCCGTGTACCCAAGCCGCTCGGCGGCTCAGGCCAAACCTTCAGGACTGATCAGGACGTGGGCTTCATGGCCACGCCCTCCGGCACCACGCCCTGGGTTGCGAACCGCCAGAGAGCGATCAGCAGCTTGCGAGCCATAGCCACGACCATCACCTTGCGCATGCGGCTTCCCGTGCCGCCGACGCGCTCGCGAAACCACCTGACCTGGGCAGAGCCGGGTTGGTAGCGCTGCCAAAGCCAGGCCAATTCGATCATCACGGTCCGCAGTCGTCGGTTTCCAGCCTTGCCGATGCCTTGCTCGCGCTCTGTGCCGCCACTGCTGTAGGGCGTCGCGGTGAGACCCGCGTAGGAGCCGAGTGCTTTACCATTGGCGAACTCGCGCACGAACGCTTCGCGCACCAACACCGTGGCGCTCTGCACACCAATGCCGCGCAACTTGGCGAGCTGTTGGATCATTGCGTCAGCCCGGCCCGGTATCTCTTCAGCCAGTACCGCATCACGCTGCTGCTCCAACTCGGTGATCTGCGTGCGCACCAGATCCAAGCGGTCGAGCATACGGCTGATCTTGGCGCGGGCGTGTGGGGGTAGCGCGGTGCCCAGCGCTGTACGCAACTGCTCAAGACGCTGTCGGCAATTCCGCAGGAGCGGGTCGTAGTCACCCACACCCAAGGTCGCCAGCACGGCGCCGATGCGGTTGACAAGGGCAACACGCTCGGCGACGAGTTCCGCCCGTTCCCGAGTGCAGCGGCGGGCGTCCTCGTCGTCCTCGTCCGGGATCGGCACCATCGAGCACACCCGCGGCTCGCCGCGGAGCCAAGCCAACAACGTGCGTAGCAGCAACTCGGCATCGATTCCATCGGACTTGGCCCGCCGTGCCCGCCGGTCGACTGGGACACTCGATGGCTGGATGACGTGTGTCTCGATCCCGTGCATCGCCAACCAGCGTGCGAGCCAGAACCCCGACCAGCTCGCCTCGTAGGTGGCGACCACCCGCTCGACGTTCCGGCCCGCTCCCCTGGCCCGCTCCCGATAGCCCTGGATCGCTGCCAGCAATGCCTCGGCCGTGGGCTCGATGGTCCGCTTGGCTTTGACGCGCGGCAGACCAGGCACCTGGGCCGACAGAACCCAACTCTTGTTGCTCAGCTCGATTGCGAGCACGAGCGTACAGTCGTAATCAGGTGCAACGGGATGAGGGAGTGAACCAAGCACCTGCGTCATCGCTACGATCCTCCGGGCTTTGCTCGCCGGCGCACACTAGCCTACCCGCCGCCAGCCCTCATGGGATCTGTTGGCGCGGCCACTCCGTGCCGCTGGCCTGTATGGAGATGTGCGGATCGCGTCCCTATCGGGTTCGCGCGCTCGAAGCGCTCGGGGCGGTACAGGTTTATGCGATCCCGTCTCTTCGACTGCTGCCCTTACCTTCTCTCGGTCCTGCCTGCACTCCCCGGGGCACCGGCCCTGGCGGCTGATCAGGCCGCCAGGGGCGGATTCTGGTAGACCTCGCCGCGGACTGTCAGCGCCCAGATCGTCCGCGCCATCTTGTTGGCGAGTGCGACAACCACCAGCATGCGTGGCTTTCGCGCCATCATCCCCGCCAACCAGGAGCCCGCCGGCGCTCCCTTGCGGGCCGCCCAGCACACGACCGCCGAGGCGCCGACGATCAACAGGCGTCGGATGTCGCGCTGGCCCATTCTCGAAATGCTGCCCAGCCGCGCCTTGCCGCCGGTGGAGTGCTGCTTCGGCGTCAGGCCCGTCCAGGCGGCGAAGTCGCGCCCGCTGCGGAAATGGCGCATGTCGGGGCAGAAGGCCCTCACCGCCATGGCGCTGATCGCGCCGACGCCAGGGATCGTCATCAGTCTGGCCACCTCGGTGTCCTTGGGTGCTCGCGCCCGGATCTCCTTCTCCAACGCGTCGATGCGTGCGGTCTGTTCCTCGATCTGGGTCAGCATCATGCGGGCCAGCTCCCTGGCCATGTCAGGGATGGCCGTCGTCGTATCGTTGACTGCCGCAGCCAGTCTGTCGACCCGGGCGTGGCCCGCCGGCGCGACAATACCGAACTCGGCAAGATGGCCGCGTAGGGCGTTGACGGTCTGGGTGCGCTGACGGACCCAGAGGTCACGGGCGCGACGCCGCCTCCACAATGGCCTCGGCATCGGCAGCGTCGTTCTTCTGCCGCTTGACGAAGGGTTTGACATAGATCGGCGGCAGCAGCCTTACCTCGTGCCCAAGCGCGCTGATCTGGCGCCCCCAGTGATGGGCGCTGGCGCACGCCTCCATGGCGACAATGGCCGACGCTTGCTCAGCCAGGAAAGGCAGCAGCCGGTCACGCGGCAGCTTCTTGCGGAACACCACCGAGCCGTCGGCGCTGGCGCCGTGGAGCTGGAAATACCGCTTGGCCAGGTCGATACCGATAATGCGTACGACGCTCATGGAAGCCTCCCTGCGTGCTGACCTCTTGGCGAGGACAGTCTGGCACACTGTGATACCGCCGGGCGGGGGCATCCACTCCATCGGGTTTGTCGGCAACTGTAATCAGGTTGCGGCGTCGAGACGGTAGTCTGTTTCGCTGGCGACCATTGCGTTGAGCGTGACGAGGAGCTTGCGAGCCGTGGCGGTCAGGATGGCCTTCACCGGCTTGCCTGCGGCCTGCAGGCGGTTACGGAACTCGCGGAAGATGGCGGAGCGTCGGGACGCTTGAAGGGCTGCGAGGTAGAGAGCGGTGCGAACGAGGGCCCGACCGCCGGCGATTGAGCGTGCTCCGG
>NZ_JBNBZS010000184.1:0-4367 GCF_049629625.1 Roseomonas chloroacetimidivorans | reverse complement strand
TCCCGGACGTACCTGCTACGCAGGGGCATATGTCTGTCCGCTGGCGCTGTCCGGCCCGGTCGGTGGGCCCTGCTCGTGCCCGGCAGAACGCGGGGGCCGGGCCCCGGGCAGCATAGGATGATCGTGGACCAGGCACCGCACCGCGGCTGCCGAAGCCGTCCCGCCCTGCGCCTTTTGGGCGGCATAGACCTGTCACGGGTCCGTGCGGGTGCACCCCGGTGCGTTCGGGCTCCGCCCTGCACGGACCGTGACCGGCAATCGTGAGCGGGCCGAGTTGAAAAAGGACGAGTGCTCCGGAGTGGGGTGACGCGGCCATGCGCTATGTCAGCCGGGAGAGAATTGCCAACAGGGCAGGCGCCTGACACAGCGCCGGGGCGCCGCCGCCGGAGGCGGCAGCCGGATCTGGCGCAGCATGATCTTCTATTCAAACCTGGAAGTCGCCGTGGCCCTCGGTTTCGCGGCACTCGTGAATATCGCGACGGTGATCATGGCGGCTGGTGCCTTCCATAACGGGCGCCGGGATGTGGTGGGGATCGAGACAGCGTATCGCACCCTCCTCCCCGTGCTGGGACCGAGTGCCGCGGGGGTCTTCCTGCTCGCCCTGATGGCATCCGGCATTAGCGAATCCCTCTGGAGCATCTGCTGTCGCTCGCGACCGCGCAGCAGGCGGTGGCAGGCCGTTCCTCACGAACAGCATACGGGCTTGAAACCTTCAGTCAGCTTGCCTAGCTCGCTGATCGCCAAACGCCCATGATGCGGGTTTGGCTGACGCCGTGAGGGCGCCACTCGCTCATACCATGTTGCTCAATGGAGGATATGGCTATGGAGCTCACGGATTTTGCTCCGCTTGCGCGGTCATCGATCGGCTTTGACCGCCTGCTCAAGCTGCTGGAGAACGGCAGGCTTCCGGAGCCGGCCGACGACTACCCGCCTTACAACATCGAGAAGACGGGCCAGGACGCGTACCGGATCACCCTGGCCGTTGCGGGCTTCGGCCCCGACGATCTCGACATTACCATGCAGCCCAACCTCCTGACCGTCACTGGCAAGAAGGCGGAAAGCGAGGCTCAGAGCCAAGGCTATCTCCACCGCGGCATGATCCAGCGGCCGTTCCGGCGTGTGTTCCACCTGGCCGACTACGTCCAGGTCAAGGATGCACAGCTGAAAGACGGCATGCTGATGATCGATCTCCTGCGTGAGATCCCGGAGCCGATGCAGCCAAGGCGCATCGAGATCGGCGGCGGGCGAGGCCGGCCGGCACAGATCGACACGAGCCCCGCCCAATAACAGGCTGCTGCCTCGAGCGCTGACCGAGCGGCACATGGCGTCTCCGCCTGTGCGCGGTAGTCCGTGCGCGCCCGGCACTCGAGGCAGCCCACGGCGAACGGTGATTCAGATGCTGCAGGACAGTGTCACCAGGGATCATGCGGAATTTCCGACAGGCATGGAGGCCTTCCGGCACGCCATGCCGCCGGGGTCGCCGGCGAATGACCGGCTTCCGGCGTTCGCACCGCGGGCCTTCCCGTCTGATGCCCATGCGATCATCCGGTGTCCCGGCCCGTCGGTCGTCTCGTCGGGCCGGGCCCGGGCGAGGCAATGGGTCCTGGAGTTCGCACCGCGCTCGGCCCCGTTCATCGAGCCGCTGATGGGATGGGTCGGTGGCACCGACCCGCTCCGTCATGTGCAGCTCCGTTTCCCGAGCCGCGAGGCGGCCATCGCCTACGCGGAGCGCGAGGGCCTACCGTACGTGGTGCAGGAGCCCACGCATCTGCCGGCGGCGGTGCGGATGCGATCGTCTGACCAGGCGGCCAGGCCGGTGCTGCTCCAGGACGGCGGCCCGACTGGCCCCGCGGCCAACGACTCCGCTCCGGGGCCAGCCGAACTCGGGCATCGCGCCGCATGATCAGTTCCGGAGGTGCCGGGCAGCCGTGCCCACGCCGAACGGCACGATCTGCCCGGTCGCGGGCCGGGTCGGGCTCGCGGGATCCCTGCGGTTGTCGACCGTGCCTCCGATGGAGGAGAGCGATGCGCACACTGATGAGGAGCACGAAGCCTGTTGAGATCGTCAACCTGGTGGCCGCCATCTGCCTGTTTCTGGCGCCCTGGGTGCTCGGATTTTCCAACGCCTGGCCTGCGGACTGGAACGCGTGGCTGACAGGCGCGATGCTGGCCGTCCACGCGCTGTGGGCCCGGCGCAGCTCCGGTGAATGGACCGCCTGGACCGAAGGTGGCGAGGCGATCCTGGGCATCTGGGCCATCTGCTCGCCCTGGATCGGCCACTTCACCGCGAACCAGCCGGCGATGTGGAGCCACGTGATCATCGGCGCGATCGTGGTGGTTGTCACGGCGCTCGGCCTGATCTGGCCCCGCATGCACGGGATCAGGATCGCGAAGGCGCTTGCCACGAAGCGCCTCGCAATGCTGCTCGCCGGCCTGGTCTGTCTCGGGACGGCCACGGCCCATGCGGCCATGACCGACGCGCACAATGCCAACCTCGGTCATGGCGCGGACTTCGCCTTCGCCGAGGCCCTGAACGCGCTCGCGGCCGACGGCTGGCGTCATGTCACTGACCTCCGCCGTGAGGGCGACTTCGTGCGCGCGACGGCGGAGGATTTCGGCGGCCACCGGCGGGCGGTGCTGGTCGATCCGCGGACTGGCGTGGTCCTGCCGGACTTCGAGACGGTTCGTGACGACTGACGGGTAGGGCCGCGCACCGAACTGCGTTCCAACCGACAACCAGGCATTGAAAGGAGGACGGACATGCCAAGCGATGCTCCCGAGGTCACGAAGGCGAAGCCGCCGGTGCAGTCGGGCACCGCTTGGCTGGACCGGGTTCGCGACTGGTTCCGGCAGGTGTTCCAGCTGCATCCGGACGGGCGTAAGCCGAACAGGCAGCAGCTGGGTGCGCATGCCGGTTACTGGGTCGCAGCGTTCATCCTGATCACTTTGCTGCAGAGCTGGTGGGCGGCCAGCCAGGCCGTGCAGCCGATTCCCTACAGCGAGTTCCGGCAGCTGGTGCGCGAGCAGAAGGTTGCCTCTGTTCAGGTCTCTGGCTCCCATCTCTTCGGCACCTTGAAAACGCCCAATCCGGACGGCCGGAGGCTGTTCGAGACGACGGCCGTGCCCGAGGATATCGCGAAGGAGTTGGAGGCGGCCGGAGTCACCTTTACAGGTGTTGTGCCGAACACCTTCTGGTCCAACCTGCTGTCCTGGCTGCTGCCGATCGTCGTCTTCTATCTCGTGTGGGCGCTGGTCTGGCGGCGCGCTGTTGCCAACCTCGGCATGGGGGGCGGGCTGATGTCGATCGGCCGGTCCCGTGCCAAGGTCTATGTCGAGACCGACACCAGGACGACCTTCGCCGATGTCGCCGGGGCTGACGAGGCCAAGGACGAGCTGAAGGAGATCGTCGCCTTTCTGAAGGATCCGGAGGGATACGGGCGGCTGGGTGCGCGCGTGCCGAAAGGCGTGCTGCTGGTCGGCCCGCCGGGCACCGGCAAGACGCTGCTCGCGCGTGCCGTGGCGGGCGAGGCTGGCGTGCCTTTCTTCTCCATCTCCGGCTCCGAGTTCGTCGAGATGTTCGTGGGGGTCGGCGCGGCACGCGTGCGGGATCTCTTCGAGCAGGCGCGCGACAAGGCGCCGGCCATTATCTTCATCGATGAGCTGGATGCGCTCGGCCGGGCCCGCGGCGCCTATGGCCTTGGCGGTCATGACGAGAAGGAGCAGACCCTGAACCAGCTCCTGGTGGAGCTGGACGGCTTCGATCCCCGGACCGGCGTGGTCCTGCTGGCCGCCACCAACCGGCCCGAGGTGCTGGATCCCGCGCTGATGCGGGCCGGCCGGTTCGACCGGCAGGTGCTGGTGGACCGCCCGGACAAGCCCGCCCGCGAAGCCATCCTGCAGCTGCATCTGAAGCGCATCAAGGCGGCGCCCGAGGTCACCGCCGACCGGCTGGCCGAGCTGACGCCCGGGCTGACCGGGGCAGATCTGTCCAATGTCGTCAACGAGGCGGCGCTGCTCGCGACCCGGCGTAGCGCGGATCAGGTTGATATGTCCGATATCAATGAGGCTGTGGAACGAGTAGTGGCCGGTCTTGCCCGCAAAACCCGCGTGCTCAATCCGCAGGAGCGGGAGACGGTCGCCTACCATGAGATGGGGCATGCCCTCGTCGCGCTGTCGCTGCCGGGCACGGACCCCGTCCACAAGGTCTCGATTATTCCCCGGGGCGTGGGCGCGCTGGGATACACGATCCAGCGCCCCACCGAGGACCGGTTCCTGATGAGCCGGGAGGAGTTGGAAAACAAGATGGCCGTGCTCCTCGGCGGCCGGGCCGCGGAGGTGCTGGTCTTCAACCGTGTCTCGACCGGCGC
>NZ_JBNBZS010000183.1:0-4465 GCF_049629625.1 Roseomonas chloroacetimidivorans | reverse complement strand
AGCCGGCGGGCGCCGCTCCTCAAAACCGCTGTCAGCGGATCCTCGACCGTCTCCGGCTGACGCAGGGGGACAACAGTGGTATCGCTCATCTCGGCGTATCGCTCCTTCGGGAGGTTCAGGCAGGCTTTCACCCACCTCGATACGCCGCCTCTCTCACATCGCCATCACCCACTTTCGGCGATAGCTCCACGGCCACCTCGGGATTGCGGAAGAAGAAGCTCAGGGTGTGCATGAGACCTTCATCGTCGAGCGGCCCTCGAACCCCCAGATGTTCCCCCAGCTTGGAGTGGTCGGTAAGCCAGTCACCAACCTCCCGTTGGGCATTGGCGTAGCGTTCGGCGGGGATGCTCACATGGTGGTCGAGGTCCCTGCCCTCTTCGATGCACCGGTTGATCTCCTCCGACCAGTCCCGGCGCCGATGAGCACAGTCCGGCCCATCGGCCATGCGCCCCGCCACCTCTCCCCGGTAGAGCCAGTACCGTAAGGCTTCCGTCTCTTCCACGATGTACGCGAGCAGCTTGGGGTGGTAGCGGGAGGGGTCAACGTGACCCACTCCCTCCAGCGGACGAACGACCGTCATCGGCTGCCCCGCGTCCGGAAGCGCTCGCTCACCGCCTCGTCGCGGAAGTAGAAGCTCGCGCAGCGCCAGGACTTAATCATGCGCCACTCGGTGCCCTCAGGTCCCACGTTGCTCTTGAGCCACTCGCGCTCAGGCGTGGGGTCAATGTCGTTGATGTCCACGCAGCAGTAAGCGGCGTACTTGAAACCGCGCCAACGGTTCAGCGGCTTCTCGCATTCCTCGATTCTTGCGTAGGCTTTCACCACGACGGCATTCCATTCAGCATGCGGCACAGTGCCGGGCTGGTAGTATTTCTCGTTCTCCAGTAGCCGCTGTAGGTCGTCCTCGGCTGCCTTGAGCTTCACAGCCCACTTCAGGGCATCCTTCCATCGGTCGGGATGGAAGTCGTTAAGCTGTACGTCGATAGTCATTAGGTAGATTCCCGGTTCGGGAGCGGCCGAGCTTTCCAGGCTGGGCACGAGACAGGGGGTTAGGGTCTGTCGATCTAAGGAGGGGCTTTGCGCCCCTCCCCTACTCACTATGCCAGCGGCAATTCCAGCAACGCGTCTGCCGGGACCGGCGCTAGGCCTTCTTTCGCGACAATCCAGCCGACGCCGCCCTGCAACCTCCCAAGGATCTGGTCGAATGTGAGGTCGAGCAGATGATAGGCAGTGAGGGCCAGTGCGCAGTCGGCCACCTTCCGGCTCACATCGGGATCGTCGAGGTTCACCCCCGGCTGCGAAAGCAGAGCGCGAACGCCTGCATGGTTCGAACGCCAGTACTCGCGCCGCTTCCCGTCGGTCATCAGCCGAATAGTAGCGCGGAAGCTATCCAGCGCATCGGCGGTGACAGGGGCATGCCATCTAGTCTTCGCCTCAAACTCCAGGAGGCAGATTGTGAACGTAGTTGTCATCAGAAAAACTCAGGGCGCTTTGCGAGTGGCCCTCTTACTCCTCCCCAGAATTGGTTCGATCTACCGTGCGGCTTGAGCTGCCCCTTGCCCCCTTTGTACCACAAAATGGGGTCACCCCCAAAAATGAATCTGAGGGAAAAAGATGGGGGAGGAATCTGCTCCCTCCCCCACCGCTCATGAAGGCCCAGCTCCCTTGGGTAGCCGTTCCATCATGAAGGCTCGTTGGGTGTGGACGAGGCGGATGCCCTTGTCCGAGGCGCGAAGGCCGCCCTCGGCGCGAAAACGCCTCAGGCCATCCAACACGAACCGTTCAAGGTGCTGGGTGCGTTCGGCCGGGGAGGCGCCGCGAGGAAGCTTCGGGGACATGCCCGGAGCCGCTTTGGCTTGTCGCCACAGCCGCCCCATCCCCGCTTCCAGGCCCTTCCCCTTCCGACTGAACACCTGGTTCAGCACGTCTCGGGTCCACACGAATTCACCGCTTTGGCTCACGCCCTGGCGGCCACCAACACTCTTACTCATCGCAAGTTACTCAGGGCGCACGAGTGTCGCCCATCCCCGGTACCACCATTGGTCCGATCTACTGGTCGGAGGTCCCGGCTTGCTTGCGATCGTTTGTAGCAGATCCGTGGCCCAGAGTCCACGATTTCAAACACTTGAGTTAGTCACGAGGCAGGGTTAGGGCGCATGGCTAGTTAAATGGCCATGCAGGAGTGACGCCTCTACGGCTGCTCACCTCGCCCCACTGCACGGACCCGGTCCTCATCTAGGCGGCCGGGATTTCCGCATCTGAGGGCGGCTGAGGGCTTTGCCGGGTCCGGGGCTGTCCAGCTGCCCGCCGGGTCCCGGCCCCGCTACACGACCCTGCCTTAGCGGCTGACAGGCCCGGCGAAAGGCTTCTTCTACCCGCGGGACCGCCGATAAGGAGGGCGGCCCACATGGCTAAACTGTCCCCCGATGAAATCCGCAACCGCCTGGCACAGCACCACGGATCTGATTCTGTGACGCGTCACGGCATGATGCGGTCCCTCTACATGACCGCTGGAATCGTCGAGATGCGCGAGCTTTGCGACGCTTACTGGTTGGTTGATCTCGTGGCTTCACATTTTACCCACGCGCGTGTTCGCAAGGATCCATTCCAAGTTTGGAAGTTGGTCGTGAACGAGGAAACGCGACAAGCCACCGTGACGATGACAGATGGCAACTCCCAAAAGCCCATTGTCACGCAGGAGATTCCGTTTAGCGATTTTCCGTTACCCGAGTTCACCATCTGGGTTGAAGGCGACACCGCGACGGAAGTTGTAGCCATGCTGCCGCAGGAGCGTTAGTCGCAATCCACTCACAGACGAAGAAGCCCGGCTTGGTGCCGGGCTTCATTGTCTTTGATGACGGCGGAATTCGACCCCATATGCACCCAGGAGTTTTGCCCCTCCTGGCATCCGGTGCGGCTGACCTCACATTGCTGCTCTGGCCGGGGCATTCCGCCTACGTCGCCGATGCACCAAATCACCAGCTAAGGAGTGCGGCACCTGGATGAAAACGGGCGTCTCCTATTTAGCTGATCAGCACCAAGTCAGGCGGAACAGCACGGCGTCCGCAGGGTCTTGGAACGCGATGTAGTGGGCGCTCGTGTGGACCGCGTAGCTGTGTGCCGAAGGTGAGAGGTGCCGGTAAACGTCCGATGCCTTCCGGCTCTCGTAGATGGTCTCGACCTCGAACTCCCCTCGGATGTGCCGCCTCACCCAATCCTGCATTTCACCGCTCAGCTGCACGGCCATCTTGACCGGCGCATTGACCGTGATGGATGGGCCCATGTCGAAGCCAAACTGTTTGTCAGTGCTCATGAGGGTCATCTGAAACTGACCGGCCTGTAGCTCGAAGCGGTGGGTCATGCGTTGCGCTCGAACAGAGCGGCAAGTGCCGCGTAGGTCTTGCTCAGGTCCGCGAACAGGGCTGCTGCTTCACTGGCCAGCGTATCCTGCGGCGCCGGTTGCGCCCGCTGGGCGTTGACGCTGATGCGGCCATTTCGGATGGCATTCGTGATATCGTGCAGCTTGGCCGATGCTTGAGGCATGGGTGCCTGCGGTGCCTCGTCCTCTTCCGGTCCGTCGATCTTCGCTGACGGCACGTAGGTGTTCTTGGGCGTGAAGGTGCGAAGGGTTCGGAATGCATCCGGCACTTCGGTCTTGGTGACCTTTGCGGAGTTCAGCAGGCTCTCGTGCTGCCGGATCGTGATCTCACCCCGATCCTCGTAGATCTTAAGGGCCGTGTTGATCAGGCTGTGAAACTGGGGCTTGCTGCGCTCTCGCAGCGCTTCCATGAAATCCTTAACTGGGTCGTTCTCCATTGACGTTTGCCTCCAAGAAAAAAGCCCACTGTCCTGCAAGACAGTGGGCCGCCAAGTGCGGAGACAAACTCTGGATAGGAACCACACTTAGGAATCTGAGTAGTTGTGTGTCGTAGCCGATTGTCTCCATGAGAACCAGGTTGCAGTCCGTTTCGCGCTCTCCTGAGTATTTATTCATGAGGGCTACCGGATGCTGAAACGGGCTCAGCAGAACGTCAGCTTGAAGCGCGTTGCCTCGTTGGCGCACTCAAAGCCCAACACACAGCCACATGCCGTGTCATCGTCGGGTACCGCATAATCGCCCAGGCACTCGTTCTCTAGCCAATCAACGACCTCAACCTGATGCAGAAGCGCGGCGTCGATGTCGATGGTTGTAAAGCCCTTCGTCTGCATGCTCCGACGAACCTCGGCATCGACATCTCGGTAGAGGCTGTTCATCATGTCATCGTCTATCTGACCACCGAACGGGTCGGGGGAGCTATGCGGGAATTTGGGTGACGCGGTGATCAGGCGGCGTTCTGCGCTGGCGTGTTGGTGACCTCGACGCCGTTCTTGAATGTGACGCCCTGGATGAGCTTGGGCAACTGGTTCTCGCCCTTCAGCCTGCGCCAGGTCTTGGCCGCGGCCATGACGAGCTTGAACACCATGA
>NZ_JBNBZS010000182.1:0-2500 GCF_049629625.1 Roseomonas chloroacetimidivorans | reverse complement strand
GCTGCGAAAAGCCGCGGGGAGATGCGAGCGATCGTTGATCCGCGGATGTCCGAATGGGGAAACCCCTCCTTTATGGAGATCCCTTGCTGAATACATAGGCATGGGAGGCGAACCCGGGGAACTGAAACATCTCAGTACCCGGAGGAAAAGACATCAAATGAGATTCCCCGAGTAGTGGCGAGCGAAAGGGGAGCAGGCCAGTGGTTCATGTTGGTTAAGCTGAAGGATCTGGAAAGGTCCGCCGCAGTGGGTGATAGCCCCGTAAGCGTATGGCTAGCATGGATCCTTGAGTAAGGCGGGGCACGTGAAACCCTGTCTGAACATGGGGGGACCACCCTCCAAGCCTAAATACTCCTTGGCGACCGATAGTGCACAAGTACCGTGAGGGAAAGGTGAAAAGCACCCCGACAAGGGGAGTGAAAGAGACCTGAAACCGAGCGCTTACAAGCAGTCGGAGCTCGCAAGAGTGACGGCGTACCTTTTGTATAATGGGTCCGCGAGTTCGTGTTGGCAGCAAGCTTAAGCCGTGAGGTGTAGGCGCAGCGAAAGCGAGTCTGACAAGGGCGCTTGAGTTGCCGGCATGAGACCCGAAACCGAGTGATCTAGCCATGGCCAGGCTGAAGGTGCGGTAACACGCACTGGAGGGCCGAACCCACGCCTGTTGAAAAAGTCGGGGATGAGCTGTGGCTAGGGGTGAAAGGCCAATCAAACTCGGAAATAGCTGGTTCTCCGCGAAATCTATTGAGGTAGATCGTCAGGCGGTCACCTTCGGAGGTAGAGCACCGGAAGGGCTAGGGGGGCCCAAAGCCCTACCAAACCCTACCGAACTCCGAATGCCGAAGAGTGCAGCCTGGCAGACAGACAGTGGGTGCTAAGGTCCATTGTCGAGAGGGAAACAGCCCAGACCACCGTCTAAGGCCCCTAATTCGTGGCTAAGTGGGAAAGCATGTGGGACGGCCAAAACAACCAGGAGGTTGGCTTAGAAGCAGCCATCCTTTAAAGAAAGCGTAATAGCTCACTGGTCTAATAGCTGTTCTGCGGCGAAAATGTAACGGGGCTCAAGCCACGAGCCGAAGACGTGGGTGCATCGCAAGATGCGCGGTAGCGGAGCGTTCCCTAGGCCTGTGAAGCGGTACCTGTGAGGGGCCGTGGAGGTATGGGAAGTGCGAATGCGGACATGAGTAGCGACAAAGAGGGTGAGAACCCCTCTCGCCGAAAGTCCAAGGGTTCCTGCGCAAGGCCAATCCGCGCAGGGTGAGCCGGCCCCTAAGGCGAGGGCGAAAGCCGTAGCCGATGGAAACAGGGTGAATATTCCCTGGCCCCCCAGATGTGACGACCATGAAGCGCGGTTCCCTCTTATCGGATTGAGGGGGCAGGTGGATTGGTCCGGGAAATAGCACTGGGATTATGGACCGTACCCGAAACCGACACAGGTGGACAGGTTGAGTATACCAAGGCGCTTGAGAGAACCATGCTGAAGGAACTAGGCAAATTACTCGCGTAACTTCGGGATAAGCGAGACCCCTCTGCGCGCAAGCGTGGTGGGGTGGCACAGACCAGGGGGTGGCGACTGTTTAGTAAAAACACAGGGCTCTGCGAAATCGAGAGATGACGTATAGGGTCTGACGCCTGCCCGGTGCCGGAAGGTTAAAGGGAGGAGTGAGAGCTCCGAACTGAAGCCCCGGTAAACGGCGGCCGTAACTATAACGGTCCTAAGGTAGCGAAATTCCTTGTCGGGTAAGTTCCGACCTGCACGAATGGCGTAACGACCTCCCCACTGTCTCCAGCATGGACTCAGCGAAATTGAATTCCCCGTGAAGATGCGGGGTACCCGTGGTCAGACGGAAAGACCCTATGAACCTTTACTGCAGCTTGGCAGTGGCGCCAGGAAGGGGCTGTGTAGGATAGGTGGGAGCCGATGAAGCAGGGGCGCTAGCCTTTGTGGAGGCAACCTTGAAATACCACCCTGCGCCTTTCTGGCGTCTAACCGAACCCCGTTAGCCGGGGTCGGGACCCTGCCTGGTGGGCAGTTTGACTGGGGCGGTCGCCTCCCAAAGTGTAACGGAGGCGCGCGATGGTGGGCTCAGGCCGGTCGGACATCGGCTGTTGAGTGCAAAGGCATAAGCCCGCCTGACTGCGAGCGCGACAGCGCGAGCAGAGACGAAAGTCGGCCTTAGTGATCCGGTGGTCCCGCGTGGAAGGGCCATCGCTCAACGGATAAAAGGTACTCTAGGGATAACAGGCTGATCTCCCCCAAGAGTCCACATCGACGGGGAGGTTTGGCACCTCGATGTCGGCTCATCGCATCCCGGGGCTGGAGCAGGTCCCAAGGGTTCGGCTGTTCGCCGATTAAAGCGGTACGTGAGCTGGGTTTAGAACGTCGTGAGACAGTTCGGTCCCTATCTGCCATGGGTGTTGGAGACTTGAGAGGATCTGTCCCTAGTACGAGAGGACCGGGATGGACGCACCTCTGGTGCACCGGTTGTGACGCCAGTCGCAT
>NZ_JBNBZS010000181.1:0-4691 GCF_049629625.1 Roseomonas chloroacetimidivorans | reverse complement strand
CGTGATCTATGCCTGCACGGCACGGCTGGAGGAACGCGACATGCGCCTCGACCCCCTCCCCAACAAACCCCTCCTGCGCGACCTCGCCACCTCCATCGCTCCGCCAGACGAAAGACCGCCCGAGCCGCCCGCCGGCTGACTCAGCGCACCTTGGGCGACGGCGCGCCGACCGTTCCGTGGTGGTTCACCAGCTCCTGCAGCATCTGGAGGAAGGCCCCGCGCCGCCGCTCCGGCAGGGGTTCCACCAGCCGGTCATGCGCGCGATGCACGCTGTCCCGCATGGCCTCGAAGGTCTTGGTCCCTTTCCGCGTCAGGAACAGCGTCTTCACCCGCCGGTCCTGCCCGGGCTTGCTCCGCACCAGCCCCGCCGCCTCAAGCCGTCGTACGACATCGGCCGTGGTGAAACGGTCCAGCCGCAGCCCGGCAGCGGCCTCGCCCTGCTCCAGCCCCGGCCGGTCCATCAGCAGGGTCATCAGGCTGTACTGCACCGGCGTCACGCCGAAAGCCGCCGTCTCCTCCTGGAACATCGCGGAATGCACCTGATGCAGGCGGCGGATCAGCACGCCTGGCCGTTGCATCAGCGCCGCGCCCGGATCCTCCACCGCTTTCCCGGCCTCGGCCACCACCTTGCGCCGTGGTGTCTGCGGCGTCTGCGCCTTGGCATCGCGGGGCGCGGGCATCACGGAAACCACTCCTTGACCGAAGCGGCGACCGACCGCCGGGTCCGGGGGTTTAGGCCGCCCCCGGGTGAGAGAAAAGGCCAGCGGAGAAGTGATGGCGCGCAATTGACGCCGACGCCGCCAAACCCGCGGGAAAGAGGGGAGGAACCAAACCCAGGAGCCACCGGGTAAAATCCCTGCCCGCGCCATGGGCGCCCCGCCGCAAAACCCTGCCATATGCTGGATCCGAGAGCGGAACAGTCCGGTTCTGGCGTTCCGCGCCGGCCCAACGCCTGTTGCAACAGGTTGAGCATCCCTGCATTGGGTGCCCCGCATGTCGTTGCTCTCACGCCTCTTGTCGCTGGTGGGCCTAGCCTTGCTCCCCGCCCTGGGGGCTATGGTCTGGGGCGCATTGGAAGCGGGACACACCAGGGAAACCGCCGCACGCGAGGATGCGCTGCGCCTGGCCCGGCTTGTCGCCGCCGACCATCAGCGGATGGCCGATGGCGCCAGGCAGCTTCTCACCGCCCTGGGCAACCTGCGGGCCGTGCGGGCGCTCGACCAGGCGGAGTGCCAGCCCTTCTTCCAGCGGATCATGGCGGATTTCCCCCGCTACATCCTGCTGGCCACCGCGACGCTGGACGGCAAGGTCGTCTGCTCAGCCCAGCCCACCGCCTATGGCAACAGTGTCGGAGACCGCGCGTATTTCCAGCGGGCCCTGGCGGAAGGTCGCTTCGTAATTGGCGATTATGTCTTCGGCCGGGCCTCCGGCCAGGGCAGCTTCCATTTCGCGCAGCCCTTCTACGACAACGAAGGCCAAATGGCCGGCGTGGTTCACACCGCCATCGGCCTGGACTGGCTCGCCGAACAGATCAGGCGCGTGCCCCTGCCACCGCACGCGACACTCTCCATCATAGACCGGGACGGGATCGTGCTCGCCTCCAGGCCTGGCCTTCTGCAGAAGGTGGGCCAGCCACTCCAGGGTACGGCCCGGCGCTTTCTCGACCGGCCGACCGAAGGTGTGGAGGAAGCGGTCGGCCCAGACGGGGTGCGCCGGATCTATGCCTATATCCCCGCCGAGGCGAGCGGGACCCACCTCGTGGTCATCGGCTTCGACCGGGCCAGCATATTCGCCCAGGCCACCCAGGCCCAGCGCATGGGCGCGCTGGTTCTGCTTGGGACCACGCTCCTCGCCCTCTTTCTCACCGTGGTCGGCGCCCGCAGCCTTGTCCGCCGCCCGGTGGCCCGGCTCCTGGACGCGGCGGAGCGCTGGAGATCCGGCGATACCGCGGTCCGCGCCCCGGTCCTGGGCAGCCCGCGCTCCGAATTCGCCCGGCTCGCCATCGGCTTCAACGCCATGGCTGACGCGGCCGCGGCCCGCGAACAATCCCTGCGCGAGAGCGAGGCCGAGCTCCGGGCCATCTTCGAGACAGCGGCGGTGGGCGTCGTCGAGCTTGATCTGCAACAGGGCCGCATCGCCCGGGTGAACCGCCGCCTCTGCGAGATCCTGGGGCGGGAGGAAGCAGAGCTGGTCGGCCACGATCTGGCCGAACACCTGCATCCCGATGACGCCGGGGCCTTCCGGGATGAACTGGCCGCCCTGCCGGAAACCGGCCAGAGCACCTCCCTGCACCGCGCCCTCCGCGCCGACGGGGCCGTGCTCTGGCTCCGCACCTTCGTTTCAATCTCCGAGGGCGCCGGGGAGACCACACGCTGCGTGGCCGTCCTGCAAGATGTCACGGAGCACCGGCTCGGCGAGGAGGTAGATGCCCGGCTGGCCGCCATCGTCAATTCGGCCGCGGACGCCATCATCAGCCTGTCCGGCCAGGACGGGCGAATCATGACCTGGAACGGCGGCGCCGAAGCCCTGTTCGGCTACACGGATGCGGAAGCGGTCGGCCAGACCATCCAGCTCATCGTACCGCCTGAGGACCAGGAGGGCCCCCTTTACCGCCGCGCCCTGTCCGGGGAGACGATCCGCGACCGCGAGGCGCTCCGCATGGCGAAGGACGGCCAGCGCATCCCGGTCTCCATCTCCATGACCCGGATGCTGGCCGCCGATGGCCGCGTGATCGGCGTCTCCGTCATCCTGCGCGACCTCCGCGAACGCCACGCGGCCAACCAGCAACAGAAGCTGCTGATGCGCGAGATCGACCACCGCGCGAAGAACGTGATGGCGGTGGTGCGCTCGCTCGTTCAGCTCTCCCCCAAGCACGACCCCGTGGCCTTCGCCCGCGCGATCGAGGGCCGTATCGCGGCCATGGCCCGGGCCCACAGCCTGCTCGCGCGTGACCGCTGGGAAGGCGCCTCCCTCCGCGAACTCGCGGAGGAGGAGCTGGGCGGGCGCGACGGCGCGGGCGGGGCGAAGCAGACCGAACTGGGCGGCCCCAACCTGATCCTGCGCCCCGACGCGGTGCAGCCCCTGTCGATGGTGCTGCACGAGCTGGTGACCAATTCGGTCAAATACGGAGCACTGTCCCGCCAGGAAGGCCGGGTGACCCTGCACTGGTCGCTGGAGCCCGATGCCGCCACCCCCGGCATCATGCCCGATGTCCTCATGGTGTGGACCGAGCGGGGCGGCCCTCCGATCGAAAGCCCGCCGAAGCGCAAGGGCTTCGGATCGCGCCTGATTGAGATCAGCGTCCAGCATCAGCTGCGCGGCCGTGTCGCCCTCGAATGGGAGCGTGAGGGCCTTGTGGCACGGATCCGCATTGGCGGCAGCAGCATCACGGCCCTCGGGCCATCCATCACCCCGCCCCCGCCAGAGGCGCCGCCCCCCAGTCGTCCCTCCGTCCATAGTTTGCGGGGCGTCCGGGTACTCCTGGCGGAGGACGAGGTGCTGGTCGCGATCGCCACCGCCGAATCCCTGACGACCGCAGGTTGTAAGGTCCTCGGTCCCGCCGGCACGCTCGAGGAGGGAATGGACCTCCTGAACCGCGCCGGAACCATCGATGCCGGCGTGCTGGACGTGAACCTGGCCGGCCAACAGGTGAATCCCCTGGCCGAAGAGCTGATCGCCCGCGGCGTGCCCGTCCTCTTCACCACCGGCTACGGGGAGGCACCGCCCGGCCATCATGGCGCGCCCGTCCTGACCAAGCCGATCCAGCCGGATGAGCTCGTATCTGCAGTCAGACAGCTGGTCAGCTCCGGAACCGCGGCGCTTAAAGCAGCGAACCAATAGGCGGTCCAACGAGACGGCAGGAAGGCCGTTAGGACCGGCTGGACGCCGCAGCAGCAAACCTTGACGGAAAGCTGACCGGTCACGTCCTCGTGTCCATTTAACGAAGTCGTGTCTAAAACTTCCGACTTCTGTAAGCGTAGTGCGCCTGGACCGGCTAGAAGGCTTTACGGAATTGGACCGTCTTACAAAACTTTCCTCATTTCAGCTCTCAACGCCGCAGCCTTCTGAGAAGTCTGGGCCAGTTGGATCGCCATCCTCCGAAACCACCTCTGAATCAGCCGCCCTGCTGACCGAGCTTCGCGCCACTTTCGAGCGCCTGCTGTCCAGTCTTGGCACACAGCCAGCCGAACGCCGCCCCGCCCTCCCCCTTGAGGAGCCCCAGGACCAGCCTTCCCCCAATGAAGGCCTTGGCGCGGCGGGGCTGAAGAGGCTGCTGCAACTCCGCGGCCGGCGGCGGCGCAAGCCGACTGGCGAATTCTTCGATTGGCCGGCCTGGGACATGCTGCTGGACCTCGCCGCTGTCCGGGCAGAGGGCGGCCATGTCTCCGTCTCCTCGGTCTGCATCTCCTCCGGCGCGCCGCAGAGCACCGCGCTCCGCAAGCTGGCGGCGCTGGAGAATGCGAAGCTCGTCCGCCGCTACTTCCATGGCCCGGACCGGCGCCGCGTCTGCATCGCGCTGACCGACGAGGCCGCGGAGATGGTTGCCTCGGCCATCCGGGAGGAAGCCACCTTCTACCGGACCATCGCCGCGCCTCGCTGAGGCGCGTTCCACGAGCCGGCGCAGCACAGCCGGTCCTTCCCCGGTCAGATTGCCGAAGCGGGCCGCCCTCTGGCGCAATGCGCCAGAGGGC
>NZ_JBNBZS010000180.1:0-4788 GCF_049629625.1 Roseomonas chloroacetimidivorans | reverse complement strand
TTTTCTATCTCTGTTGCACGTGGTTCAGCACTCGCAGCAGGCCATGTGTGACGCCACCCAGCGTGAGATGGAAATCCTCTCGGAGACGCAGAACCGGGTGAGTGCTGCCCTACAGCGTCTGTGTGGCGCCAGGGATCCGGGCCAACTCCTTGCGGTGCAGTCGGATGTCGCCAGCGCCTTTCTTCATGGCGCGAGCCTCCAGACACACAACGCGCTGGAACTGGTCGGGAAACTTCAGGAAGGAAATGCCACAATGCTGACCGAGATCGCTGGCAAGGCGTCGTCTTTCTCGGCGAGGTCGCCGTGACGGCCTCGGCGCAGCGTCGTCCGCTTCTCCGCTGCTGAGGCCGCAGCACTGGCCATTGCTGACGCTTGTGTCGCAGCTGGACCGAGCTGCGATACGAGGAGCAACCCGAGACCTCATCCTCGCTGAACCAGAATGTCTCGAAGCGGCGACCGTCAGCGACTTCCGCTGGAACAAGATCGATATCACGGCTCGATCTGAGCCACGTCGGACGGCAGATCCCTCCACAACTGCATACCGGTGTTTCGGCATGAGCCTGAGCGCAGAACTTCTCGCCCCGTTGTCAGAGCAGAATCAGCCGCTCTCCGCGGCTGACCTCGCGCATTACAAGCGCACGGGCTGGGTAGCGGCGCGTGGCTTCTTCACGGCCGAGGAAGCTGCGGAGATCTCCCGCTGGACCGACGAGTTGGTGTCCATGCCCGAAGTCCCCGGCCGACACATGGTCTATTATGAGGAGAGCCTTCTCGCCCCGGGTTCCCGCGTGCGGCAGCGTATCGAGAATTTCTGCCCTTTCCACGCCAGCTTCGACGCGCTGGGGCGCGGCGGGCGGCTGGCGACGGCCGTCGCCCAGCTGATGGGCGGGCCTGTCGTGCTGTTCAAGGAGAAGATCAACTTCAAGGAGCCCGGCGGCGCCGGTTTCGAGCCCCACCAGGACCAGCAGGCTGGCTGGACCGTCTATGCGCCGCTCTTCGTCACTGCCCTGGTCTGCATCGACCGTGCGACAGAAGAGAATGGCTGCCTCGAGATGGCGGACGGCCCCCACTTCGCCGGCCTGATCGGTGAGGAGTGGCACCCGCTGACGGCCGAGCAGATGGCGGGAATAGCTCTGACCCCCGTGCCGACGGAGCCGGGCGACGTGCTGTTTTTCGACAGCTATGCGCCGCATGCGTCCAAACCCAACCTGACCGCGGAAGCACGGCGGGTCCTGTACCTGACCTATAACCTGGCCGCCTCGGGCGACCATCGCGCGCGCTACTTCGCGCAGAAGCGTGCGAGCTTTCCGCCGGATGTCGAGCGTCTTCCGGGGACGAGCTACAAGTTCCGGGTCTGAGGATCGTGGCCTTCCGGGAACCACCTACGTCCCTCGCGGAACAGCGGGCGAGCCTGGCGAATGGGGCTGCATTCGAGCCAACGATGGGATTGCCCGCACGCCAGCTTTCGAGACCCGCACCTTGAACCACTCGGCCGCCAGTCGCTACGCATCCTTCTTTGCTCCGCCGCGACCTGAGAGGCAGCGTGTAGGGATGAAGGCTTTCTGGGCTGCCCTCTTGCTGTTCCCTCCCCTCGCCGTCATGCCAGGCCAGGTCTTGGCTGCAGCAGCCCCTGACAGCCACGCCGCCCAGGAAAGCGAGGCAGCCCCCGCGCCATCTTCTGGCACATTCGGGTTGACGGTGGAGAACGACGCCTTCGGCGGCAATACCGACCGCTACTACAGCAACGGGCTGCTGCTGACCTGGCGCTCGCCCGCTGACACCATGCCTGATTCGCTCGCCTGGATTGACCGCGGCATGGGTTGGCTGCTGGGGCCGGGACGGCTGCACTGGGGGTTGTCGCTCGGGCAAAGCCTCTACACGCCGGAGGACAAGCAGCGCCGCAACCCCGATCCGGCGGACCGGCCTTATGCTGGCCGGCTCTACGGAGCCCTCACCGTCAGCCGCACGACTCCATCGACGCAGACGATCTTTGAAGTCCAGGCTGGCGTGGTCGGCCCCGCTGCGTTTGGGAGGCAAGTGCAGAACAGTTACCATCATCTGATCGGCGTGAAGCCGGCCAAGGGCTGGCACTACCAGATCGAGAACGAGCCCGTGCTGGACCTGCTGGCGGAACGTCGCTGGCGCGTCTCCCTGGGCGAATGGCAGGGGCTTGAAACCGAATTCATCCCGGTTGCGACGCTCTCGCTCGGCAATGCGAACACCTATGTCGCTGCGGGCGGGACGTTCCGTCTGGGGCGTGGGCTCGACGCCGACTGGGGATCGGCGCGGATCCGGCCGGCCCTGGCCGGGTCCAGCCTCTTGGAGCCGCGCAGCGAGTTCGGCTGGTACGTCTTCGGCGGCGTGGACGGCCGCGTGGTGGCGCGCGACATCACCCTGGATGGAAATACCTGGCGCGATAGCCGCAGCGTGGACCGGCGCTGGCTGGTGGGCGACGTTCAGGGCGGGGTGGCGCTACTATGGCGAGGCATACGGCTCGCCTATACGCAGGTGCTACGATCGGAGGAGTTCTACGGGCAGAAGGGCACCGAGGTTTTCGGTTCACTGAACCTTTCCATCCGGTTCTGAGCGGAAGGGGGACAAAGCCCGGCCGGGCGGCATCATCTGACTGGGTTCGGCTTCTGCCCAACGTAACTTTCTGCTGAGAAAGTTGCGGCTAACGACCTACATGTATGGTTGCGGCCTTACCGCTCCAGGAAGTAACGCCGCAGGGGATTGAGCGCCTGATCCAGCTCATAGACGAGTGGACGCCCCGTCGGCATCTCGAAACCGGGTATGTCCTGGTCGGCGATGTTACTCAAGAACTTGACCAGGCCGCGCAGGCTGTTGCCGTGCGCAGCCACGAGCACCCGCTCGCCGCGGCGGAGTGCTGGTGCAATCGCCTCATCCCAGCAGGGAACGACGCGCGCGACCGTGTCCTTCAGACTTTCTGAGTTTGGCAGTAGCTCCCTGGTCAGTTTGCGGTAGCGCGGGTCATGGATTGGATGCCGCTCGTCTTCCGGCGCGAGCGGGGGCGGCGACACGTCCCAGCTCCGGCGCCAGGCCAGGACCTGCTCCGTCCCACACCGGTCAGCAGTCTGCGCCTTGTTGAGCCCCTGCAATGCGCCATAGTGCCGCTCGTTCAGCCGCCAGCTCTTTTCGACCGGCAGCCACAGCAGATCCATCTCCTCGAGCGCCAGGTGCAGGGTCTTGATGGCCCGCTTGAGCACGGAGGTGAAGCAGATATCAAAGCTGAATCCTGCCGCGAGCAGCCGTGCGCCGGCCTCTCGCGCCTCTCGCACGCCCTGGTTGGTCAGGTCGATATCTGTCCAGCCCGTAAACAGGTTCTCCCTGTTCCAGACACTCTGGCCGTGGCGAAGGAGCACAAGTGTCGGCATCGGGCTCTCCGAAAAAAGCTGCACAGCACACCTGCCGGACGCATCCGGCCGATAAGCCGCTTCCGATAGAATGCCCGATCTTGGCGCGTTGGCAGCAGCGGCAGTTCTGGCCGAGTTGGAACGACGGCGGCGATGGGATGGACGTCGCCCGAACGCCTTGGTGCCCGGAGTGATGGTGTTCGCTAACACTGAACAGGGTGCGCCCGTGTCGAATGCTACCACCATGGACGGCGTTGCACAGGAAAGGAGGCTGGTATGACGTCCGCAGGCCTGGCGACCACCGGCTTGGCCGGAGCGCTTGTAGACGTGTAGACGTAGGGAGCCTGTCCTGCTGCCGCGCCCGGAGCATTCCACACGGACGCCCTCCCGGTCTTCGATCAGCCTTGTTAATGTGCACGTCCTGCGCCGTTGCTGCCGGAGTGGCCACCTGATGCCGAACACGCTTCTTCTTGCCCTCGATGACGGTTCATCCAGCATCATATCTGCCGTTCGGCAGATCGCCGGTCGTCCATGCCGTGGTCGAGCACCTGTCCTGCTCCTTGTGCCCACCCAACCATGTCCGGCTGATAGGCAGCACGAAATCCTGATCCTGCATACGAGAGCGGTCACGGTGCGGAACTTCTTACACCAGCGGGAGCCCTTCATGGTGGAACAAGGAAAATGCCCATGAGCGAGGTCGCTCAGAACCAAAATGCTGTCCCAGTCGCCGTCGACCAGCTCGACCGTATGGAACGGTGGTGGCGCGCGGCGAATTACCTCTCAGTGGGGCAAATCTACCTGCTCAATAATCCGCTGCTCCGAGAGAAGCTGGCACCCGAGCACGTCAAGCCGCGCCTGCTTGGTCATTGGGGGACCACGCCTGGGCTCAATTTCGTCTATCTACACCTGAACCGCATCATCAAGGCGCGCGACCTCAGTATCCTGTTCCTGGCCGGCCCCGGCCATGGTGCGCCGGGCGTCGTGGCCAGTACCTGGCTCGAAGGCACATACAGCGAACTCTACCCAGAAGTGTCCCGGGATGCGGAGGGCATCTGCCGCTTGTTCCGGCAATTCTCATTCCCCGGCGGCATCCCGAGCCACGCCGCGCCGGACACGCCCGGCTCCATTCATGAGGGCGGCGAACTCGGCTACTCGCTCCTCCATGCCTTCGGGGCGGTGCTGGACAATCCCGACCTGATCGCCGCCTGCGTCGTGGGCGATGGTGAGGCGGAAACCGGCCCGCTCGCGACGTCCTGGCATGGCAACAAGTTCATCAATCCGGCGACCGACGGCGCCGTGCTGCCGATCCTGCACCTCAACGGGTACAAGATTGCTAACCCGACAGTCCTGGCGCGGATTATGCCCGAGGAGCTGGTCTCGCTGATGCGGGGCTATGGCTACGAGCCCGTGGTCGTAG
>NZ_JBNBZS010000179.1:0-4895 GCF_049629625.1 Roseomonas chloroacetimidivorans | reverse complement strand
ACCGGCGCGAGCTTGGCCTCCCACTCCCGCACCGCCTCGTGGCTAAACACAACGCCGCGGATAAGGAACATCTCCGCCAGATCCCGCAAGGTCAGGCGGTAGCGCAGGCGCCACAGCACCACGAGCGCGATGACGTCGCTCGGGTACTGCGCCCTGTTCAGCACTCCGGCGCTGCGCTCGTTGAACCCTCGGCCGCAGGCGCGGCACCGGAAGCGCCGGTAGCCCTGGGCCGTACGGTCCGGCCGCTCAGCGACCTCGGCCGATCCGCAGCCCACGCACTCCATCCCAGGCTCCCAGCCGCCTCTCAACCCGTCAGGAGCCTACCCAGGGCTGCCCCAGCTCACCAATCCGGGCGCCCCCTGGCGCGAGTTCTGACAGATCCGGATCAACAGCAAGCCGGCAGCCTGCCTCTTTGTCGCCGCGGACGCTTGGCCCCTGGCGGTGATCGAGTATCAGGAGACAGGGCGCCACCGTGGCAAGGCCGAGGAGCGGAATGCTGTGAAGCGCACCATGCTTCCCAGAGCCGGGATCCGCTATCTCGAGGTGCCCAGCGCGATGAGCAAGCATCGGCTCAGCTTGAGGCCCACGTGGCCCAAGAATTGCGCGGCTCGGCATCCTACGCGACGGATGCCCCGGAAGGCGAAGGCCGGCTCACTGGGGCGACGTGAATGGTAGGCGGTCGGCATACTAGCCAAGTGTCGATCGCCCCCAAAGGACGGCCCACCGTGCCTTGGCTCCCAGACAAGGCAGTTCCTGTGGGCACACGACCCAACAGTTCAACGGTTTACCGCCCGCTAGCGTCCGATAACTATCTATTATCGGGCGCCGATTCCTGAAAGTGGCGGATTGCCCCAATTCTGGCTATCGATCAGACTCATCTGCCGGCCAAAGCGGCCGTGGCGCGAGGCGGCGCAGGGTAGGGGCATGCTGCAGAACGAGGGGCAGGAAGGTGCGGGAACGGACGGCTCTCCGCCCTCTCCGGACGCCCAACTGGGCCGGGCGGCGAAGCTACGACTTCAGATCGGCCAGCAGGCGCGGCAGGTCCCGGGCCGTGTGCACGACCCGGAGAATCCGGGGCGGCGCCGGATGTGGATCGTAGATCAGCAGGTAGGGGAAGCCGACCAGCGACCAGAGACGGCGCTGACCCAACGCAGCGGGCGCCGGCCGGCCAATGAGTGGCCGTGCGCCGAGGCGTCGCGCGGCCTCGCCAATTGCCCGGTGGAACCGCTGCCCAGCCGCTTCATCGTGGTCGGCATACCAAGCGATGATCTCGAGAACAGCGGCGCTGGCCGCCGGCGTCAGAAGGGCAGGGGCACTCAAGCCCGGCGTGCCGCGGCCGCCTTCAGGATAGCGTCCATGTCGCGCTCAAGCTCCTCGATGGTGACGAAGCCTTCGCGCTCGCCCTCGGCCTCGGCCTCTTCCAAGGACCTTACGAAGGCGGCAAGTTCAGCTTCCGCCTGCTGCAGCAGGGCAAAACCGGTTCGCACGACGTCATCCACGTCCCGGAAGCGGCCCTGCGCCACGGCGTCCGCCGCGAAGCGCTCCTGCTCGGGGGTGAGGATCACGGTGGTCATGGAAGGGAAGATAGGAGGGCAGGGTGCCGTCCGCAAAGCCTTCCGTGTGCCCGGAGGGACCGATGACCGCTGATCCCCCCCGGCAAGGAAAGGCGACCGAGGGCGAGATCCTGCCGCCCTCCGGCCAGCCCGCTCTGACCACCCCGTTACTCCGCGCCGCGGCCGGCCAGAGCCCGGCGGCGGTGCTGGCGCTGCTCTCCGGCCCGGTCGGGGAAGCCGTCGCCAAGGCGTCGGGCTATGCCGGCAAGGCGCTGTCCGAGAACACCCGCCGCGCCTACGCGACCGACTGGGTCCTGTTCTCGGCCTGGTGTGAGGCGGGCGGCGTCCCGTCGCTGCCGGCCGATCCCCTGGTGATTGCCGGGTATCTGGCGAGCCTCGCCGGCCAGCTCGGGCGCTCGGGGCTGCGCCGGCGCCTGGCGGCGATCGCGGAGATGCACCGCCGCACCGGCCACCCGATCGAGCCGGGTCACCCCGCCATCCGCATGACCCTCCGCGGTATCCTCGCCAACCACGGCAAGCCGGCCCGGCCCGCTGCGGCGCTGACCTCGGCCGAGGTGAAGCGCCTCCTCGCTACCTGCGGCACCGACATGCCGGGCCTGCGGGACAAGGCGCTGCTGCTGACCGGCTTCGCGGGGGCGCTGCGACGCTCCGAGTTGGTGGCGATCGACCGTGAGGAGCTGCGCTTCACCAGCGAAGGCATGACCATCCGGATTCTGCGCTCCAAGCGCGACCAGGAAGGGGAGGGGGCCACGGTCGGCATCCCACGCGGCCTCAATCCCCTGACCTGCCCGGTGCGGGCGATGGAGGAGTGGCTGCGGCGGGCGCGGATCGAGTACGGGGCGGTGTTCCGGGGCCTCAGCGGGCGCGGCGTGCTCGAGGGCCGGCTCGACACGAAGAGCGTGTGGCGGATCCTGCGCAAGCGGGCCGAGCTCGCCGGGCTGACGGTGGATGAGAGCGAGCGGCTGTCCCCGCACGGGCTGCGGGCGGGCTTCATCACTGAGGCCTATCTCAAGGGTGCGCTGGACGAGCAGGTGATGCACCACACCCGCCAGAAGAGCATCGCCACCACCCAGGGCTATCGCCGCCGGGCCAAGATCACCCAGGACAGCCCGGCCCGGCTCCTCGACCTGTAGGGCAGGGGAGTGGCCGCCCCTCTTTCCCCGGCCGCCCTCGATGCGCCGGTCCCGACGTCGCTCCCGACGCCGGCGCACACCGATTGGCTACGCAACGTGCTGGTGGTGACCGGACCGACGGAAGAGATGGGTCGGTTCCGGGCGGCGGCGGCCGGCGCGGGGGTGATCCCCTGGGTGCTGGACCTCGACCACATGGAGGAGGACTGGTTCCTGTCGCTTGCGGCGCCGGCCGAGGGTGAGCGGGCGATCAGCCTGCAGGGCGCGCGGATCCTGGCCCGGCGGCTCCGGGATGCCGCGGCCGCCAACCATCAGCGGGCGATCGCCCGCATCGGCACAGACTACCACTGCCCCTTCGACCTGCACCGCCTGCTGCCGGTCCCGCCCGGCATCCTGCGTCTCGGGCCCAATGATCCGGACAGCCGCACCTGGCTCTGGACGCATTGGGGCACCACGCGCCCGCTGCGGCATGTGCGGGAGTTGGAGCCCACCCTCGACGGCCGGAAGCGGCGGGTGGCGGAGCGGCGGGTGGAGTTCTGGTCGGCGGACTGGTCGCCCTGGCGGGTGCTGCGCCGGCTCCGTCGGGACTGGCCGGCCCTGAGCTTCGGCCTGCAGCCGGACTACGCGGACGGCGAGGGCAATGAGCCCACGAGCGGACCCATCGCACCCGCCCAGCACAAGCAGGGCATCCGGGACAGGAAAGACAACCGAGACAAGTCAACCCGAGCGGCCAGGGCGCGCCGTGGCTGACGCCGGCGCCGCAGCCGCGGTTGAGGATGGTTGGCAGGAAGATGAAGGGCCCGGCGGGCGCCCCTGGCCAGCCGATATGCCTCACCTCAGTGTGGAAGGCTTCGACGGACCGCTCGACTTCCTGCTGGAGATGGTGCGTCGGCACCAACTCGACCTCGGCCGGTTGTCGATCATCCCTCTGACCGACCAGCTGGTCGCGGCGCTAGAGGGTAGTCTCGCACGGCTGGAACGCCGGGCCGACTGGCTGGTGATGGCGAGCGAGCTCCTGCGGCTCCGGGCGCAGCTGCTCGCCCCCGCCAGTCCGCAGGCCGCCGCAGAGGCCGCGGCGGAGGCGAACCGACGGTTCGGGCAGTTGGAAGAACTCGCGGCGATGAAGGCGGCAGCCGCCTGGCTGGCGGCTCGGCCGCAGCTCGGGCAGGACGTCTTCGCACGAGGCAATCAGATGCGGGCGTCCGCAGGGCCACAAGCCAAGATGCTAGTGGCTTTCCTGGAGGCGACGCTTGCATGGATGGAACCACGGCCTGAAACGCGCAGAAAGGAGCCGCCGGTCTACCGGCCCTCGCCGCCCGATGTTTGGACTCTACCGGAAGCACTGGCACGGCTTCGCGAGGCTCTGCGATCTGAGCCCAGCGGCGGCGAGCTTTGGAAGTTGGGTCTCCCGCAACTCGCGGCAGCCGCGCCGGTACGCCGGCGGTCGGCTGCCGCGAGTACCTTCCTGGCGGGCCTGGAACTCGCACGTCAGGAGGAGGTAATCCTGCACCAGGATCATCCTTTCGGGCAGATCAACGTGCAGCTTGTGTCGCCACACTCGGCGGCTGCTTGAAAGCATGACCGCTTGACCATAAAAATCAAAACCCCGGCGGTATGCAGAGCAGGGACCAGCCGGGGGATACGCCACCTATATGCGGCCATTGGTCCCAAAAATCAAGGGGACCGCGCGTCCAGTGCCTACCTTCGCCGATGCTCTTTCTGTGGAGCGCTTCGACACCTACCTCAAATGGGCAGCTGGCGACCCCGATTTGGCCGGGCGCCTTTACACCTACAATGTACAGCTCTCGGCCGCTCTTTACGGCCCCCTGCACATGCACGAGGTGGCGCTGAGAAACAAAGTCGACGCGCGCTTGGTCCAGGTCCATGGAACGGGCTGGATCCATGACCCGGTCGTGCTGAGGACAGCCTACCAGCAGGCCTGCGTGCGCCAGGCGCTACAGACGCTCAAGCAAGCCGGCAAGGCAGCGTCACGACCCCAGATCGTGGCAGAACTGAATTTTGGCTTCTGGTCATCACTGTTCGGCCGGGAGTCTCATCACCTTTGTATCCATCCGGCCGGGGCCGCGGGCTATCGAGCGCAGACGTGCTGACCGCGCTCACCGCTTCTGGTCGAGGCAGAGTTCCTTGAGGCTTTCGATGCCGTGCTCGGTGAATTTGAGCGTCGCGCGAT
>NZ_JBNBZS010000178.1:0-5075 GCF_049629625.1 Roseomonas chloroacetimidivorans | reverse complement strand
GCGCAGTCCCCAGCAAAGCCGTTCCCAAGCCCGCCGAGACGCTACCAGCCCGGACGCTCTCCACCTACCTGCTCAAGGTCGCACGCCTCGGCGGCTATCTCGCCCGCACCCACGACCCACCGCCCGGCAACATCGTCATCTGGCGCGGATGGTCCAGGCTCTCCGATCTCGTGCTCGGAGCCGAGTTGGTAAAGCGGAAATGTGGGTAATTGAAAGGGTCACGCCGCGCTTACGGCTCATCTCCGAGATCGACGCCTGGGAGCGAGCGCGCAACGCTTCCGGTACCCGCATCAACTGGATGTTCGACACTCAACGTGCGCGAGAGAAGCTAGGCGGTTCCTACCCGGTCACCGGCAAGCAGTCATGATGTCTGTGCGGAGGTACTATTCCCGATCTGCCGGAACGTAGGGGATCAAGCCTTTCTCGTAAGCGATCACCTGCACCTCGCGCGGCATGTAGCGCAGGTCGACCAGCATGCCGTTAACCTCGGCAATCCACACCAGCGGGTTGCGGTCGACGAAGCTCTGCAACATCCAGGTCGGGTCCATCGGGTTCGTGCGTAGCGCGTCCGAAATGACCTTGGCCTTGGCGCTGGCTGTGCTCTGGCCGACGCTGAAGGCGGCGCAGACCTCGGCCATGGTCATGTGGGGCTTGCTCGCCTTGTCCGACAGGAAGTTGAGCTGGCCCAGAACGTAGATAATGCTGCAGGCCCAGGTCCGCGGCTGCCCCGAGGCCAGGGGGCTCGGGCGCTTGCGGCAGAGGGCCGCGGCCATGGTGCGTGCGAGGTCGCGGTATTCCTCGTTCAGGTGGTCGCGGCAGAACGCGTCCGTGAGCGCAACCACGGCGTCGTAGGTCGCCTGCATGGTCTTTGGCACTGAAGTCGAACGGGGAGGCTTCATTACGAGAATCTTATGCTGGAACGGACCTCCCGGCCAAGGATGCCTCCTTGCCGGGCCATCGGTAGACATGGTGAGCCCACCGAATGTTGCCCTACAGTAAAATGCCGCCTTGGGCCGGAACCGGCTCCCCGCACGGAGCCGCATCAGCGAACAGACAGTCCGGGGTAACCTGCCCGGCAGCCGGTCAAAACCTCTGTGCAGAGGTACTAGGTTTGGCGCGTCTCATCGCCGAGTTCCCCTTCGACCGCGGCCAACAGGGCCGGCAGCTCGTCGACCACCGCCGGCCGCAGCCGGGGCAGCTCCAGGCTGAAATACTGGTGCGACACTAGGTCGCGCAGCCCGGCCCATCCGCGCCAGTCCACGCCGGGATGACGGCCGAGCAGCTCGGGTGGGAGCAGCTTCACCGCTTCGCCGATCTCGGCCAAGGCGTTCTTCAGAGCCCGATAGGTGCGGCGGTCCGTCTCAGCCAGCACGGCGAAGGCGGCTTCATCCAGCTCGCCCGCGAAGGCGAGCGCATCCTCGGCGGCGGCACGGATGTCCTCCAGCCGCTCGCGCGTGCCGCGCCGGCCCGACCTCACCACGCCCGCACGGCCTCGCGTTCAGCCGCCTCGCGCACTCCCGGGCGCAACGCCCCGCGCTCCACCAGGTCGGCTGGGGCACCCAGCAGATCCGACAACTCGGCGCGCAGCGACGACAGACCGACCAGCGAAAGCCGCGCCGCCGGGTCGAGGTCGGCGAGCAGATCGACGTCGCTGTCGGGGCGGGCGTCGCCGCGGGCGACAGAGCCGAACACGGCCAGCGAGGCGATGCCACGGGCCCGCAGGTTATCGCCATGGGCACGAAGTCGGCCGAGCACGGCCGCAAGGGTAGAGGGGTCCCCGCCTCCTGAGCCAGGAAGCGCTCAACAAGGGAGCCGACGAGCCCTTGCACCGTCTCGCCACGGGAGGCCGCCGCCGCCTTCAGCCGATCGCGCGTGGCGGAGGGCAGACGGACGGACAGGAAGGCAGCTGGGGTAGCAGATCCCGGCATCGACGTGGCACCAACTCCGCGCACATGTTCACAATATAAGGCTGATCCACAGTCCTATCCAGGATTCGCTCCACCGTAAGGAGGCCAAACGGTCGGACACTGTTGGCGAAGTCGGTGATCAGGTGGCAAGCGCGGCGAAGCGGGAGACGCGGGTGGGGGCGAGCGGCCTTCCGGCGAACCAGGTCGCCATGCGGTCGAGGTTGATGGCCGCCGCCGTAGCAAAGTGCTGCAGGCCCGTTTTGGACAGGCCACGATAGCGAGCCCGGCGCAGCCCAAAAGCGCGCACGGCCTGCGAGAGCGTACCCTCGATCCCCTGGCGCTGAGCATAGAGGTGCCGTCCCTCGGCCGTGCTTTCCCGTGCCCTGATCCCGGCGAGCACCTCGTGCTCGCGCCGGGGCAGCAGCGTGAGGACGCGGCCCTGGTAGCCCGAGGCGGAGCGGGTACAGCGGGCGCGCGAGGGACAGCCGCGGCAGTCGGCGGCGCGAAAATGGACGCTGACGTGATCACGTCGATCAGATCCTCCGGCATGCTGCGACCAGACGGCGCTCTCCTTGCCCTCAGGGCAGCGCGCCACCTGCCGGTCCCAATCCAAGGTGAACTTGGTCAGGTCGAAGCCTCCCTCGGTGAGGCTTTGCCAACTCAGCTCACGTCGCCCTGGCCCGACCAGATTGCGTATTCCGGTGATCCTGATCGGCTGTTCCAGCCGAAGGTGATCACCCAATCCGGTGATCATGATCACCTGCCGTGCGTTGGGGCTTGGCAGGGGGACGGGGCCGGGGAGCGGTACGGCCGACGGTTGTAGACTTCACTCGCCGGCGGCGTCGGTCAAGGCATCGTTGCTGGCTTGGCGCTTGCGCAGGCTGGCGCCCTTGAGTTCGATCCGGTGGGCCCGGTGGATGATGCGGTCCACGATGGCATCTCCGAGTGTCAAATCGCCCACGACGTCGTGCCAGCGGTTCGGAGGCACCTGGCTGGTGATCAGCAGGGAGCCGCGGTCGTAGCGGTCGTCGATGATCTCGAGCAGGTCCCGGCGCTGCTCGGCGCTCAGTGGCTCGGGTCCCCAGTCATCGATGATGAGCAGGCGGGTGCGCTCGATCGCCGCCAGCATCCTGGGCAGCCGTCCCTCGCCCCGGGCGGTCGCCAGATCGGCGAACAGCCGCGGAGCCCGCTTGTAGAGGACGGAGTAGCCCTCCCGGCAGGCCTTGTGGCCGAGCGCGCAGGCCAGCCACGACTTGCCGACCCCGGTTGGGCCCGTGATCACCACATGGCTGTGCTCGCGGATCCAGCCGCAACCGGCCAGGCGGAGGAACATCGCCCGGTCCAGGCCGCGCGGGGTGCGGAAATCCGTGTCCTCGATCACCGCCGCCTGACGCAGCCGGGCCTCGCGCAGCCTGCGGGTGAGGCGGCTGTTCTCCCGGCTGGTCGCCTCGCGGTCGACCAGCAGGCCCAGCCAGTCCTCGCGGGAGAGCGCCGCCGCCTCGGGGGCGCCGAGGAGCTCGGTGAAAGCCTGGGCCATGGCGTTGAGGCCGAGCCCGCGCAGGCGCTCGGCCGTGGGATGGATCAGCATCGGATCGCCTTTCAATGGTAGTAGCCGGGGCCGCGGATATTCTCGTGCAGCAGCATGGCCGGCTCGTCCGGCACGGCCCGCCGCTCCTGGCGGTTGTTGAGGATGGCCGCGACCGAGCTGTAGGAGCGCGTCCCCAAGGCGAGTGCCCGGGCGCAGGCGGCATCGACCCGCTCGGCGCCATGGCGTTTCACCAGGCCGAGAATGCCGATGCAGGAGCGGAACCCCTGCTCGGGATGCGGCCTGGAGCGCAGGATGACCTCGACCAGCGCCGCCGTGTCGTGCCCGATGGTGCCCGCCTCACGATGAATGCGCTCGTGGCTCCACTCCCGGTAGCGACGATGGGACCTGGGCATGTGCTCGGCCAGGGTGCTGGGCTGATGGCGGCGGGTGCTGCGGAGATGGCTGGCCACCCGCTGGCCACGGTGAAAGATCTCCACCGTCGCGGTGGTGATCCGCGCCTCCACCTCCTGGCGCACCAGGGAGTGCGGCACCGAGTAGAAGTGCCGCTCGACCTCCACATGGTAGTCGAGCCCCACCCGGCAGCGTTTCCAGGCCGCATATTCATAGGCGACCTCCGGCAAGGGCTGCAGCGCCGGCCGGTCCAGTTCCTCGAACAGCGCGCGCCGGGTCGTGCTCAGGGCGCGCATTGGCCGCTCATTGAGCTGCGCCACCAGCACCTGGATCGCCCCGTCGAGCTCGGCCAGGGAGAAAAACCTCTGGTTCCGCAGCCGGGCCAGAATCCATCGCTGCACCACCTGCACGCCGACCTCGGCCTTGGCCTTGTCGCGCGGCTTGTAGGGCCGTGCCGGCAGCACGGCCGTGCCGTAATGCGCCGCCATCTCGGCATAGGTTCGGTTCACCGCCGGCTCGTGGAAGCAGGCCCGGCTGATCCCGGCGCGCAGATTGTCGCTGACCAGCTGACGCGCGACACCGCCGAAATGCGCGAAAGCCCGCACATGGCAATCAATCCAGTCCGCCAGACCCTGGCTCCAGACCGCGCAGGCGAAGGTGTAGCTCGATGCCCCCAGCACGGCCACGAAGATCTCCGCCCGCCGTTCCTCCCCGCCCGCCCCCTCCAGCACCGCCATGGTGCTGCCGGCGAAATCGACAAAGATCCGCTCCCCGGCCGGGTGGATCTGCCGCAGCGTCGGTTTCAGCCGACCCGCCCAGGACCGGTACAGGTCGCAGAACCAGGAATAGCCGAACCCATCCGGCGCTCCCGCCCGGTATTCCTCCCACAGAAGCGACAGCGTCACGTTCGGACGCCGCAGTTCCCGGTGCACCCAGGCCCAGTCGGGCTGCGGCCGGTTCTCGACCGCGGCTCCGCTGGGGGCGGGAAACAGCAGCGCCTCCAGCCCCGCGTCGCTCAGCCCCTCCGGCAACGGCCAGGTCAGCCCGGCGCTGCGGGCCCGCCTCAGATAGGCGTGCACCACCCCCTGACTCAGCCCGAGGCTGCGAGCCATCACCCGCTGGGACAGGCCCTGGCCCCAGCCAAGCCGTAGAACATCTCGGATCTTGCGCATCGGCACTCTCTCGCCTGGCATCCCGCCCCCCTGCTCAGCACAGGGGCGAAACTACCG
>NZ_JBNBZS010000177.1:0-4686 GCF_049629625.1 Roseomonas chloroacetimidivorans | reverse complement strand
GAGCCGTCGAGCGGGGCCGGGATGCCACGGCGCCCGGCCCCGCTGCGTCGCCATCACGGCGACACCGGCACGACTCGGCCCCGGAGTTCCCGGGGATGTTCGAACGCTGACTGGCACGAAGGGGGGCACGGACCTCCGCCGCCGCGGCATGGCGGCCTCCCCTCCAGGATAGGGTGTCAGCGAGGGGCAGGTATCCATGGCCGCCAGCGCTTCTCCGCCGCCCCTGGCTGGCCACTGCAAAACGCCCTCGCCTGGCAGGGTTAGGCGGATATCCCGTGCCCTCCACAGTGCTGTGGCGAAAGTGTCGTCATCTACCAGCGTCAGGATGATACCGCCTCCGGGGCCGTCGGAGGGCGTCACCAACCGCTCGACCTGAAACCGGATGCGCTCACCTCCGACGCTGGCGTTGATCATCGTGTCGCGGGGGATGTCCAGGCGCAGCTGCTGGTGCCGCAAGATCAGATCGGTTTCACTGCTGGACCGGCTGAGCGTGAAGCTCCAGCCCTTCGCGCGCTGTAGGTTCTCGACCTGGCAGACGATCGTGCGCAGACCCCCAATGGTTCGGGCACCGGAGATGAATTGCCATGAGCCGAACCTGCGTTCCACCCACCCTGGGGACAGCTGCGCGGAGGCCGTAGGAGCCGCCAGCCCCAGCATAAGCAGGCCCAGCAGACCAGCCGCGCGCATGAATTCGCTCCCGACAGTCAGGACATGCTCATGGTGGTCACACCTTCACCAATGACTCGAGAAAGCCATTTCTGACTGCACTGGAAGCTCGGCTTCCGTCACCTGCTCTGCTCTTGCCTTCGCAAGGCGGATGCGGGCGTGAGCGCTGGCTGGGCGACCGAGCGGACCCTGCTGTGGCGGTGCGGATACCCTGCCCCCTGCCGCGTGCTGCGGAGTGCGAACCACCTGGGACTGGTTGCGGCCGGCAGCCCGGAGGCATGGAGCATGGAGCATGGAGCATGGAGCATGGAGCATGGAGCATGGAGCATGGAGCATGGATGGCCCCATCAGTCCGGGACCCGCACCCCCAACCGCGCCGCTGCGGCCTCGAGCAGCGCCAAGTCGCCTTCGCGCCACTGCCGCCGAGCTAGCAACGTCATTGCGTCATGTGCAGGAAGCCCCAATGCCTCCCCAACGGCGGTGGCAAGGGTGATCCCCCGATCCTCCAGCTCCCGGCCGATCGCAAATTGAAGGCGGACCAGTCGCAGTCGCCGTACGCGGCGCTCCTCATGAGAAAGCTTCGGCTTTGCTGATGGTTCATGGCTCATGCGCCATCCTACACCCGGACCGCGAGACGAAGCAGTCCGGAGCCACGGGCGCTGGCGGTCAGCACGCCAAATCGGGGCATAACAGCCTCACTTCCCTCGAGGAGGGGCGCCAGGGACGCTTGGCTGCCCTTTTCGGGTGTCATGGGGAATTCCGTTGATCGATCGTCATGTACGCCTACATCCGGCACCATGCACCCGAACGCCATCACTCTGGCTGGCCGGACCTTCGTAGCCCTGCACAAGGCGCGTAAGCGGGCCGGTGGGCGCCCAGCTCTGTACCATGCCGTCACGCCGCATTGCCGTATGGCCCTCTGCGCCGACGAGCCAGGCGCCGGCTCTGGTTGGGCTGAGCCACCCGCACAGGAAGTTACCTGCCCGGCATGCCTCAAGCGCTTGGCGCGGCTCAGGAGCTAGATAAGAGCCTGCTGGAGACCGCGACGGGGCAAGTTGGGCCCTCGCTTAGGCGTCATTTTCGGTTCGCGTCAGACGACGCAAGACTTCCCGAACCACACAGGGAAGACGCGATTCGTGACTAAGCAGGACCAGTTCCTCTGGATCGTTCAGACCGCCATCATCGTGAACTCGGTGCGGCTGACCATTGATGCCAAGCCCAACCAGGATGTCACCGATATCGGGCTCACGGGCAATTGGGCAGCCATCTCGGACGCCGTTCGAGCGAGTGAGCTCATCCCGGCCGATTTGGATGCCGAAACTGCAGCCGATGAGTACTGCTCTTATATGCTTAGCAACCAGCGCCAGGAGGAGGCCGAAGCCCACGGGCACGTTTTGCAGTGCCCCGCCTGGTTTGCACACCCATAGAAGGCGTGCCCGTCATTCACTGACCCGAGAGCCCATATTCGGGCCTTGTAGCCTACAGCCCCACCTTCGTCGCTGCGTTGTCCACGAACAAGCTCGTGTCGGCCCTGCTCGCCAAATCCTCCTCCGGCCGGGGCACCACCCCACCCTCAGCGCCAAGCTCCGCGACCACGAGGATAAGGAGTTCGGCGGGCTCTTCGACCTCTAGAGTTCAGGCCGCCCCGGCCTCGGCCAGCCAGTCCTCGCAGCGTAGCCCTGCCACACGCGTGAACTCGCCCAGGTTCCCCGTCACGACCACCAGCCCGCGGCTGCGCGCGTGACCCGCGATCAGCAGGTCATAGGCCCCGATCACCCGTCCCTCCCGCTCAAGCACCGTCCGGATCTCCGCCGCATGCGCCGCCGCTTCCGCGTCGAAGGCCAGCACCTCTAGCCGCGCCACGAACCGCTCCACCTCCCGCCGGTTCTCGGTTGGCCGGGCCGACTTCCCCGCCCCGTGCAGCAGCTTTGTAAGCACCACCGTCGAGATGCACAGCGATCCGGCCTCGGCGTTGAAGCGTGCCCGCAGCCCCTGCGGCCGGTCGCGCAGCACCCGGATGCACAGGTTGGTGTCCAGCAGGTAGCGCAGCATCAGAAGCTCTCGCGCTCCTGCGCCCGCGGCTGCTCGCGCTCGGGCAACTCAATGCCGGGGGCCGCGAAGAAATCGTCCCAAGTGGCATTCGCCGGCACGATCACTCGCCGCGGGCCATCTCGCAGCACGGCCACCTCCCGTACCCCTTCAGGAAAGGCCACCTCCTTCGAGAGGCGTACGGCCTGTGTGCGGTTACTTCGAAACAGCGTTGTTCGGGTCATCATTCCACCCTCAGGATATACTTGATGTATATCCCTTAACACTGCCCGTTTCCAGCTCCGAAGGAAACTAAGGGCTCGTCCGCCGATAAGTGAATCGGCTTTGCGGCTGCGGTTGTGGGATAGTGCTTCTCCTGCGTTAGGCGGAGATGTAGCGTTGCGGGATGATCGACATTGACGGGATCCGGGCGCGGTTTTCGGAACTATCGGCGCATTTGAACGAACGTGGTCCGCGATTGCTTGCGGCATCGGAGGCGCGCGCTGCGGGCTACGGCGGGATCGCTGCGGTGTCGCGGGCGACGGGGCTGGCGGCGAGCACGATTGGCCGGGGCCTGAAGGATCTGGTGAGCGGGCTGCCGCCGGGACGTGTTCGCAAATCGGGCGGCGGCGGCAAGACGGCGGTGGAGCGGGACCCCGGGCTGTTGCCTGACCTGCTGTCGCTGGTGGAACCGGGGGCACGGGGTGACCCGATGTCGCCCCTGCGCTGGACTTGCAAGAGCCTGCGGCGGCTGGCAGCGGAACTGACGGCGCGCGGCCATCCGGTCAGCCGCACGGTGGTGGGTGAGTTGCTGGCGCGGGAGAAGTTCAGCCTGCAGGCCAATCGCAAGACGCGAGAGGGAAGCGAGCATCCTGACCGGGATGCGCAGTTCGCCCGCATCAATGCGAGCGTGGCGGCGGCGCTGGCGGCGCGGCAGCCGGTGATTTCAGTGGACACCAAGAAGAAGGAACTTGTCGGCGACTTCAAGAACGCGGGCCGGGAGTGGCGCGCGCAGGGCGAGCCCGAGGAGGTGCGGGTGCACGACTTCCTGCTGCCCGAACTCGGCCGTGCAGTGCCCCACGGCATCTACGACCTGGCGGCCAATGCAGGCTGGGTGGGTGTCGGCATGAACCACGACACCGCCGCTTTCGCGGTGCAGACGATCCGCCGCTGGTGGCAGGACATCGGCCGCCTTCGCTATCCTGAGGCCGAGCGCCTGGTGATCACCGCCGATGGTGGCGGCAGCAACGGCTCGCGCCTGCGGCTGTGGAAGTACGCGTTGCAAGGCTTGGCCGACGAGATCGGCCTCGCCATCGAGGTGCACCACCTGCCGCCAGGCACCAGCAAGTGGAACAGCTTCGAGCATCGCCTGTTCTCGTTCATCAGCATGAACTGGCGCGCCACGCCGCTGGTCAGCTATCGCGTCATCGTCGACCTGATCAGCGCCACCACCACAACCACCGGCCTGACCGTGCACTGCGAACTCGACGAACGTCACTATCCCAAGGGCACCGCCGTCTCCAACGAACAGATGGCCTCCCTCAACATCACCCGCCACATCTTCCATGGCGAATGGAACTACACCATCCACCCGCGCGACAACTCAGATGAAGCGGTTATCCGCTGACAAGCCCTAACAGGCTGCGGAAATTCGATTTTGGCGAGGCTTCTACGAAAATTTATTACGCTGCGTACGATTCGGGCACAGCAGTGTTGTGCACATCACGGTCTGTCCAATTCGGATTGTTCGTGTGGCTGGGCTGGAGCAGCGAATTTCCGCAGCCTGCTAAGTGGTAGATCCGCCCCAACGGAGAGGGCTGAGCGGGCAACAGCGAGCTATGGCCGAAACTGGGTGATGGCGATGTGAGAGAGGCGGCGTATCGAGGTGGGTGAAAGCCTGCCTGAACCTCCCGAAGGAGCGATACGCCGAGGATGAGCAGTACCACTGTCATCCCCCTGCGTCAGCCGGAGACGGTCGAGGATCCGCTGACG
>NZ_JBNBZS010000176.1:0-436 GCF_049629625.1 Roseomonas chloroacetimidivorans | reverse complement strand
TGGCCCAGGCCATTGAGGCCGAGGCGGAGGCCTTCCTGGCCGAGATGAAGGGCTTGCGGTTGCCGGACGGGCGTGAGCGCCTGGTGCGGCACGGGCATGGCCCCGAGCGCCTGGTCCAGACCGGGATTGGCCCGGTGGCGGTGCAGCGGGTGAAGTTGCGCGACCGCGGCGCCGGCGAAGAGGTGGGCGGCGAGCGGATCCGCTTCACCTCGGTCCTTCTGCCGCGCTGGGCGCGGCGGACGCGGAGCCTGGATGCGTTGCTGCCGATCCTCTACCTGCGCGGGGTCTCGATGGGCGACTTCGGGGAGGCGCTCGGGGCCTTGCTGGGCCGCGACGCCCCGAACCTGTCGCCCTCGGTGATCGCGCGGCTGCGGGATGAGTGGCAGGCGGACTACGCGCGCTGGCAGCGGCGCGACCTGTCGGCCCGGCGCTACGT
>NZ_JBNBZS010000175.1:0-5320 GCF_049629625.1 Roseomonas chloroacetimidivorans | reverse complement strand
TCTCGGGATCAGTGCCTGCGTCCACCGGGAACAGCTGCGCCAACATTTCGGCGGCGGTCCGGTAGGTCATCAGCGCGGAAAACTGCGCCCGCAGCCGATCCATCTCTGGGGTCGAGCGGGCGTGCGAGGGCCATCCCACGCCGGATTCGGTCGCGCCGCATCCGCCGCAGCGAAAGCGAGGCAGCCGAACCCTGACCTGGCCGAACAACGTCGCAATCCCGTGCTGGCGGTAGTCCTTCACTCGGCACACACCACCGCAGCCGGGGCACGCCGGACGGCGCGCGGCATGGACCCGGGCCTGCGCGGCGACGATCTCCCGCTGGACGCCGGCCAGCAGCCGTTTGCCCTCGGCCAAGGTCAGGCCCAGGCTGGCTAGATCGGTGAGGTCGTCAGGCTTGGCGATCCGCATGACATTGGTGCTGTGTTCCTCGCCCTCGGCCCCGATGCTCACCAGCTTCACGATCCAGGCCACGCTATCTCTACCTCGACGGAAAAATACGCTTGAAAGTACCCCTTTCGGCCTCGCACCCCCAATCTCGCGGCAGTCCCGTGCGCCAGCTGCCAAGTCGCCCTATTCCGGGTATCGGTTTCCCGCCGAGGTGATCAGCCACGCGGCGTGGCTGTATTTCCGTTTCCCGCTCAGCTTGCGCATGGTCGAGGAGATGCTGGCAGCACGCGGTATCATCGTCAGTCATGAGACCGTGCGGCAGTGGGCACTCAAGTTCGGCCAGGAGTTCGCCAACCGGATCCGGCGAAGACTGCCGCAAGCTGGCGATAAGTGGCACCTCGATGAGGTCGTCATCAAGATTGCCGGTGTGGGATAGTGCTCGACGTGCTGGTGCAGAGCCGGCGCGACAAGCGGGCCGCCAAGCGCCTGCTGCGCAAGCTGCTGAAGCGGCAATGCCGCGCGCCGCGCGCCATGATCACCGACAAGCTTCCGAGCTACGGGGCGGCCAAGCAGGAGGTGATGCCCGGTGTCGAGCATCGCCGGCACAAGGGTCTCAACAACCGGGCCGAGAACTCGCACCAGCCGACGCGACGACGAGAGCGGCAGATGAAGCGCTTCAAGTCAGCGCGACAGGCGCAGCGTTTCCTCTCCGCCCACGACCAGATCGCTAACCTCTTCCAGCTCCGTCGCGACCACGTCATCGTCGGTCAGCATCGCGCTGCGAGGACGCGTGCCTTCGCCATCTGGGCGGAAATCAGTGGGGCACCTGCCATAGCGTAAGATCTGAGCCAGCATCGCCTCCGGCCTGCAAGCACGATCAATCCAGCGCCAACAACTTGACGGTGCCCTCTATGCCACCTCCTCAGGCTTGGCGCGAGAGCTGACAGAACCCATGCGAGGTCTCATGAGCTTTTGGCGGTGCGCGCCGACATGGTCGGACCTAAGGAAGGTGGCCGCATCGCGAACTCGATTTGCAAGTCGAGCTGAGGGAGCAGACTCTATACCCTTACGGCCGATCGAAAATATCCAATCGCCGCTCCGTCGGCGGCACGCGTAGGCGCTGAAAATACAGTGGGAGCGCGCCCGACCAAGCATAGGCATCAACGGTCATGCCCCCGCCGTCCGCATCTGGGTGCGCCACAACTTGATGTCGTGCACGCGTCACCGGCAGATCGCACAGCCGTGCCAGAAGAAGCTTGAGGTTGGTGCTGTCCAGTTCCACCTCGTCTACGGCCAGCAAGGCTCCGAGGCGCGACGGGTCGCCGTAGAACTGCGTGCGAACCGTGAACTCCCCTCCGACATCGATGGCGCGCTCGATCAGCAGCGCACCGACCGGCAGGTGTCCGAGATGGACCGACCATGGTCCTGCCTCGCGCACCACGACCCGGCTCAGAAGACGCGGGAAGATCGCCAGCGGCGTCTCGCCATCATCGCCGAGGAAGCGGCAGTGCCAGGGCCGTTCCATGGGGCGGCGGCGATCGGCAACGACGCTCCCGGCGCGGGTCCGTCGGCTGATTAGCCCCTCCTCTGCCAAGGTTCGAAGGGCGCGCTGCACTGTGCCCACACTGGCGCCCATGGCGGCCGCGATCTCAGGCTCTGGTGGCAGGCGCGTGCCGGCTGCGAGCCTCCCGGTCTCAATAGCCCGCCGGACGGCCTCGCGCAGCAGCATGTGCTTGGGTTGCCCGCCAGCCGCTCCTTCGACGGGGCCGAGCAGATCGCGCAGCGCGAACTGTAAATTCAGCACTTGCTCCATTTCCTCTATATAAATAGATTAAATCAAAGTCGTCCAGGAAATACCAAATGCCCGTCCAGATCACGCCCGCGGCTGAGAGCGTGCGCCCGGCCGCCCAGCCTCAGAACCTCATCATCATTATGGCCGATGAGCTGCGCTGGCAGACCATGGGCTGCTACGGCGATCCTGTCGTGCACACCCCGGCTATGGACTCGCTGGCGGCGCGCGGCACGCGCTTCACCGCCGCCTACACCAATTCCCCGGTCTGCGTGCCAGCACGCGCGAGCTTCGCGACGGGCCGCTATCTCTGTGACCTCAATGCCTACTGGGACAATGCCGACCCCTATGACGGACTGGAGGAGAGCTGGCACCACCAGTTGCGGGCGGCAGGCCATACGGTTTCCTCGATCGGCAAGCTCCACTTCCGAGACCTCACCGATGACTACGGCTTCACCGAGACGTTGATCCCCATGCATGTCGTCGAGGGTAAAGGCGATCTGATGGGTCTGGTGCGCGACGATCTTCCCAAGCGCAAGGGCGCGTGGAAGATGGCGGGCATGGCGGGTCCGGGAGAGTCCCCCTACACCCATTACGACCGTGACATCACGGCCCGCACCGAAACCTGGCTCGCCGCGCGGGCCTCCGAGGTCCCGGGAAAGCCCTGGTGCCTTTTCGTCTCCCTGGTCTGCCCGCACTTCCCGCTCACCGCGCCGGAGGAGCATTTCGCGCGCTATTGGAACGACCCGAAGTTGCCCATGCCGAAGCGCTACGATCCCGCATCGCGCCCCGACCATCCCTACCACACCGAATATGCCGGCAGCTTCGCCTACGACGAGCACTTCCCGGATGCGGAGGCCGTGCAAAAGGCAGTTGCCGGCTATTACGGCCTGGTCTCCTTTCTCGATGAGAATGTCGGACGCATCCTTGCGGCGCTGGACCGCACCGGGTTGGCTGGCAACACGCGCGTGGTGATGACCTCCGACCACGGCGACAATCTCGGCGCCCGCGGCCTCTGGGGCAAGTCCACCATGTATGAGGAGGCCGTCGGCATTCCCCTGATCATGGCCGGCGCCGGAGTTCCGGCGGGCCATGTTTGCCCAACCCCCGTCTCGTTAGTCGATCTGTATCCGACGATCCTGGAAGGCGTCGGGCTGCCCCCCGATTCACCAAGCCGGCGGCCGGGTCAGTCGCTCTTCAGCCTGGCCCCGCGCGTCGACACCGCGCGCACCGCCTTCTCCGAGTATCACGGCATGGGCTCGACCGCCGCGATGTTCATGGTGCGGCGGGAGAACTGGAAATACGTCCATTATGTCCGCCACCCAGCCCAGCTCTTCGACTTGGCCGCCGACCCTGGGGAGGAGCAGGACCGCATTACGGATCCGGCGGCGGCGCCCGCGCTGGCACTGATGCAGGCCGAACTGGCAGCCATTTGCGATCCGGATGAGGTGGATGCCCGCTGCAAGTCCCGGCAGGCGCGGCTGCTCGAACTGAATGGCGGGCGCGATGCGGTGATTGCACGCGGCGATCTCGGCTTCTCGCCGCCACCCGGTGTCGAGGTGGACTTCAACGTCTGAGCCGAAAAGGCCGCATCAGCAGGGAGGAACAAAAGAAATGCTTCGCAGAACGCTTATTGCGGGAGTGGCAGCCTCGAGCTTGCCGCTCGCCGCTCCCGCGGTTCATGCGCAGGGCTTTCCGTCCCGCCCCGTGCAGGTGGTGGTCGGATGGCCGCCGGGCGGCGGCGTGGACACAATGGGGCGCGCACTGGCCGCGGCCATGTCGGCCGAGCTCGGCGTTCCGGTCGTGGTGGACAATCGGCCGGGCGCCGCCGGGGTCATCGCCACCATGGCCGCTGCCCGCGCACCCGCCGATGGCTACACGCTGCTGTTCATGAGCCTCTCGGAACTGGCCGTGCGTCAAGCGGCCTCGCGGACCGAGTATGATCTCGACCGCGACTTCCTCCCAATCTCACTCACCGGCGTCACCCCCATCGTCATCGCAGTGAACTCGAGCGTGCCGGCGCGGACCCCGACCGAGTTCGTCGCCTGGGTGCGCGAGCAGGGCGGGCACGCCAATTACGGCTCGCCTGGCATCGGCACGCTGCAGCATTTCGCGGGCGAGGCGCTGCGCTACGGAACGGACCTTCGCATTGAACATATTCCCTATCGCGGGGCCGCACCGGCCGTAACGGATTTGATCGGCGGCAGTATCCAAATTGTATCCTCCGGCCTCCCACCGCTGGTCGGGCATGTCGCTGGCAAGCGCGCGCATCTGATCGCGGCATCGACAGCGCGACGCACTTCCGTACTTCCGGATTTGCCCACCTTTTCAGAAGCCGGTTGGGGCGAAGTTGACATTGCGAACTATGCTGGGCTCGCCGCGCCCAAGGGCATTCCATCTCATGTGCTGGCGCGCCTTGAGGCCGCCGCCATGGCCGCCGCCAAGCACCCCCGCGTCGCACAGGTGTTCGCGAGCGCTGGCTCGGAGGTGATCGGTTCCACCTCCGCCGATTACGCGCGTTTCATTGAGGTAGAGCGCGCGCGGCAGGTCGAACTGATCCGTGCGACCAAGTTTGTGATCGAAGAGTAGGCTACGGGACTGCCGCGAGATTGGGGGTGCGAGGCCGAAAGGGGTACTTTCAGGCGTATTTTTCCGTCGAGGTAGAGATAGCGTGGCCTGGATCGTGAAGCTGGTGAGCATCGGAGCCGAGGGCGAGGAACACAGCACCAATGTCATGCGGATCGCCAAGCCTGACGACCTCACCGATCTAGCCAGCCTGGGCCTGACCTTGGCCGAGGGCAAACGGCTGCTGGCCGGCGTCCAGCGGGAGATCGTCGCCGCGCAGGCCCGGGTCCATGCCGCGCGCCGTCCGGCGTGCCCCGGCTGCGGTGGTGTGTGCCGAGTGAAGGACTACCGCCAGCACGGGATTGCGACGTTGTTCGGCCAGGTCAGGGTTCGGCTGCCTCGCTTTCGCTGCGGCGGATGCGGCGCGACCGAATCCGGCGTGGGATGGCCCTCGCACGCCCGCTCGACCCCAGAGATGGATCGGCTGCGGGCGCAGTTTTCCGCGCTGATGACCTACCGGACCGCCGCCGAAATGTTGGCGCAGCTGTTCCCGGTGGACGCAGGCACTGATCCCGAGA